>JBKGHI010000193.1:0-17083 GCA_046520405.1 Myxococcus sp. 1LA
CTCCTGCCGTTCCCGCTCCAGCCGGGCCTGCCGCTCGCGCTCCAACCGCTCCCGCTCCGCGCGCTGCCGCGCCGACTCCATGCTGCCGCTGTGGCTCCGGGCCGAAGTGCCGCCGGGCGGCTGGATGGCGGAGGCGCCGTGCGCGCTCTGAGCGAGGACCGGGCTTCCGACGGACATCGCGATGACCACGAGCACCCGCATCATCTTTCCACGCATGACTGCCTCCCGTTCCTGGCCGCCGTGGCCATGTTTCGTCGTCTTGCACCTTCTGACGGGGGGCTTCCGGGAGCCATTCATCCCCCTTCATTACGCTTCATTACGGACCCGGGGACGCGCGCCCCTGCCTCGGACGCGCGCCCCTGAGCGTCACTCACGGATAGAGCGACTTGAAGTAGCTGATGGAGTTGTTCCACGAAGGCGTCAGGTGCCCCATCCGGTTCGGGAAGGCGTTGCCCGCGCAGCCCGTGGCGTCGCAGTAGTACTGGTTGTACTGGCCCACCACGACGGGGCCGGAGACAGGCGCGTCATACGAGTAGATGGGCGAGCCGCTCTGGCCCGGGCTTCCGTCGCAGCCAATCTCGATTTCCTGGTGCCAGCCGTCCGCGTCCGGGCTGTAGGCACTGCCCGTCCTGCAAAGGTTGGTATCGCCGTACAGCGTGCGCGCCGTGCAGTTCGCGGGGGCTGCCACATGGCCGCAGCCAGGGTAGCCGCGCATGTACGAGGACCACGTCTTCAGCGTGTCCGTGGTCGCGTTCCAGTGCCCCATCCAGCCCGGGTGGCCGTTGGGGAAGTTGTCCGCCAGCACCATGATGGCCACGTCGTGCTTGTTGCAGCTCGCGACGCTGTTGCAGGAGCCGTTGATGTAGCCCTCTGGCACCCAGTACCAGATGGCGTCCTGGACGCCCCACGGCGCGCTGGCGCCGTCGCGGCGGGCGGTGAAGGTGTTGAAGATGGGGTTCCACCCGCTGTACGCACTGACGACGCAGTGGGCGGCGGTGACGACGACGCGGCGGCCCACGAGCGCGCCCGAGCAACCGGCGCTCAGGTGTCCGATGGTCCGGTAGGGCCACGAGTCCGTGGCATAGCCATTCGTGAGGCCCATGCGGATGCGCGTGTCCACGCCGTTGCTCCACGTCTGGCCGGAGACCGTGTCGGAGCGCAGCGCCTCATCGCTGTTCACCGGCCCCAGGCGCGCGTCGTCCAACGTGCCGCGCGAGGCCGCGTTGAGCCCGCGCCGCGCCAGCTCCTCCGCCACGCGGCCCAGGTTGGCCGCGTCGGTGCGCAGGCGGTAGGCCTTGTTGTTCTTCACGTCGATGCCAATGAAGGAGAGCTCCGTGGACGGCTGGGCCGGTGCCTCCGCCGCGGCGCGCGTGCCGCCCTCGGCCTGACGTGCCGCGGCCTCGCGGAACAACGCCTCCGCGTTCACGCCCTGCAGCATCTCGACATCGCCCAGGGCCTCCAGGTGCGGGAGCTCGGCACCCGCGGCCTCACCCAGCCACGCCTCCGGGACGACCTGGACGGGAGGCTCCCCCTGGGGGCGCGAACCTTCACCACCACACGCGGCGGCCATGAGGCCGAGCGCACAGAACATGGACCTGCGAATGCCACGCAGCATGAATTCCCCTTCGCTGTTGTGAAATCACGTGAGACGCCAGCGAGAACGGGGGTGGCGGGATTCCTTCTCTTTTCGTGACGGGGTCGCCGCGCTAGCGTCCACGTCCCATGGCGGACACACGGCAGCGCAGCGCACCTCCGAGCTTCTCCCAGGAAGAGGCCGCGGAAATCATTCGTGAGGCCACGACCCGCGCGCTGGCCGGCAAGGACGTGGATCGCGCGCTCACCCGGGAGGACCTGCTGGCCATGGCCCGGGAGATGGGCGTGAGCGAGGCCGCCGTGGAGAGCGTGATTGCCGGGCGCGCGGGACGCGACAAGGCGAAGCGCCGCCTGCGCAGGGCCTACCTGGGCCTTGCGTCACACGCGACGAGCTACACCATCGTCATTGGCGGGCTCACCCTCATCGACCTGGCCTCCGGGTCGGCCTGGTGGGTGCAGTACCCCGCCATCGGCTGGGGCATGGGACTGGCGTTCCATGCCATGGGGACGCTGAGCGCGGCCCTCCGGCAGTCGGAGAAGCCGCGCTAGCGGGCCTCGGCCCGCGTCAGCCGATGCGCCGCAGGCCCGGCAGGTCCTCTGGCCGCAGCGCCCAGCGGGGCACCGGCGGCAGCGACGCCAGCGTGCCGGTCTGCGTCGCTGGGAAGCCCTCCACGTGCGCGCCATCCGCGAAGGCGCTGCCCTGCTTCACCAGGCTGCCCGCGCCCACGAAGCTGCCGCGTCCCAGTCGCGTCCCGTCACAGAGGATGGCGCCCGGCTCCACCACGGTGTTCGCGCCCACGTGGCTGCCATGCACCGTGCAGCCCGGGCCGATGATGACGCCGTCCTCCAGCGTCAGCGCGTGGTCCGACAGCCGGTGCAGCACGGTGTTGGCCAGCACCTGCACGCCCGCCCCAATGCGCAGCGGGCCATTCCCATCCCCGAGGATTTTGACCCCGGGCCCGATGATGCAGCCCGGGCCGATGATGACGTCCCCCGTCACCTCGGCCGAGGAGAAGAGGGTGGCGGTGGGGTGCACCAGCGGGTGCTTGTCGCGAAACGTATAGAGCTGTCCCATGGGAGCGTCCTCTGCGCGATCTCTCGCGGAGAAAGCGGTGAGTGGCTGGCCCGGCAGGTCGAGGCTTCCGCCGCGCCGCTTCCGGAGCCGTTCCAAGTCATCCGCGGTGGTTCGTCGGAGAATGCGGCCGGGGCGGCCCACGACGACGGAGTCGTCCGGCACCACCGTGCCCGCGGGAATGAGCGTTCCTTCCCCCAGCAGACAGCGCGTTCCGATTCGCGCGCCTGGCATGAGGATGGAGCCGCCTCCCACGTCGCAGAGCGCGCCGACCTCCGCGCCCAGCACCACGCTGCGGTGGTCGAGAAAGGTACGCTCTCCCACCGTGACGGGATGCTGTGGCATTCCGATGATGACCCCGTTCTCCAAAACGGCCGAGCCAGCGCCCAACCGCACGGCGCCTTCGTGAGAGCGCACCACCGCGCCTTGCGCGATGTTGGCTCCCGGACCCAGGTGGAGAGTTCCCAGCACCCGCGCGCTGCTGGAGAGGCTGAAGTGCGCGGCCCCCCCGGCAGGCACCGCGGGCGCACTTTCGTGCGGCAAGCTGATGACCATTGACGCGGCACCCTACACCCACGCGTCGCGTCGCCCGACGGCCCGACGGCGCAGGTAGGTTGTCCAACGTCCGACGGTCGCGGGGGTGGGCCTTGCCCTGAAGAAGGGGTTGCCCGCTCTCCGCGCGAGGAGGCCCGGAGGGGGAGACGTCAGCCGGAGCGGGGACTGGCGTCCCTGGACCTCTTTGCGCCTTCCTGACAGAAGGGCGCCAACGGAGGCAGGCATGTCTGAAACATCCCCGGTCGGGGTCGAACCCTTGCCGGCGGAAGCGGGAGGCTCGCCGGAGAGCGAGCCTCAGGGGTTCTGGGCCTCGGTGAAGGAGGCCATCCACGGCACCCAGCGGGACCTCACCCGGCTTCCAGTTCGCAGCGCCATCTTCCTGCTCGCCGTGCCGATGGTGCTGGAGATGATGATGGAGTCCGTCTTCGCCGTCGTCGACGTCTTCTTCGTCGGCCGGTTGGGCGCGGACGCGGTGGCGGCGGTGGGGCTGACGGAGTCGCTGCTCACCATCGTCTACGCGGCCTCCGCGGGGCTGAGCATCGGCGCCACGGCGCTGGTGTCCCGCCGCATCGGTGAAGGGGACCCGGAGCGCGCCGCGCGCACGGCGGTGCAGGCCCTGGGGCTGGGCGTCGTGCTGTCCATTCCGGTGTCGGTGGCGGGCGTGTACTTCGCGCGGCCGTTGATGACGTTGATGGGCGGCTCGCCGTGGGTGCTGGAGCACGGCATCCGCTACACGCAGGTGATGTTGGGCGGCGTGGGCAGCGTCCTGCTGCTGTTCCTCATCAACGCCATCTTCCGCGGCGCGGGGGACGCGGCCATCGCCATGCGCGTGCTGTGGCTGGCCAACGCCATCAACATCGTGCTGGCGCCGCTCCTCATCTTCGGCGTGGGGCCCTTCCCGGAGCTGGGCGTGATGGGCGCCGCGGTGGCCACCACCTTCGGGCGGAGCTGCGGCGTGCTGTATCAGCTCTACCGGCTGGCGCAGGGCTCGGGGCGGCTGCGGCTGCGGCGCGAGCACCTGCGCCTGGAGCCCGGGACGATGCTGGCCATGCTGCGGATGTCGGGCGCGGGCACGGCGCAGGCGCTGGTGGGCACGACGAGCTGGGTGATGCTCGCGCGCCTCGTGGCCACCTTCGGCAGCGCGGCGGTGGCGGGCTACACCATCGCGCTGCGCATCGTGCTGTTCGCGCTGCTGCCGTCATGGGGGCTGAGCAACGCGGCGGCCACCCTGGTGGGACAGAGCCTGGGCGCGGGGAAGCCGGAGCGGGGCGAGCACGCGGTGTGGACGGCGGGACGCATCAACGCCGTCTTCCTGGGCTCGCTGGGGCTGCTGTTCATCCTCGCCGCCCATCCGGTGGTGGGCATCTTCACGAGCGACGCCGCGGTGATGAAGGAGGCGGTGCTCGCCCTGCGCATCCTGAGCGCCAGCTTCCTGTTCTATGCTTTCGGCATGGTGTTGACGCAGGCCTTCAACGGAGCGGGGGACACCACGACGCCCACCCTGCTCAACGTCGGCTGCTACTGGGGGTTGCAGTTGCCCATGGCGTGGGTGCTCTCCGGTCCCGTGGGCCTGGGGCCTGTGGGCGTCTTCCTGGCCATCTCGGTGGCCTTCTCGGTGATGGCGCTGGTGGCCGTCGTCCTGTTCCGGCGCGGGACCTGGAAGCACCGGGTGGTCTGAATGGGAAGGCGGAACGGCATGGCGCAGGCACGGTGTTCCGTCCGGGCGCAGGGGTTGCTCCCGGCGCTCCTGCTCCTCGCCCTGGGACTGTCTTCGTGCAACACCGTGGAGATTCCCGGGGACGAGGTGGCCTGCGCGGGGCTGCAGTGCACCGCGGGGACCTGCTTCTCCAACGCCGGGCAGCCCATGTGCCGATGTGGGCCGTGGGAGCGGGCCGCGGGCGTGCCGTGCTCGGTCGCGGCCTTCAAGCAGCCGGATGACCATGGAGGGGCGCCCGACAGCGCGACGGTGCTGACGCTCCCCATGTCGCCTCGTGAGGGCCACATCGACGAGGGACTGCGCGAGGACATGCGGGACAGGGACTTGTTCGCTGTCACCTTGCAGACGGGCGGCATGTACCGCTTCTCCTGCACACGGCTGACGCTGGTGGATTGCCGGGTTCGGTTGCTGGACGTGGGGGGCGCGGCCCATGACATGCCTGGCACCGTCGAGGGGGCGACGGTGTCGTGGTTCCCCACGCTCTCCGCGGGTACCTGGTACTTCGAGATCTCCAGTGCGAGCTCACCCGGACGCTACACGTACGAACTGGTGTCGCTGGGCGTGGACGACCATGGCAATACGCTGGAGGGCGCCACCTTCCTGGGAGCGGGCTCCGGCACGTCCTTCTCCGTGCGGCTCTCCTCGCCCTTTGACTCGGATGTCTTCACCTTCCGCTCGCGAGGGGAGCATGCCTACCGCTTCACTTGCGAGCAGTTGAAGCGCAACCCCTTCCTTCGTTTGACGCTGCAATCCACGACCGGCCTGTTGGTGGATGAGGCGCAGGGCGCGTTCGGGGAGCCCCTGGCGGTGAGCCTGCAGGCGACGTCCGAGCGGGAGTGGCTCGTGAGGCTGGCGGCTGATTACGGCGACTTTCCGTTGGACCTCACCTGTCGCTTCGAGGACCTGGGGCTCGATGAGCACGGCGACACGCTGGCGACCGCCACGCCCGTGACGCCGGGCGTCCCGGTGGCGGTCACCCTGCATTCGCGTTCGGACGTGGATGTCTTCGCCTTCACCGGTCTGGCCGGGCATGTCTACACGGTGCGGACGGAAGGGGCCGGGCGGTGGTCGGCCCAGGTGGTGGATGCGAACGGGTGGAACGTGGCCCTGGCGGACACGGGCCGGCTGCGGGCCCGGGTGGAGAATACCGGGACGCATTACCTCCTCGTGGAGGGTGGGGACCCCTGGGCGCACTCCTTCTGGCTGACCTTGGTGGATGCGGGGGTGGATGACCACGGGGACTCGCCGGAGACGGCGACGCTCATCACGCCGGGAACCCCCGTCACGGGCCGCTTCGAGACACCGCAGGACACGGATGCCGTTGTCTTCCATGCCGAGGACCGTGGCATCTACCTCGCGTCCTATTCGCCCTTCCAGAACCTGTCCTTCAACCCACGGGGCGCGGTGGGCATCCTGGAGCTGGGCAGCGGCCGCCACCTCTTCAGCGCCTGGAACGCGACGCCTGTCGCGATGATGTTCCAGCCCTTGGGTGGCGTGGACGCGTTCTCCTTGCTGTTGGAGCACGTGGCCGTCGATGACTACGGCGACCACAGCGGGGCTTCCCAGGCGCTGGCGCTGCCGGCCTCGGTGGCGGGGGTGGTCCAGACGGCCATCGACGCGGATGTGTTCTCCGTCGCGTTGGAGGCGGGCCGTGCATACCGGCTGGACCTGGACGCCGGAGCGCTTCAGGTGTCGCTCCTGACGCCCGGCGGCCTGCTGTTGAACATGGGGGCCGGACGGTTCGTCGCGGACCGCTCCGGTGTCCATGTGCTGACCCTCACGGGGGCTGTCGGCCTGGAGCAGGTTCCCTGGCGCTTCACGCTCCAGGCGGAGTGAGTGCGGCAGCGGGCTCGGAACATCCATGCCGCTGTGTGTCAGGACCTCTGTTGTCGCGGCGCGCGGATTGGCCGCCTTCGCGTCAGTGCGAGGCGTTAGGCTGGAGGCTCCCCGAAAGGAGTCACGCGATGAAGAAGAATGGAATTGCGATGCTGATGGCGCTGGGGCTGGGTCTGACGGCGGGATTCGGAATGGCGTTCATGCCGTCCACGGCCGAGGCGGGCGCTCCTGAGCTCACGCAGTCCGTTTGTGAGCGCAACTCGGACTGTGACTACTTCTGTGGCGAGGGATTCGGACACTGCATCCGGGGTGTCTACTGCGCGTGCATGTAATGGCGTGCAGGTGTTGAAGACATCGCCATGGAGCCAGTGGCTTCGTGGCGATGTCGGCCCCCTCCGCCATCACCGCGTGTCCACGGGGCCCCGCTTCAGGAGCGCGAGCAGGGCCTGCCCCACCACCACCAGCGCGATGAAGGCACAGGCCAGCACCGCGGCGGCGGCGGGTCCGCGTAGCTCTGGAGCTCGAACAGCAGCGTCCCCAGCACCTCGGTCCCCGCGGGCACGAGCAGGACGGACATCGTGATTTCCGTCGCGCACGCGAGGAACGCCAGGACGAAGGCCGCGGTGAGCGCGGGGCGAAGCAGGGGCAAGGGGGCATCCACGAAGGCGCGCCACGGGCTCGCGCCACTCACCCGCGCGGCCTCCGTGAGCGAGGCATCGAACTGCGCGAGCGCCTCCTCGCTGTTGCGCGCGCCCAGCGCGAGGTACTTCGCCACATAGGCGATGAGCAGCAACCAGGGCGTATGCGCCAGCGCGAGCACGAAGGCGACGCGGTCCAACAGGATGAAGCGCAGGTCCCGGGAGAACGCGAGCAGCAACGCCAGGGCCAGCACCGTCCCCGGCACCGCGTAGGGCCACACCGCCAGCGCCTCCACCCCTGGGCCCAGACGCCGCAGCCCGCGTTGGAGCACCGCCGCCGCGAGCCCCAGGCCACACACCAGGACGCCCGCGCCCGCCGCGAGCAAAAGGCTGCGCCCCAAGGCGTGCAGCGTGCGCGGTTCCAGCAGCACGCCGGACCAGTGTGTCAGCGTCAGCGCCTCCCAGGTCAGCGCCGCGCCGAAGCTGCGCTGGAGCGACGTGAGGAGGATGGCGCCCAGCGGGAGCAACACCAGCACCGCGGCGGCCAGACTCACCGTGCCCAGCACGAAGCCGCGTGCTCGCCCCAGCGGGAAGGGGCGGGAGGACAGGCCCTTGCCCGCGCTGAGGCGGACGCGGCCCGCGCGGCCCAGCGCCCACGTCACCAGCATCGCCAGGGGCGCCAGCAGCAGCAGGGAGGTCGCCAGCAATGCGGCGCGCGCCAGTCCCTGGTCACCGCCCATCAACACCAGCTCATAGATGCGCGTGGTGAGCACCCGCGTGGGCGGCGAGGCCGACACGCCCAGCAGGTACGGCACGCCGAAGGACGAGGCCGTCATGAGGAACACCATCACCGCGCCTGACAGCAGCGAGGGCAGCGCCAGGGGCAGCGTCGTCGTCAGCAGCGCCCGGGCCGTGGAGGCCCCGCAGACGCGCGCGGCTTCCTCCACCGCCGGGTCCACGCGCCGCAGGGCCGCCGCGCCCGCCAGCAGCACCAGCGGGAGCCCCGACACACCCTCCACGAAGGCGATGCCCGCGGGGCCGTAGATGTCGAAGGTGTCACCGCCCAGGAGCCGGTTGAGGTACCCCGCGCGAGGGCTCGCGAGCGACAGCCAGCCCATGCCCCAGATGAACGCGGGCACGGCGGAGGGCAGGGTGAACAACACCGTGAAGGCCCCTCGCAGGGGCAGGTCGGTCCGGAACAGCACCAGCGCCAGCGGCGTCCCCGCGGCGAAGGCCAGCACCGCCGCGCCCGTGGCGATGCGCAGCGTGTTCCCCAGCGCCCCGCCTTCCGCGAGCATCCAGCCCAGGCCCTCCGCGCCGGCCGGCCCCAGCCCCCTCCAGAGCAGCGCGCCCACCGGAAGCACGGAGAAGCAGAGCACCGGCAGCAGCCACACGCCGAGCCCCAGCCACCGGGCCTTGGACGCCGTTCCGCTGCTCATTGTGAGAATGCCTGTCGGAAGCGCTCCTTCACGGCGCCACCTTGCGTGAGCCCGCGTTCGAGCAGCTCGGGCGTCCACGGGCGCGCGCGCTCCAGCAGCTCCGAGACACCGGCCTCTCCTCGCGGCCCGCCAGCCTGGGGTCCACCGCGTGCATGTCGCCCTGCTCCACGATGATGCGCTGGCCTTCGGGAGACAGCAGCACGTCCACCACCGCCTTGGCCGCCACGGGGTTGGGCGTGGTCGCGAAGAGGGCCGCGGGCCCGGGGATGACGACGGCGCCGTCGGTGGGCCACACCACCTGGATGGGGCTGCCACGCGCCTGGGCGGCGAGCGCGTTCTCCAGCAGCAGCACGCCCGCGTCCGCCTCACCGCTCTCCACCTTCTGGAGCACCGCCGCGTTGCCACCCGCGACGATGGCGCCCCGGCGACGCAGCCCGGGGAAGAAGGACTCGCCGTACTTCACGTCGCAGAACACGGCCCAGGTGAAGGCCGTCCCCGACGTCAGCGGATCCCCAATGGCCACGCGCCCCGTCCACGGCCCTTCCGCCAGTGCCTCGAACGAAGCGGGCGGCGGGGGGCCGTCCTTCCGGTGGACCAGGACCATGGTGGACAGCCGCAGCGCCGCGTAGCGCGCGTCCAGGTCCACCAGGGCGCGAGGCACCCGGAGCACGTTGGGCGAGGCATAACGGAGCAGTGCGCCTTCGCGCGCCAGCCGCTCGTAGAGGAACGGATCCGACGTGGCCAGCAGGTCCGCGCGCACGGCCCCGGCGGCGCGCTCCGCCTCCAGCCGGCTGGCCACCTTCTCACTGCCCGCTTGATACCAGTGCACCTGGACGCCGGGCAGCCGCTCCTTCAGCAGCGGCTCCAGCGCGTCCAGGACGTGCCGGTACATGGACGTGTAGACCCAGACGTCCCCGGAGGGCGTGCCCTCGCGCGCCTGGGCCGGCCCCGCCGAGGGCGCGGCGGACTCGATGCGGCAGGCGGCGAGCAGGACGAGCGCGGAGGCGGCCGCCGCGCTCCGGAGCAGCGTGGGCAGGGGCATTCGCCCGGGATTATGCGGCACGCGCGCGCCCTGTCACGCGGCGCGGCCGTCACGGTGCGGAAACGAGAAGCCCCTCCGCGCACGGGGCACGGAGGGGCCGCTCGTCGGACAACGGACCTATCTGCAGGCCCGCGCCGGCATGGCGTCAATCCAGTCGGCGATGAGCTGTGAGCCCTGGTCGTGACGCAGCACTCGGCCCAGCTCCGGCATCATCTTCCCCGACTCCTCGGTGTGCAGGCGGTACCAGAGGATGGACGTCGAGTGGCTACCGGGGACGATGTCGAACTCACCACCCACGCCACCCCCCGCGGAGCCCGGCCGCTTGCACACGCCCAACGTGAACTCATCCGTGTTGTCCACGTTGAGGAACAGCCGGCTGGTGGTGCCCGCGGTCCCCTTCGGGTTGTGGCAATGCGCGCAGTTGATGTCCAGGTAGGCACGTGCGCGCCGCTCCAGCGTGGCCTCCTCCGGGTTGAACGCGTTCGGTTCGCGAGGAACCTGGTCCACCGGAGGCAGCCCCGTCAGCCGGCCCAGGTTGGCCAGGTGCTGGAGCTGGTTGACGGGCCCATTGCCATAGTCGTGGTCCTGGTTGAGGTAGCGAGCCTTCACGCCAATGGGCACCAGCACCTGGTTCTCCTGCGCGTCCTGGAGATGGTGGCACTTCTGGCACTGGTTCTTGCTGGGCACCAGGTAGTCCAGCGTCCGCTCCACGCCGTCCTCGCCAATGAAGCGCACGCCGCGGACGACGCGGCCGCCGTTGGCCAGGGTGGCCTCCGTCTGCGCCTCGTTCCAGAAGTAGGGGAAGGCCTCCCATCCGGTGGGCTGCCGCACCAGCACGCGCGTCTCGATGACGCGCACGTTCTCCTCCGGGGTCCGCAGGTCCGCGGGGAAGGCGAACGTCTTGGTGATGATGGTGCCCACCGGCAGGTCCAGCACGTCGTTGGCCGAGTACCGGGCCTGCGCGTCCGGCGGGATGTACAACGTGCGCGACTTCACCGAGTAGTCGGAGAAGAGCGGCGTGGTCAGCGCGTAGGGGACGTTCCCCTCCACCGGCCTGAGCCCGCCCGCCGCGGGTGTCCCGGTGAAGAGGTTGAAGCCCGACAGCGCGTTGGGGATGGTCACCGTGCCGTCGGGAGCCCCCGCGTCCGGTGTCCCGGCGTCGTCGGGCGTGCCCGCGTCGTCGGGTGTGCCCGCGTCCGTGCCGGCGTCGTCCGTGCCGGCGTCGTCCGAGCCCGCGTCGTCCCCCGCGTCGGGGGTGCCGCTGTCCGCGGGCGGGTTGCCGGAGTCGGCCACGTGGCCGCTGTCCGGCGTGGGCGTCACGCCGTCTTCGTCACCCCCGCATGAGGCCAACGCCGCGGTCACCAGCACCGCGGCGAGGCCCAGTCCGGGGATGAACGGCTTGTGCATGCGTCCGTTCCTCACCGGTTCACTCAGCGGATGGTCAGGGCCGGGGTGAAGCCCGAACAGTTGTAGGGCTCGGCGTCCTGGTTATAGCGGCGCGTCTCGCCCCAGGCGGCGGCCGCGTTTTCGGGGGTGGGGCCCGCCGCGAGGTGGCCACCGACGGCCTGCAGGTCGAAGTCCACCACCGAGGCCTGCGTGCCCTCCGGCAGCGTGTTGCGGGTGAAGCAGATGTTGATGGGGTTGGCCAGGCTCTCATCGCGAGGCGCCGGGTCGATGCCATCCCACAGCACGTGCTCCACGCCCGTCACGCCGTGGGCCGCGGCGCCGTACTGGTAGACGGCGCCCACCAGCGCGCCCAGCGGGCGGCGCTCCGGGTCCGGCGTGCCATTGTCCACCATGCGGCCGCTGCCACCGGTGAAGGTGTTGTCGTGGATGGAGATGTCCTGGCTGGGGTAGTTGAAGAAGCCGGCCGACCACTGGATGGGGTCGGACTCGATGGCCAGGCCGCTGAGGATGGCGATGTCCACCGTGTTGTTGTCACCCCACGTGTTGTGCTCCAGCTCCACCCGGCGCGACGCCAGGATGAAGGTGCCGGTGCCGGCGGGGACCTGGGACACGGTGCTGCTGCTGGCCTCCACGGAGGCGAAGTTGGGCCGGTTGTTGCCGGTGATGGTGTTGTGGGCGATGTAGACGTCCGTGCCCCGGATGGGGTTGCCCGGCAGGTCGAACACGACCAGACCCGTGGTGTTGTCCGTGGCGATGTTGTGCGAGACGTGCGCGAACTTCGTGTTCTCGATTTCGATGCCCGCCACGTTCTTCTTCGCCACGTTCCGCCGGACGATGGTGTGCTGCGTCTGACCGACGTAGATACCGGCGTCGGCGGCGTTGTACGCCTCACAGTCCTCCACGAGGACATACGTCGACTTCACGGGGTAGATGCCGTACTTGCCGTTGCTCTCCAGGTTCTCCTGGGCCCACTCGGTGCGGACGCGCTGGATGTTCACGTTGCTGGAGGACTCGATGCGCATGCCGTCCTTCTTCGCGTTCCAGACGGTCAGGTCGCTCACCGTGAAGAGCTTGCTCACCACGTCCAGGCCGTTGGTGTTCGCCGCCGCGTCGCTGAAGTCCAGCACGGTGCTGGCCTCGCCGCCGGTGGCCTCGCCCTGGGCGCCCTTGCCCGCGCCCTTGATGGTGATGCCGTTGGCGCGGATGGTGATGGCGTTGTCGAACGTGAAGGTGCCCGCGCTCAGCTCGATGGTGGTGCAGTCCGCCAGGTCGTTCACCGCGTCCTGGAGCTCCTGCTCCTGGCCCGGGTTGAACGTCAGCGTCTCCTGCTCCTTGCCCTCGCAGGAGAAGTCCTGCGGCCAGGCGATGGTGCCACCATCCCCCTCCGTGCCGCCGTCGTCCGGCGTGCCCGCGTCACTGCCGGCGTCACCCGTGCCCGCGTCCGGACGCGTGCCAGAGTCCGGCTGGCCCCCGTCGGGACGGTCATCGTCGTCATCGGTACAGGCGGGAAGGGCAAGCAGACCCACGAGGGCCAGGAGCACGGCACGAGGCGCGCGCGACAGCGACAGAGGATGCATCTGGTATCTCCTGCGGAAGTGCTGCGCCTTCGGGCGCCCGAGCATGGGGCTTCAGGGCGCAGCCAGGACCAGGCGAATCCTCCCTGTGAAGATGGACAACCTCAAGGGTGAGACATCAAAAACATCCATGCTTTTCGTGACGCGATGCGTTCTGCAACACGGTTGATAAATTGCTCCAGTCCTTCATGAGAGGTTGACGCGGTGCTGCCTTACTTCCCCTTCGAGCAGGATGTCTTTTCAATGTCGCTGGGCGTGCGTGCGTTGAGGCCCGAAGAGACACTCATCGAAGTAGACGCGCCGCGCTATGCGGAGGAAGTGGCGTTGAAGGAGGCGCTGCTCACCGCGGGCACGCCGCGCGCTTCCAGGGCGGCCCCGGAACGGAGGCGCTCCAATGGGAGACGCTGACGGTGCTGCTGCCTGCCATGGCGCGTCAATCACCCGAACACTTCGCGCTGGAGGTGGAGGGCTCGCGCTGGTGCTGGCACAACCGGCTGCTGGGCACGCGGACGCACTTCACGCCGGAAGACGCGGCGAGCCTGCCGCTGGCGCCGTTGGATTGGTTTGGCCGGCACGTGCAGGAGGACCTGCTGCTGCTGGATGGCACGCGTGAGGGTTTCCCGCTAGTCGCGGGCCAGCTGTGCTTTCCCTCCGGCTGGTGTCTGGGGGACAAGCTGGGCCTGCCGCTGCTCGCCGTGCACAACCCGGTGCCGCAGTTCAACGCGAAGCTGGGCCCCTCCACGTTGAAGCTGATGGACGGCTTGAAGCCCGGACGCCCCGTCACGCGGTGCAACTGGGCCATCAGCGTCACGGAGCGGCTGGACCTGGAGCCGCACACGCTGCCGGAGTGGCGGCACCTGTTCGACGGCATCACCTCGGACAACGCGGGCGAGCGCTGCTTCCTCCGGCTGGAGCGCCAGACGCTCACCCGGCTTCCCCGCACGCGCGCCATCCTCTTCACCATCCACACCTACGTGGCCCCGGTGGCGTCCGAGGTGGCGCCCCCCGGCCGCCGGCAACGGCTGGCCAGCGTGCTGCGCTCCGTGCCCGCCGACACCGCGGCCTACAAGCGCGTCGCCCCCGTGCTGGCGCCGCTGCTCGGCTACCTGGAGGCCAGCGGGGGGTAGTGAAATGGACTACCTGTTGGGGCGGTCCGCGCGGTCGCCCTGGAGGCGGGCGGGGTGTCGTCCAGGAACAGGGACGCTTCCGGTGTGCGGTGGAACCAGATGTCAGGCCATTTCTGTAGTAAGTCGCCCACCAGAACTGACTGCGGCGATGTCTCACTGCCGCTCCAAAAAGCAAGGAAGGGCAACGACATGCGGAAGACGTGGCTGGTCGCGGGAATGCTGGTGCTGGCGGGCTGCCAGCAGCAGGGCAAGACGGACTCGGCGACGCCGGCGGCGGCTGCAGCCCCGGGCGCGAGCGCCAATCCCCAGACGGAGGACCAGAAGACGCTGTACGCGCTCGGCCTGTCCATTGGCCGCAGCGTGAGCGTGTTCGACATGACTCCGGAGGAGCTGGAGTTCGTCAAGGCGGGCATCACCGCGCAGGTGAAGGGCGAGAAGCCCGCGGTGGAGCTGGAGACGTACGGTCCGAAGCTGCAGGAGCTGGCGCGCGCGCGCAGCACCCGCAAGGCGGACGCGGAGAAGGAGAAGTCCAAGGCGTTCCTGGAGACGGCCGCGAAGGAAGAGGGCGCCCAGAAGACGGAGTCCGGCCTCATCTACAAGGAGCTGACCGCCGGTACGGGCGCGTCGCCCGTGGCGTCGGACATCGTGAAGGTGCACTACCGCGGCACGCTGCCGGACGGCACGGAGTTCGACAGCTCGCACAAGCGCGGTGAGCCCACGCAGTTCCCGCTCCAGGGCGTCATCAAGTGCTGGACCGAGGGCGTGCAGAAGATGAAGGTGGGCGGCAAGGCCAAGCTCGTGTGCCCGTCCGACATCGCCTACGGCGACCGCGGCGCCCCGCCGAACATCCCGGGTGGCGCGGCCCTGGTGTTCGAGGTGGAGCTGCTGGAGATCGTCAAGGCGCCGGAGATGCCGGCCATGGGCGGCACGCCGCCGGCGGGCAAGCCCTCCGCGGCCGAGAAGAAGTAGTCACCCGTCGCTGAAGCAGGACGCACAGGGGGCTGGCGGGGGATTTGTCCCTCCCAGCCCTCTTCGCGTTTCATCGTCCCAAGCCGCCAGCGTCCCCGTGAAGGGGGCGGGCCAACCCCCGGAGGTACACACACCATGCGCCAGGGCCTGTTGTTGATGATGGGAGCGCTGCTCCTGGGAGGCTGTGTCCAGGGCCGCGCCCGGGAAGTCTTCCGCGAGCCGTCCGCCACGGGCGCCGTGTCGGAGGAGGCCTTCAAGGCGATGCACACGCTGCGCGCGGATGCCCCGCCTTCGCTCAAGGGCGAGGAGGTGGAGGTGGCCGGCACCAAGGCCTACCTGAGCCTGCCCCAGGGCGCCCAGGGGCCGCTGCCCGCCGTCATCGTCATCCACGAGTGGTGGGGCCTCAACCCGCACATCAAGCACTGGGCGGACCGGCTTGCGGCGGAGGGCTACGCCGCGCTGGCGGTGGACCTGTACGGCGGCAAGGTGGCCACCACGCGCGAGGAGGCGCTGGCGCTCTTGAAGGCCGTGGACCCGGCGCGCGCGCAGGAGACGCTGAAGGCCGCGCACGCCTTCCTCCAGCAGGACGTGCGGGTGCGGGCGCCGCGCACGGGCAGCATCGGCTGGTGCTTCGGCGGCGGCTGGTCCCTGCGCACGGCCATGGCCATCCCGGAGCTGGACGCGGCGGTCCTCTACTACGGCAACCCGGTGACGGACGCCCGGGAGCTCGCCGCCATCCAGGCGCCAGTGCTGGGCATCTTCGGCACGAAGGACCCGTCCATTCCGCAGGAGACGGTGCAGGCGTTCCGCCAGGCCCTGGATGAGGCCGGCGTGCGGCACTACATCCTGGAGTTCGAGGCGGAGCACGCCTTCGCCAACCCGTCGGGGGAGCGCTACGACGAACAGGCCGCCGCGGGCGCCTGGCAGCAGGTGGCGGCCTTCCTGGACCAGCACCTGCGTCAGTAGGGGCGCTGGCCCACGTAGTTGCCCGGCGGCGCGTAGTTGCACACCCACAAGGTCCAGGTGGGGAACCTGGGTCCGAAGGGTGAGTTCTCCGTGCACTCCTGGGCGGCGCAGCCCAGGGAGCGCGTGTTGCGCCACACCACCTGGGTGTAGTGCCCGCAGTCCTTGCCACTCGCGCAGGTGTTGCTGCCGTAGTCGTAGTCCACGGCCTCGTCCATCCAGCCCTGCACCACGCCCTGGGCACCCATGGCGCTGGACGAGGCGGCGGTCAGGTTCTCCCCCAGGCCGCCGCGGTTGGGGTTGTGTGAGAACTGGCACCTGGCGGCGTAGGCCCTGGCCGTGCGCGTCGCCTGCTCGTCCCAGGTCAGGTCGCTCAGCGGCGGCGAGGTCGTCACGCTCCTTCGCGCGGCGTTGTGCGCGGCCAGCATGTCGCGGTCGAACTGCGTCATCACCAGCGGCTCGGTGTCTTCGCCACCGTCGCCATCACCGGGGTCGGGCGTGTCGGAGCCACAGCCGGTGAGGAGCACGGAGACGAGCAGGCCAAGCGGCCACGGGCGGCGGAGCATGGGGCGGAGCATGGCGCGGAGTATCCGCCGCGGGCGGGAGGGCCGTCACCTCCTTGCCTCGCGAGTGTCTGGCACCCACAGACGCACCCGCCCTGGAGGGCGCGTGCCCTGCGCGCTCAGTAGGGCCGCTGACCCACCCAGTTGCCCGGCGGCGCGTAGTTGCACACCCAGAGCTGCCAGGTGGGGAACTTCGCACCGAAGGGCGAGTTCTTGTTGCACATCACCGTGGCGCAGCCGACGGACGCCGTCTTGCGCCACACCACCTGGGTGTAGTGCCCGCACACCTTGCCCTTCGCGCAGGTGTTGCGCCGGTAGTCGTAGTCCTCGGCCTCGTCGGCCCAGCTCTTCACCACCTGGGACGTGGTCCACGCGCCGGGCGTGGCGGCGGCCAGGTTCTCTCCGAAGTCGCCCCGGTCCGGGTTGTGTTCGAACTTGCAGTCCTTCGCCCAGGACGCGGCCTTGCGCTCGGCAGCGCTGGACCAGGCGAGCGGCGGCAGCAGGGGCTTGGGCGCGGGCTGGGCCCGGCCGCGCGCCAGGTTGTGCGCGGCCACCATGTCCCGGCTGAAGTCCTGCGCGTCGGGCAGC
>JBKGHI010000194.1:0-17068 GCA_046520405.1 Myxococcus sp. 1LA
AGGTTGCCGCGCGCTACCAGCTCGCGGCATGACCTAACCTGTTCGACGCTCTAGGAGCGCTGGTGGCAGGAGGACACCTTCGGTTCTCCGCGGCACTCGCCCGCCGCACCGAGGGAGCCCCCGAGACGCGCCTCCTGCGACGCGCCCGCTCAGGCGCTGATGCCCCGTGAGCAGTCCCCCATTCGGGCCAGGCTGCGAGGCCCCTCCTGGAAGCCCGGCGGCGTCACCCCATCAACAGGGCCTGCACGCACGGGCCCGCGATGCCATCGCCCAGCAAGGCCACTCGGAGCCCTCCCCTGGAAAGGGCAACGCCGCCCGTCGAGGAGGACGGGCGGCGTCGCGGTCGGGAGCGGGCTTCCGGGGAGGCCCTGCCATCAAGGCATCCTCCGCTCCCTTTTCTTCAAACTCCACTCAGGTGTGGTGGTGCAGGCTCTCCACCAGGTACGGGTCGCCCACCGGCACCATGGGTGTCGAGCGCACCGTGCGCGTCACCGCGAGCGTGAAGAGCGCCGCCATTCCCACGAAGCCGGCCAGCTCGAACACGCCCAGGGCCACGCCGTCAGGCTGCCCGCCCGGCACCACCATCAGGTACAGGTCCAGCCAGCGCCCCACCAGGAGGATGGCGGCCACGCGCAGCAGATGCGACGGATTGCGCTTCGCGGGCCTCGGCAGCAGCAGCACGAAGGGCAGCGCCCAGTTGAGCGCCACGTTCACATAGAACGCCACCGCCCACGTCCCGTGCAGCCGGGTGATGAAGTAGACCGTCTCTTCCGGGATGTTCGCGTACCAGATGAGCAGGTACTGCGAGAACCACAGGTAGGCCCACAGCGTGGCGAAGCCGAACATCAGCTTGCCCAGGTCGTGCAGGTGGCTGGTGTTGAGCTGGGGCAGCGCGCCCGCGCGGTGGAGCAGAATCGCCGTCACGGTGATGGCGCACACGCTGGAGCTCAGCAACCCCGCCACGTTGTAGAGCGCGTAGATGGTGCTGAACCAGTGCGGCTCCAACGTCATCAGCCAGTCGAACGCGGCCAGACAGAAGGTCAGCGCGAAGAGCACCAGGAACACCGCCGACACCGTCACGTTGCGCCCGGTCAGCTCCGTGGAGCGCTCCGTGTCCTGCCGCAGGGAGATGCGCCGCAGCATCCACGTGAAGCCCGTCCACAGCGCCAGCATCACCACCATGCGCACCGCGAAGAAGGGCACGTTGAGGAAGGCGGCCTTCTCATGCAGCAGGTGGTCCGTCTCCATGACGCCCGGCTTCGCCCAGGGGTACAGCGAGGACACGAAGGGCAGCAGCGCCAGAATCGTCACCGCGCCCCAGGGCACGTAGGCCGAGAAGGCCTCCGGGATGCGCTTGAACACGGTGAACCAGCCCGCGTTCGCCACGTACATCAGCGCCAGGAACACCGCGCCGCCCAGGCCCAGGCACAGGAAGTAGAAGCCGCTGGTGAGCAGGCTCGTCAACGCACGCTCGCGCGCGATGGCCAGCCCCGCCACCAGGATGCCCAGGCCCACGCCGGTCAGCACCTGCGCCGCGCGGCGCACGGCGGGAGGAACCTCGAAGCCGCGGGTCGAAACAGCGGCCTCCTCATGCATCGAAGCACTCATGGCACGTCCTTCCGCGCCGTCCGCGCGGGGTCCTGCAAGGTCCGGACGTAGTGGACAATCTTCCACCGGTCCTCCGGAGCCACCTGCGAGCCATGGGCCGGCATCAGCCCCTGCCCGTGGGTGATGATGTGGAACATCTGCCCATCCGGGAGCTGCTTCGCGTGCTCCGCCACCAGCGACGGCGGCATGGGGAAGCGCGCGGTGACGAGCCCGTCTCCCAGCCCCTCCGTCCCGTGACACGGCCCGCAGTAGCGCGAGAAGGCCACCTTGCCCCGGGCCAGGACCTCCGGCGACGCGGGATAGGGATTCTGGAACTCCCGCCCTGCCCTCGCGGCCTCCTCCGGCCCCCCAGCCAGGTGCAGCGGCTGGTGCCCGCGCGGCACCGTCCCCTTCACCGGCGCCAGCAGCGTCTTGCCGTCCACGGTGACGGGATTCGCCGCGAAGGTGTCGTAGGGCACGGAGGACACCATGTCTGGTGCGTATTCGAAGTTGGGCCGCGTCTCGTCCTGCTCGCAGCCAGTGAAGGCCAGACTCACGACCACCACGCCCAGGTGCAGCTTCTTCACGACGCCACCTCCAGCAGGTCCGTCGCCACCGCGCCGTGGCGGCGCATCAGGTCCTCGGCTGCGTCCAGTTCCGAGGGGGCCTCGCGCGGCGCCACCGCGATGGCGAACCGGTCATCCGTGACACGCGGGAGGACCGGGCGGCGGCGCCCCGGGAAGAGCTTCGCCCGCACCAGGAAGGCCGCCACCGTCGACAGCGCCGCGAACAGCACCGTCAGCTCGAAGGTCACCGGGATGAACGCGGGGAGCGAGTTGAACGGCTTGCCGCCCACGTTGAGCGGCCAGCTCACCACGCTGGTGTAGAGCTGGAGCGCCAGCGCCAACGTGCACCCCGTCAGTCCCGCGCCGAAGCACACCCAGGTGAGGCGGCTGGGCTTGAGGCCCATGGCGTCATCCAAGCCGTGCACCGCGTAGGGCGTGTACACGTCGTGGAGGACGAAGCCTGCCTCGCGCACCGCCCGGGTGGCGTCCAGCACCTGCGCCTCGTTGTCGAAGTAGCCGATGAGAACCGGGGCACTCATACGGGCGCATCCTTTCGGGTGGCGATGGCCAGCGGCACCGGCGC
Organism: Myxococcus sp. 1LA; assembly: GCA_046520405.1. Taxonomy (GTDB): domain Bacteria; phylum Myxococcota; class Myxococcia; order Myxococcales; family Myxococcaceae; genus Myxococcus. The sequence continues at coordinate 2,737 of JBKGHI010000194.1, forward strand.
CACGGGCCGGTGGGCCACGGGGTGTGGCTCCTCGGCGGCCGGCTTCGCGGGCGGGTGCGGCTGCGCCTCATGACCGTCGCGAGCGAAGCCCAGCACGCTCTTCACCTCGCCGATGGAGATGATGGGCAGCACGCGGACGAAGAGCAGGAACAGCGTGAAGAAGAGTCCGAACGTCCCGATGAAGGTGCCCACCTCCACCATCGTCGGCGTGTACATGGCCCAGCTCGACGGCAGGAAGTCGCGGTGGAGGCTGGTGACGATGATGACGAAGCGCTCGAACCACATGCCCACGTTGATGACCAACGACAGGACGAAGATGGCCACGGGCGCGGTGCGAATCTTCTTGAACCAGAAGAGGTGCGGCGACACCACGTTGCACGTCACCATGATCCAGTAGGCCCAGGCATAGGGCCCGAAGGCGCGGTTCATGAAGGCGAAGCGCTCGTAGGGGTTGCCGGAGTACCAGGCGATGAAGAACTCCGTCGCGTACGCCAGCGACACCAGGCCACCCGTGACGATGATGATTTTCGTCATGTTCTCCAGGTGGCGCAGCGTGATGAGGTGCTCGTAGCCCAGCACCACGCGGGTGATGATCATCAGCGTCAGCACCATGGCGAAGCCGCTGAACACCGCGCCCGCGACGAAGTACGGCGGGAAGATGGTGGTGTGCCAGCCGGGGATGACCGACGTGGCGAAGTCCATGGAGACGATGGTGTGCACGCTGAGCACCAGCGGCGTGGCCAGGCCCGCCAGCAGCAGGTACACCGTCTCGTAGCGGCTCCACGTCCGGTGCGAGCCCGTCCACCCCAGCGACATCACCTTGAAGACGGCCTTGCGAAGCCCCGCCTTCGCCCTGTCACGCACGGTGGCCAGGTCCGGAATCAGGCCCACGTACCAGAACACCGCCGACACCGTGAAGTACGTGGAGATGGCGAACACGTCCCACAGGAGCGGCGAGCGGAAGTTCACCCACAGGCTGCCGCGGTCGTTCGGATACGGCAGCACCCAGAAGGCCAGCCAGGGCCGGCCCATGTGGATGACGGGGAAGAGCGCCGCGCACATCACGGCGAACAGCGTCATGGCCTCCGCCGCGCGGTTGATGCTGGTGCGCCACTTCTGCCGGAAGAGGAAGAGGATGGCGGAGATGAGCGTGCCGGCGTGGCCAATGCCCACCCAGAACACGAAGTTGGTGATGTCGAAGGCCCAGCCAATCGTCTTGTTGAGGCCCCACACACCAATGCCCGTGGCCACCTGGTAGCCGACGATGCCAGCGCCCGTGCCGAGCACGGACACCGCGATGCCGAAGGCCACCCACCACTTCCACGTGGGGGCCCGCTCCATGGGGGCGCAGATTTCCTCGGTGAGCTGGCCCAGGGTGCGCGGCTCCGTGACGAGCGGTTCGCGCAGCGGGGACAGATGCTGGTTGCTCATGTGCCGCTTCCCGACCCGGTGTTCCGGATCTTCGTGAGGTAGGTGATGGACGACCCGATGTTCAGCTCCTCCAGCAGGCGGAACGCGCGCCCGTCCTTCGCCAGCCGCGCCACCTGGCTGTCCGGGTCATTCACATCGCCGAAGTGGATGGCCTTCGCCGGGCAGCTCTGCTGGCACGCCGTCTGGATGTCCCCGTCACGCAACGGGCGGCCTTCCCGGTTCGCCGCGGCCTTGGACTCCTGGATGCGCTGCACGCACAGCGAGCACTTCTCCATGACGCCCCGGCTGCGCACCACGACGTCCGGGTTGAGCACCATCCGCTCCAGCGGCTCGGCGTGCTCGTAGTCGAACCAGTTGAAGCGGCGAACCTTGGTGGGGCAGTTGTTGGCGCAGTACCGGGTCCCCACGCAGCGGTTGTAGACCTGCTGGTTGAGGCCCTCGCTGGAGTGCACCGTGGCCAGCACCGGGCACACCGTCTCGCACGGCGCGTTCTCACAGTGCTGGCACATCATCGGCTGGTGGACGACCTGGGGGTTGGCCTCGTCGCCCTGGTAGTACCGGTCGATGCGCATCCAGTGCATTTCGCGCCGGCGCAGCACCTCGTCGCGGCCCACGCTGGGGATGTTGTTCTCCGCCTGGCACGACACCACGCAGGCCGAGCACCCCGTGCAGGCGCTCAGGTCCACCGCCAGCGCCCAGCGGTGCCCCTTGTACTCGTGGCCTGACCACATGGAGAGCGAGTGCCCTCCTCCGCCGTGCCCCGCCTGCACCTCGTTGCCCGCGCGCGGGTTGGCCAGGAAGGCGGCCAGCTCCGCCTCGCGCACGTGCGGCCGTCCCTCCAGCCGGTGGTGCGTCTGCGTCAGCGCCAGGGGCTGCTGCTCGCCCGTGGCCTGCACCGCGACGCCGGGCACCACGCGCCGCGCCCGCCCGTTCACCACCGCCGACAGCGGGTAGCCATTGACGCCGATGCCATCCGCGACGCGCCCGGCGCGGGTGCGGCCGTAGCCCACCGCCACCGCGATGACGGAGGGATGCGTCCCCGCCTGCACCAGCACGGGCACCGACAGCGTCGTGCTCCCCGCGCGCACCTGGACGACGTCACCGTCCTTGAGCCCCAGCGCCTTCGCGCGCGCCGGAGCGATGCACGCCGGGTTGCCCCACGTCACCTTGGTGATGGGGTCCGCCACCTCCTGGAGCCACGCGTTGTTGGCCGGCGCACCGTCACGCAGCGCCACCGTGGGGTACAGCACCAGTTCCCAGTCCGCCGCGTGGCGGGCCACGCCGGCCAGCGCCTTCGCCAGCCCCTCTTCGCGGAAGGCGGGCGCCTCCGCCGAAGCAGCGCTGAGCGTCACCACACCGCGGCGGAGGGCATCGTCCCAGAAGGCGCTGAAGCCCTGCGCCACGCCGCCTGCCCTGGGGAAGACCTCCGTCTCCCACCGCGCGCGGAGGAAGTCGTAGTGCGCCTGGGGCGCGCCCGCCCACTGGAGCAGCGACTCCACGCCGCTGCGCGTCTCATGCAGCGGCGCCACCGCGGGCTGGCACAGGGACACCACGCCCCGGCGCACCTCGGCGTCGCCCCACGACTCCAGCGCCGTGGTCTCCGGCGCGTGCAGCCCCACGTGGATGGCCGTCTCGTCCCGCCGGTCGCTGGTGGACAGCGTGAGCGGCACGTCCTTCAACAGCGCCGCCAGCTCCGCGCCGCGCGGATCGGTGTAGACGGGATTGGTACCCACGAAGAGCACCGCGCCCACGGCCCCGGCGCGAAGCTCCGTGAGCAGCGTGCCCAAGGGCAGCGCGTCCGCGTCCAGCGCCGTGCCGTCCGCCAACGACAGCGTGTGGCCCTCATTGCCCAGCAGCGCGTTGGCGGTGCTGGCCAGCACCTGCGTGGCCACGTCATCGCCCCCCGCCACCACCAGGGCCTCCCGACGTTGGGCCCACAGCGCGTCCGCGAGCTCCGCCCGCGTCGCCTCATCCAGCGCGGGCGGCAGCGAGGCCAGTCCGGGCACCTCGCGGCCCGCCTTCACCGCGAGTCGCCGCACCAGGTCCGCCAGGACCAGCGCCATGTCGGAGGGCGCCACCACGAAGCGCCGGTCCGCAGCGGCACCGGTGAGCGTCATCACCGGCTCCACCTGGTAGTGCCGCGACATCGTCCGGCGCCGGGCCGCGTCGCGCGACTCCGCGTACTGCCGGGTGAAGGCCACGGGCGACACCCACGTCCCCAGGAAGTCCGCGCCGAAGCTGGCGATGACGGCGGCCTTGTCGAAGCGGTAGTCCGGCACGGCGCGCACGCCGTGGGTGACCTGGTAGGCGTCGGCGATGGCGGTCAGCTCGCCCAGGGGCTCGTCGCGCACCGTGCGCGCGGTGGGGTACGCGGCCAGGAAGCGCTTCACCGCCGCCTCCGCCGTGGGACCCAGATGCGAGGGCAGCACCACGCGGATGCCCTTCCCTGCTTCGGTGGCCTTGCCCAGGGCCTGGGTGACGTCCGCGTCCACCTCCTTCCAGGACACACGCTTCGTGGCCCGCGTGGGATAGCGGGCGCGGCTGGCGTCGTAGAGCGACAGCACGGACGCCTGGCCCACCGCGCACACGCCGCCGCGCGACACGGGGTGCTCGTCGTTGCCTTCCACCTTGATGGGGCGGCCGTCGCGCGTCTTCAGCAGCAGGCCACACTGGGCGCTGCACCCGTTGCAGGTGGACGCGTACCAGAGCGCCAGCCCCGGCGTGACTTCATCCGGGCGCGCCACGTAGGGGATGAGTTGCTGCACCGGCGCGCGCTGGCAGGCCACCATGGCCGCCGCGGCGCTCAGGCCCATCAGCTTGAAGAAGTCACGGCGGCTGTTCGCATCCGGCGGTGTGGCGGCGACGCCCACGGGGAGCGGCTCCGCGAACTCATCCTGGGACAAGGCGCCAACGTCGCCAGCGCGCTCCACCAGGCTCTGCCAGTACTTGGGAAGTGGGTCGGACATGGATGGGACTCCTCAGCGGTGGCAGCTCGAGCAGTCCGTGGGAGGCTGCAGGACTCGAGGGGCCTTCAACGGCTCCGGCGCGGGCGCGCCGGACGACAAGGCCAACAGCTCTCCAGAGCGGGGCGCGGAGGGCGGCGGCGCGGACACCTGCTTCGCCGCCGTGTCGCGGTGGCAGTCCAGGCACCAGCCCATCGTCATGGGCTCCTTCTGCTCCACGCGCACCATCTCCTGCACGGGGCCGTGGCAGTTCTGGCACTCCAGGCCCGCGCCCACGTGGCTGGCGTGGTTGAAGTACGCGTGGTCCGGCAGGCGGTGGATGCGCACCCACGCCAGGGGCTTGTTCTCCGCCACCGCGGCCGCGACCTTCTGAATCTCCGGCGAGTCCGTCTTCACCTGCGTGTGGCAGTTCATGCAGACGCTGGTGGAGGGCACGCCGGCGTGGCGGCTCTTCTCCGCGCCCACGTGGCAGTACTGGCAGTCCAGGCCGTACTGCCCGGCGTGGACGGCGTGGGAGAAGGCCACGGGCTGTTCGGGCATGTAGCCCTGCTGGCTGTTCACCGGGCCGCTGCACCCCGCCAGGGCGAAGGCCATCCAGCCCACGGTGAGGGCACGACAAGGGAAGCGAGTCGAGGCGTCTTTCATGACGGGTGCGCCGCCGCGTCAGCGAGCGGTCTCCTCCCGAGGCGTGACGAGCAGGGGCGCGATGACAGGCTGTGGCCGCGCGCGGATGAAGGAAGCAAGCGCCAGCACCACCATTCCGGAGAGGGTGTGGAGCTGGACGATGAAGGGCGCCTGCGCCAGGAGCGTCGCGTCCGGGCTGAAGGCGAGCACCGAGCGCAGGTACGGCACCACCACGTGGACGTACCAGGCCGAGCCCCAGCGCACCGCCACCGCAAGGTAGATGCCAGAGAGGGACTGCGCGAACAGCAGCCCCAGCAGCGCGGCGGTGCTCCACTGCCCTTCCCGCGCGCGGCGCGCCGTCAGGCCCGCCAGGCCCCAGGCGAGCAGCAGTCCTCCAATGAGACTCACCGCCTCCAGCGTGAAGAGCCGTCCCGGCGACGCGTTGAAGGCCTGCATCACCCGAGGCGCCAACAGCCCCAGCAGGTGGTTGAGGCCCACGATGACGGCGCCGCCCAGCACGACTCGACCCGAGGGCGTCCAGGGCGAGGGCTCGACAGGCGCATGCGCGGCGCTCCGGGACATCCACCTGCGCGCCACGCCCACCACGCCGCGCCCGCCGCCACATAGGGGATGGCGGAGAAAAGGGCCTCACTCACGGCTGACCTCGCTTGCTTTGCGCGCCGAAGGCGACGCCCATGAACCCGAGCACCGCGAGCGCCCCGACGAGGCCCAGGTAGAAGAAGTCCCGGTCCGCGCGAGGCTTGCTGCCGTCGCGCGACACATCCGCGAGGTACGCCTTGAGGGCGTATTGCTCCTCCTCCTCCAGCGGCGACTTCGCGTACAGCGCGGCCATCATCGGCGTGTCCAGCTTCGCCAGCGCGGGCCGCATGCCCCGCTCGCCCATGCGCGCGAAGGCGAACGTCAGGTTGGGCCCCAGCGTGCCGCCGCCCGCCACGCCCAGGCCGCGTACGTCATGGCAGCCGATGCAGGCCGGGCCACCCTTCGCCAGGGACTCCGTGCCTTCGAAGAGCCGGCGGCCGCGAGCCACCTCCTCCGGCGTCGCGTCCGTGCCCATCTTCGCCGCGGGCGAGGGCTTGCAGCCGCCCACTCCTTTCTTCGTGCAGTCGCGGAAGAAGGCGTAGAGGGCGCCGCGCTCCTCTGGGGAGAGCTGCTGGTCCGGCATGCGGATGCCGTTGAACTGCTTCAGCAGTGCGGTGGCCACCGGGTCGCCCTCGTCGATGACGGCGCCCGGGCTGGTGATGAAACGGGTGACCCAGGCCTCGTCGCGGCGCTCCAGCACGCCGTGCAGGTCGGGCCCTACGCGGTCGCCCTCGCCCACCGTGTGACAGGTGGCGCAGCGCTGGTTGAAGAGCGCCGCGCCCTGCGAGGCGCCCTGCGCCCCCGCCAGTGGCGCCGCCGCCAGGGCCAGGAGCTGTATGACGGGGACGAACCTTCGCGCGAAGCGCGGTCGTCCTTCCTGGGCGTGTGTCCGCATCGCCGCGTGCCCCTCCTCGAAGGGAGGCCGGGCTCACTGCCCGGCACGCTCGACACGAATTGCAATGCGAGGGCCAGAATGACGAACGGCCAACACCCAGGCAGACATGCGTGGGGGTTGGCCGTGGGAGCGCAGCATTTGCGCCGCGCGCCGTGATTCAGCGCAGCATTTACCCGGCGGGGCTCACATCGCCGTGGTGGTGAACACGCCGCGGCCAATGGCCATGATGCCGCCGATGATGAAGACGATGGACACCACCACGCCCACCAGCGGCAGCACGAAGGCCGGCTGCGGCTTGCGGCGGTTGATGGACAGCGTCGTCTGCGCCACGCCCGCGGCGAGCACCATCATCACGATGTGCCCGATGAGCGCCGGGTAGTAGAAGCGCGTCACCAGCACGCCTACGCCCAGCAACACCTGGAGCTGGAGCAGTCCGGAGTAGGCGGAGCCCAGGATGCGCCCCAGCTTGTCGAAGGGCTTCCGGGTCGCGAGCCCGTAAGCGAAGTACGCGAGGGCCAGGATGCCAGCCAGCAGCACCAGATAGCGGAGCCCGGAGTGGGCGTAGAAGAGCATTCGGTCCATGGGCCCGCTGCTTAGCAACGCGCGGGGCGCCGCGCACCTTTCAAGACGGGTCCGGCTTGGGCGTCTTCGCGGTGCTGGGGGGCAGCTCCGGCGGGGCGATGAGCTCGGCGGGGGGCAATTCCCCCGTGAGGCTCTTGAGGAAGGCGACCAGGTCGTCCACCTCTCCGTCCGTCAGCGTCCGCGCCAACTGGTGCTTCGCCATCAGCCGCACCATCTGCGGCAGCTCCACCACGCTGCCGTCGTGCAGGTACGGCCCCGTCTTGTCCACGTTGAGGAGCGTGGGCACGCGGAACTTGCCCCGGTCATCCTCGTTCTTCGTGGCGTCGAAGCGGCCCGCGTCCTTCAGCCCCGGGTAGTCCTCGATGAGGCCCAGCTTCTGGAAGGAGGTGCCGCCCACCGCCGGGCCGTTGTGGCACGTGGTGCAGCCGGTGGTGGCGAAGAGCTGGAGGCCCCGCTGCTCCTGTTCGCTCAGCGCGTCATGCTTCCCACCGACGAAGGCGTCGAAACGGGAGGTGGTGACGAGCTTGCGCTCGAAGGCTGCGATGGCGCGCGCGGCGTTGGCCATGCTCACGGGCTTCTTCTCTCCGGGGAAGGCCTCACGGAAGCGCTTCGTGTACTCGGGAATGGAGGCCAGCGTGGCCACCACGCGCTTCTCGTCCGGCATGGCCATCTCCACCGGATTGAGGATGGGGCCGGAGGCCTGCGCCTCCAACGTGTCCGCGCGCCCGTCCCAGAACTGCGCGATGTGCCCGGCCGCGTTGTACACGGTGGGCGAGTTGCGCGTGCCCTTCAGCCCCTTGTGCCCATCCGACAGCGCCTTGTTGTCCACGCCGAAGGTCGTCAGGCCGTGGCAGGTGTTGCAGGACACGTCGTGGTTCTTCGACAGGCGTGGCTCGAAGTAGAGCATCCGCCCCAGCGTCACCTGGGCCTCGGTGTCCTCGGGCGGGGGCGGCGCGTCCTTGCGCCGGGGCAGCGGCTTGAAGAAGTGCGCGAGCTGCTCCGCCGTCATCGGCTTGGGCGCCGGCAGCTTCTGCGCTTCGGGCGCGGCCACGGGCTCCGCGGCCGGCGGTGTCCGCTCACATCCCGCGAGCGCACTGATGCCCATCGCGGACAGCGACAGCAGCGAGACCCACCGGTTCTGAATCATGGACGCCCTCCATGGCCGCTTCGATTGCGCGGCGCAAGCTACCAGCAAGCGGCCGGAGAGAAATGCCGCGTCGTGACATCCCTGCACGCCCGCTTTCCGGACCCATCAGTCGCCAGGGCGCCTCCCCGCCCCATGGGCACTCGAACGAACGGGCCCTGCTGCGGGATTCCCGACAGCGCGCTACCTCCAAGGCGCAGGCCGCCGCGCGTGTTCCAGCGAACGGGTCCCCCGGTGTTCAGGGCATGGCTCGCGGGGCATCGCTCGGCAACACCCACGACACTTGGGAGGATGGATGCGGGACGACAGCGGCGGTGGACCGGTGGAGGACGTGGAGGTGCTCGTCTGCCGGAAGTGCCTCATGAAGGGCGGCGCCCGCGCTGGCGGGCTGGATTTGCCGCGCTGGCTGCAGGGCACGCTCACCGAACGCGGCCTCGGGGAACAGGTCCGGGTGCTGCCCTCCGGCTGCATGAACCAGTGCCCGCGCGGCAAGGTCACCGTGCTCGTCAGCCGCGCCTCCGGCCAAGGCGGCGCGCTGGTGACGGTGGACCCGCGGCTGCACCGCGAGGAGCTGGTACAGCTCGTCGAACGCCAGGCGCGAGGAGCGGCCGCCCCGGACGGTTCGGCCTCCGGCGCCGTCGAAGAGGAGCGCGGCGGGGCGACGCGGTAGCGGCCGCAGCTGGGCCACCTCCGGCGCGTCCTCGCGGCGGAAGAGGAGCCGGTCCACCAGGTACGACACCGCGAGCCCTGACGCCGTCCCGATGCCGTCCCACGCCAGGTCCTTCATCGAGAACGTCGTTCCGCGGCCCTTGTCGTAGACCTCCTTGGCCACGCCTACGCCCATGGCCAGGCCCGCGCCGGTGAGCCAGCGCGCGTGGGGCTTGTCGAAGAGGAGCGCCCCTCCGGTGTAGCCCGCGCCCGCGAGCACGAAACACGCGGCGAAGTGCTTGGGCTTGTCGGGCCCCAGCCACTCATCCCCGGACGCCGCGCGGGTGACGCGAGGAGCCAGGAAGACGAGCAACAGCATGCTGGGAAGCAGGGCGTGCAGGCGCATGTCCCTCCCTGTAGCACCACACGACCCGTCAGAGCGCCCTGTCTCTCCGTGAAGTGGGGGCTGGCGGGTTCATGCGTTTTGGAGACGCGGCCCGAGTCACGACCTATGCTGGAGACCTCGTGAGTCAACTCGGCCCTACCTTCACCTTCCAGAAACGAGACACCCGGCACCCCGGACTCGACTGCGCGCGCGGGCTCGCGGTGATGGCGATGGTCATTGGCCACACGCTGGACGCGGTGTTGTCGCCGGCCGTGCGTGCGGACGTGTGGGTCCAGCATTACTGGACCTGCCGAGGCATCACCGCGCCGCTGTTCCTCATGGTCGCGGGGTGGGCCGTGGTCGCCGCGCTGGGCTCCAAGCCCACGGCGGCCCGGGACACCTACGGAAAGCGGGTGCGGCGCGCGCTGCTGCTCATCTTCCTGGGCTACCTGGTGCACTGGCCTGGGTGGTCCACGGTCATCCACATGGGATTGACCGAGCAGATGCTGACCAAGGTGCTCACCTTCGACGCGCTCCAGTGCATCGGCTTCGCCCTCCTGGCGGGCGCCACCCTGCTGGCGGTGACGCCGGCCCGCTGGGGCCGCACGGTGATGCTGGTGGTGGTGGCGGTGGGCCTGCCCCTGGTGAGCGCGACCATGTGGACGATGAGCGAGGGCCTCCCCGGTCCGCTCAAGCAGCTCATCGGCAGTGGCGGCGCCAGCCGCTTCCCGTTCTTCCCGTGGGCCAGCTACTTCTTCGCGGGGGCGCTGGCCGCGAACCTGCTGGGCACGCTCCGCCCGGGCGTGCCGCAGGGGCTGGCGCTGGTGGTGCTGGGCGGCGGGCTCTTCTGGTTCATGCGCGGACAGACCCAGGACTGGGGCACCGCCAGCGCGTGGCTGGTGGCCTACCGCGTGGGCCAGGGGATGATGGTGCTGGGGCTGGTCAACATGCTGCCGCGGAAGGCCAGTGGCCTGCTGGCGCCCCTGGGCCGCCTGTCGCTGTGGGTCTACGTGCTGCACCTGCCCATCGTGTACGGCTGGTCCAGCTACGCGGGCCTGTCCAGCCGCGTGGGCCCCACCCTGAGCCTGCGGCCGGGCTGGGCATTGGCGTGTCCCTGCTGGTGGGCTGCGCCCTGCTGGCCCGCATCGGGACGTGGCTGCGGGACCAGGCCCGGCCCTGGCGGACGGGCTCCACCACGCTGGAGGCCAGCGTGGGCAGCCTGGGCTCGCGCGGGAGCTGAGATACGGGGGCGGCGCGGTCAGCTCCGCCCCGGCTTCTCCTCGGTGAACTCGGCGTCCGCCTCCGCCTGCGGCTCCTGGGGCCGGCGGGCCACGGTGGCGCCAGCGTCCGGTTCGAAGACGCCGGTGTGCGGCGAGCGCGGCACGGGGCCTTGCGGGAAGGGGCCGCTCATGGACGCGTGGAAGCCGCCGCCAAACGCACCACCACCGAAGGTGGTGACGTGCACCGAGCCGTCACGCACCTTGCGCTCCAGGGAGTGGCGCATGCGCGCGGAGATGAGGCGCCGCACGGGGGGCAGCAGGAACAGGAGCCCCACCACGTCGGTGATGACGCCGGGGATGATGAGCAGCACGCCGCCGGCCAGCACCAGCACGCCGCTGAGGATGCCTTCCTCGGGGACCTGGCCGCGCGCCATGGACTCACGCCAGTGACGCAGCACCCGCCTGCCCTCTCGCCGGGAGAGCGAGGCCCCGACCATGCCGGACAGCAGCACCCAGGCGAGCGTGGGCATGGGCCCTATCTGTCGGCCAATGGCCAGGAGCAGGTAGAGCTCGAGGATGGGCACCACGATGAGGGCGAGCAGGAGGTAGCGGAACACGCTCCCAAGGTAACCCTTCGGGAGGAGCCTTGCCGGAGAACCGGACCCGCCAGGCCTGATTCCGCCCCCGCGCCCCGGACGTCAGCTTCCGCCGAGCTGGCTCACGAGCGAGTCCACCACGAGGTACAGGGCCACGAAGATGCCAATGGCGATGAGCACCATGCGCGTGGAGGGCTGGAAGCCTCGGGAGCCCTGCGTCTCCATCGAGTAGCCGCTCGCGCCGAGCGCTTCGGGCACCCCGGCCACCTCGCCCGCGTAGCGAGCGGTCCGGGCGTACTGCTCCATCACCCCGGCGTCGTCCTTGCCAGTCAGCGCGCGGCCAAGCTGCGGGTCCACCAGCCGGGCACCGGCCTCATTGGCCAGGGCGGCGGCCGCCTCCGTCACCTCGCGCATCAGGTCCGGGCGGTCCGACAGCGGCACGCGCAGCTCGGTGGCCACCACCTGGCCGCCCTCGCGCAGCTCGCCGATGTCGACGTCGCCGTACTTGAAGGACCACCTGCGCACGCCGTCCGGGCGGACGACCACACCCCGCTCGGAAAGGAGGGCATCCACCCGCGCCGCCTCGTAAGGCGTGCCCGGCGTCATCGTCTGGAGGAGCAACTCGTATCTCACGCGGGTTGCGAGTATACGCCGCCAACGCCATGTCCACCTCTTCCAAGCCTCCGTACCCGCGCCGAAGCGGCAACAAGCCCTCGGGCCCCTCCCAGCAGGGACGGGGACGCCCCCACCACGCCCGTCCCGAGAAGCCCGCTCCGGACCGCACCACGCCCGAGCTGGGCCCGGACGGCCTCCCCCAGGTGTCGCTGCTGCGCCGGGGCGTGGAGCGCTGGCAGGGCGGCCACCCCTGGATTTACCGCGCGGACCTCAACGGCGACCCGGGCCTGGCCGGCGGCGAGGTGGTGCGCGTGACGGACAGCCGGGGCTGGTTCCTCGGCAAGGCCTTCTATTCGAAGCACTCGAAGATTTCGCTGCGCTGGCTCACCTTCGACGACATCGCGGTGGACGCGGACTTCTTCCGCGAGCGGCTCCTGGCCGCGGACTCGCTGCGCAGGCTCGCGCTCCCGGGAGAGAAGACGTACCGCCTGGTGCATGGCGAGGCGGACGGCCTGCCCGGGCTCGTGGTGGACCGCTACGGCGACTTCCTCAGCGCGCAGTTCCTGGTCCCCGCCATGGAGCAGCGCAAGGCGCTCATCGCCGACCTGCTCGAGGCGCAGTTCAAGCCGCGCGGCATCATCAACCGCTCCGACGTGGGCGTGCGCAACCTGGAGGGCCTCATCCCGGAGAAGGGCGTGCTGCGCGGCGAGCGGCCCGGCCCGGTGTCCTTCGACGAGGGCCTGGTGAAGATGCGCGCGGACCTGCTGGAGGGGCAGAAGACGGGCGCCTTCCTGGACCAGCGGGAGAACCACGTCATGGCCGCGCACTACGCCCACGGCGAGGCGCTGGACTGCTTCTCCTACGTCGGCGGCTTCGCGCTCCAACTGGCCACCCGGGCCAAGCACGTCACGGCGATTGAAATCTCCGAAGCGGCGTCGGCGCAGCTCCGGGAGAACGCGGCGTCCAACAAGCTGGGCAACCTGGACGTGGTGGTGGCCAACGCCTTCGACTTCCTCCGCGACGCGGTGGACGATGGCAAGCGCTTCGACACCATCGTCCTGGACCCGCCGTCCTTCGCGAAGAACAAGGACGCCATCCCCGCCGCGGTGCGCGGGTACAAGGAAATCAACCTCCGCGCCATGCAGCTGCTGCGGCCCGGCGGCATCCTCATCTCCGCGAGCTGCACGTACCACGTGGACGAGCAGGGCTTCGAGGACATGCTCGCCTCCGCCGCCGCGGACGCCCGCCGCCGCGTGCAAATCATCGAGCGGCGCGGCGCCGGCAGGGACCACCCCGTGCTCCTCAACCTGCGCGAGACGCGCTACCTGAAGTGCTTCGTGCTCCGGGTGCTCTGAGGCCACGCGCATGCGGACGCGGGACTGGGACGACGAGGACGACGACGCGCCCCTGGGAGGCACCCGCGAGCGGGAGCGCACGCTGCAGGAGGTGCGCGCCGTCTACCGCCAGGCGGACGCGGCCTACGCCCCCTACTCCTGCCCGGCCAGCGGCGAGTGCTGCCAGTTGGCCGTCACCAAACGCCAGCCCTGGCTGTGGCAGCCCGAATGGGAGCTGCTGTCCCGCGGCCGTCCCCTGCCCCCGCCCCGCGCGGATGGCGGCTGCCCCTACCTGGACGCCACCGGCCTGCGCTGCTCGGTGTACGCGGACCGGCCCTTCGGCTGCCGGACCTTCTTCTGCGAGCGCATCCGCGGCCCCTCACGCCAGCCCGCGGAGACGGTGGCCTCGCTGCTGGAGCGGCTGGAGCGCGTGTCCCAACGCGTGGCCCCCTCGCTGAAGGCCCCTCGCCAACTGCTGGACTGGCATGCGGAGGCCTGGAAGGCCACAATGAAAGCCTGAATTGCGACTTTTCAATTCAAGTCTTTGTAGAAATTCGTGGCGCTCGCAGGGGGTTGATACACAGAAGTGATGAAACACGCATCACCCTAGGGGTGGGAATGACGCGGGGAGTGGTATGCCAGGGGTGGGGGCTCTTGCAGGTGAAGGACGCGGTACGGGTCCCCTGGCCTTCTGGAGTTCCCTGGACACCGCAGAAACCGCCAAGCCCTTCACCGTGATTTCTCCTCGCTGGCTCGTCGCACCGCAGGAATTCAAAGGAACGCTTTCCGCCGCGGAGGCGGCCGAGGCCATGGTCCGCGGCATCCGCGAGTCCTCTCCCGAAGTGGTGCTGGACGTGGCGCCGCTCGCGGACGGCGGCCCAGGAACAGTGGAGTCCCTGCTGACGGGCCTGCGCGGCGAGCGCCGCCAGCAGGTGGTGCAGGGGCCCCTGGGCGCGCCCGTGGAGGCGCACTGGGCCCTGGTGGACGACGGGCGCACCGCGGTGGTGGAGATGGCCGCCACGTCCGGCCTGTCGCTGCTGGCCCCGGACGCGCGTGACGCGCTGAAGGCGTCCACCTACGGCACGGGCGAGCTGATGCGCGCTGCGCTGGACGCGGGCTGTGAGCGCCTCATCGTCGGCCTGGGTGGCAGCGCCACCACCGACGCGGGCACGGGCGCCCTCAGCGCCCTGGGCTTCCGCTTCCTGGACGCGCAAGGCCAGGCGCTGCCACCGGGAGGCGCGGCGTTGGCCCGGCTCGCCCGCGTGGACGCGAGCGGACGGCACCCACGCCTGGGT
>JBKGHI010000195.1:0-16973 GCA_046520405.1 Myxococcus sp. 1LA
GGTTGCCGCGCGCTACCAACTCGCGGCGTGACCTAACCTATTCGGCGCTCTAGGCGCGCAAACCAGACATGTCGGCACCGCCGCCGGGCGTCATGCGTTGGTGTTCACCCGACAAGGGTCGTTTGGAATTCGGAGCGTCTGGCTTTATCCTACGCGGTCGTCCTGAATCCCAGCGACCTGGACCTCATTCGCCCAGGCGAATCGCGATGAGCGCGACGGCGAGGAGCGGCAGGGCGCCCTGGACGATGCTGGCCTTGAGGAAGCGGCGGTTGCTGGACACCAGCACCAGGGCTGCCAGCGCCATGCAAGCACAGCCGAAGACAACGGCCGCTACGCCGGAGGCGGCCGCGCCGGTGTGGACGAGCGCCACGCCCGCCAGCACGCCCAGCGCGAGGAACAGGTTGTAGAACCCCTGGTTGAGCGCCATCGGCCTCACCACGTCCGCGTCCGCCTGCGACTTGAGCCCGAAGCGCCGCCAGACCTTCGGCTGCGAGAAGACGATGCTCTCCATGACGAAGAAAACGACGTGGATGAGCGCGGCGAGGACCGCGAAGGCCTGTGCCAGTGGCGACATGATGACTCCCCTCCAGGGATTCGTTATTCTGTACCAGTCAGTTCGGAATTATATTGAAACGGTCGGTCCAGAATTGTCAAGGAGGGTGACGTGGCGCGGACGCGTGCGTTCGACGAGACGGAGGCGGTGCGCAAGGCGCTGGGGGTGTTCTGGTCCCGAGGGTACGAGGCCACGTCGCTGTCGGACCTGGAGTCCGCCACGGGGCTGAACCGTTCCAGCCTGTACCAGGCGTTCGAGAGCAAGCGGGGCCTGTTCTCCCGGGCGGTGGCGCTGTACCTCCAGGAGGTCATCACGCCCCGGCTGGCCGTCTTCTCCAACGGCCCGGCGGGCCTGCCGCAAGTGACTGCGTACTTCGAGTCGCTCGCGACGACGATGGGCACCGCGCCGCCGGCCTTGACGCGCCGGGGGTGCCTGCTCGTCAACACGGCCACGGAGCTGGCTCCGCATGACGCGGAGGCCCACCGCGCGGTGGAAGACTATCGCCACCTTTTGAAGGGACACCTGACTCGGGCCCTGGAGGCAGCGGCGCGGGCTGGTGTCATGCCTCGGAAGACGGTGGCCCGCCGGGTGGAGTTGCTGCTGGGCTCCGTGATTGGCGTGCTGGTCACCGCGAGAGTGGACCCCCAGGCGGCGGCGAAGCTCGCCCGAGCCGCCGCGAGCGAGGTGCAGGACTGGGCTTGCTCGGAAGGTGCTTGAGTGCGGCTGAGCAGGCAGCGCATCAGGTCGCCTGGTTGGCCTGGGGCGTGAAGCGGCTGCTCCATCAAGGCGTTCACTCCCTCTGTTGCTCTGCGCCCGTCAGAGGGAGCGGTGTGTTGTAGGGGCCGCGGTATGGAATCTCCGAGGCGCCTTTCCGTTCAGTTGCGCGATGCCCCGGTCCTTGAAATGCAACGACGCACGCGACGCCGCGGCGGAGGCGCCCAGCGCCAGAGAAGGCGCCTGGCGGCATGGCTCCCTTCGACGGCTGCGCATCGCACCGCCATGGGCACTTCTCCTGCTCGCGTTCCTGACGGGATGCCCGCTCGCGGAGAACTACACCGATGAGGCCGGCCCCCGGTACAGCGGCGACCATCGGAAGCCCGACGCCATTGCCACCGAGGCGCCTGCTTCCATCACCGTGGTGACCTTCAACCTCGCCTTCGCTGAAAACGTCACCGAGGCCATTACCGCGCTCTCAAGGCCTCCGCTCGCGGGGGCGGAGGTCCTCGCGATGCAGGAGATGGACGCTGCGTCCGTCGAACGGATCGCGAGTGAGCTCGGGCTGACCTACGTCTACTACCCCGCATCGGTGCAGGTAGACGACGATGACTTCGGGAACGCGGTGTTGAGCCGGTGGCCCATCATCGCGGACCGGAAGGTCCACCTTCCCCATGACGACCCGTATCATCAGCGCCGCCGCATCGCGGTCCTCGCGACGTTGGACATTGGAGGCACGCTGGTCCAGACGGCCTCCGTGCACAACGCCACGCCCATCGTCGGGCTTGGCGGACGGCTCGACCAGGCGGAGACCATCATCGACGCGCTCGAAGGAACGGGGCCGCTGCAGGTCATTGCCGGTGACTTCAACACCTCGGACCCCGGCAGCCTCCGGCAGACCGTGAAGCTGTTCTCGGAGCGGGGCTTCCAATGGGCCTCGGAAGGGGTGGGGGACACGGTGGACTCCGTGATTGGAGGCTTCCCGCTCGACTACGTCTTCGCCCAGGGGCTCACGCCGTTGGAGCGCGGTGTGGACCGGCGTCCCGCGGGGAGCGACCACCATCCGGTCTGGGTGCGGTTCGCATGGTCTCCGTGATGCGTGGATTCTGCTCACGGACGCTATGGGTGGGAGGGACGCTCGTTCTCGCGCCTGGCTGTCTGAGCGGTGCGCGAAACATCGGCGCCGCGACCACCCCCGTTGGGACCACGGAGGTCGGCGTTTCCTTGAACGCGCTGGCCTTCGAGCATGGGCGGGAAAAGGCATACCTCCCCAGCCCCGAGCTCAACTTCCGCAAGGGCGCTGGTGAGAACTGGGATTGGGGCGGCCGCCTCACGTTGCTGGGCCTGGAGCTTGGAACACGGCACCGGCTCATCGATGAGCCCCGGTGGACGTGGTCCGTCGCCCCGAGCGCGGGAATCTGGTACGTGCCCGTCACCAACAACTACACGGAGCCCGTCAATCTCCGGCTCGGTGCGCAGACGCTGCTCGACTTTCGACTGAGTCGCGCGTGGACGCTGACGGGGGGCGCATCGCTGACAGGCGCCTTCGCGGGACCACTCACCGCCTTTCAAGGGCGGTTCAACGGTACGAACCTGCTGCTCGCACCGGGAGGCTCCCTGGGAATCGGGTTTCGCCTGAGCCCCTCGCTCGAAGTGCGCGCAGAGGGAGGCCTCGAGTTTCCCCTGGGCCTGAGAGGTGGAAGTCGCCCGCCTGCCGGACATGCCGGGCTGACGTTCCGCTGGCGCCGTGCCGACCGCCGATGACGGTACACGCACCGCCAGGGCCTCCCGGAGCGGCCCTGGCGGTACGCGATTCAACTCACTGCATGATGGTGACGATCTGCGTCTGACACGTCACCGGGTCGATGAACGACTGGGCCGCGTCGACGGTGCAGACGGCGCCGCCGTAGGTGCCGAAGAAGACCTGGGCGTTGCAGGCGCCAGCGTTGTCAACGACCTCCACCCGCCAGACACACGTCTTCGAGCCGGCCGGATTCGCCGGGTCGACCGTGTAGTAATACTGCTGGATGAGCGTCGGCGGCGCCGGCGTGGGGGCAGGGGCGCTGATCTGGTACCCACCATAGGTGCCGGTGGTCACGGGATTCGTGCCCCAGATTCCAACGATCGTACCCGTCAAGATCTGGACGGCCCGGGTGATGTTGACGCCCGTCTGGTTGAGGACGAAGAGGTCTTCAATGGCGGGGGCGACGGACGCCACCGAGGGGCCCTTCCGCACGGGAATCTGCACCGCGCCCTCACTGAGGCTCACGTACTCGCCACGCTCGGAGAGGAGGTCGGGATAGCCGAGTTCGATCTGCCCGGCGAAGGCGATCGACGGGGTGAGAGACAGCAGCGAGCCAGCCAGGAAACGCTTCACGTTCCTCGTCATGGACTACTCCTGTGTTGTTTATGCGGGTTGGCCGAAGCCAATTCCTTACTAACACCGGTCTTGATTTGAATTCAAATCCAAACGAGAAAAACGGGCAATCCAGTGAACGTGGATGATTGTGGCCGTGGCGTGTTGCGCTACTCGAGAATGTCAGACTAAGGGGTTTCCAGGGGGACAAAATCGACTGAGGCCACGCCATCCCAGGGACGGCAGGACGAAGGTGCGTCAAGTGCAGCCGAGGTGGACCGGTTGATGCGTTGCATACATGTGACGCGTCGCAACGACGCCAAGAGTCAATCTCTTTTGCCTTTGGCGTCTCGTCAGCTCCAGGGGAGTGAAGGCTTGTATGTGCTGTGATTGCTGACCTCGAAGGGGAGCTTGCCCGTCAGGACGAGCCCCACTTCAGACCCATGCCGGACGCGGCCGGGCTCACCCGGGCCGAGTCCCCCCTTGTTGCTCAGTGGGATGCTGAAGCGGACGCCCACGGAGGCGTAGATGAAGGTCAGGTACGGGGCGATGTGGAGGCCGGTGGTGGG
The DNA here is from genome assembly GCA_046520405.1 of Myxococcus sp. 1LA. Taxonomy (GTDB): domain Bacteria; phylum Myxococcota; class Myxococcia; order Myxococcales; family Myxococcaceae; genus Myxococcus. The sequence goes on from JBKGHI010000195.1 coordinate 4,193, forward strand.
CAGGTAGTCCTTCGTGCCCGTCTGGTGGAAGACGCCCAACTCCACGCCACTGAAGAGGAGGGTGCCCTGGACGCCGCCAGAGAGGCGGGCATAGCCGTCGGTCATCCACTGGCCCTGACCGAAGACGCCCAGGGCGCCAATGTCGTCCACCGCGTTGAAGGTGGCCTCCAGGCCCAGTCCAAAGTGTGGGTTGTCCCCGAGGCGTTCGATGCTGACGAGGGGGCCAAAGGTGAGCCAGCGCTCGTCGTTGGGGAGAGAAGGGTCGGCCTGCGCGGCCAGGGGGACGAGGCAGAGGAGCAGGGCAGTGAGGATGCGTGGTGACATGGCGTTGCGGATTGCAACGCGGATGCCTTGCGTCGTGCACTCGGAGGCCCCGTCTGGGACGTGTGCACCGGAGTGCACGGTGCGCAGTGCGCGGCTCAGGCGATGGCTGCGTCACCACCATTCCGGATGAAGCTGGTGATGAGGTCCGCGCAGACCTGTGGGGCCTCGTGCTGCGGGCCGTGTCCCATGTGCGGGAACACCATGAGGTGCACCGCCTGGCTCGTAGGGGCGAAGTCGAACCAGTTCTCCACCGGGAAGACGATTTCGTGGGCTCCGGAGATGACCAACGTGGGGATGGGCGTCTTCGTGAAGAAGTCACGGTAGCTGTTGTCGTCCACGAAGATTTCGTCGGCCTGCGTTTCGTTCAGCATCTTCAGGACCGTCTCGATGGGAATCGCCGGGCTGCGGTCCGTGGCGCGCTCGGCGATGCGCTGGTGTGACGCCAGGGCGGCGGCGCGAGACTCTCCGAAGGTGGGTGGAAGAACAGCACCGTCTCGTCGTCAAGGTCGTTCACCGGCTTGAGGGCGCGCTCGAAGAAGACGGGCTGGGCGCCGAGGCGCACCTTTCCCGGTGGCGTGGTGCCAATCAGAATCGTCTTGAGGACGCGCTCGGGGTGCAAGCGCGTCAGCACCTGCGCGGCGATGCCTCCCAGGGACCATCCCCCGATGACGAAGCGCTCCAGTCCCAGCGCATCCGCCTGGTCCAACGCGTCCTGGGCCAGCCGCGTGCGCACGTAGCTGGGCGCGCCCGTGGACTGTCCAAGCCCCGAGTAGTCGAAGGTGATGACCCGGTGATGGACGGCCAGCGCGTCGAGGAACGCCGGGTCCCAGGAGTCGAGCACGCCGCGGAACCGGAGGCACAGGATGAGGGGAATGCCTTGGCCCAGCTCGCGATAGGCGAGACGGCGGCCCTTCACCTCGACGAAGCGGGTGGGCGTGTTGACGGCGGACAGACGGGGGGCGGACGCGGTCATGGAGACATCCTTTGGGAGAGACGGATGGGCGCGGCAGGCGTTGCCGAACCTGAGAGGAATCATGGCGAGATTCCTGCGCTCCGTCTTTTGTACGGACGTGCAGCCAGACTAGACCTTGGTATAGGTCGACAGGGTGAAGCTGAAGCGCGCACCGCCCATGGGGACGTTCTCCGCCCAGATGCGGCCCCCGTGTGCCTCGATGATGTTGCGGCAGATGGTGAGCCCCATCCCCAGCCCGTTCGTCTTGGTGGTGAAGAAGCTCTGGAAGAGCGCTCGCGGTGCTCTTGGGCAATGCCGGGGCCGGAGTCCTGCAACTCGAAGCGCAGCGCTCCGGAGTCCTCCACCACCGTCCGCAACCAGAGCCGGGGCTGGGGACTGCCGGCGCGCTTCATCTCCTGCAGAGCATTGAGCGCCAGGTTGACGACGACCTGCTGGAGTTGCACGCGGTCCGCCGTGACGTCCGGTGGGCTGTCGGCGAGCTCCAGGCGGGGCTCCACGTCATGGGCGCGCAGCTCGTGGTGCAGGAAGCGCAGGGCCTCCTCCACGATCTGATTGAGAGACAGGCGCTGCATCTCCGACGCCTTGTTCGCCGCCATGGCACGGATGCGGGCGATGATGTTGGCGGCGCGCCTGGCGTCGCTGACCATGTTGGCGTGGATGGAGCGCACCTCGTCCAGGTCGGGTTCCGGGCGCGATAGCCAGCGCGTGCCCGCGGCACCGTTGGCCGCGATGGCCGCCAGCGGTTGGTTCACCTCGTGCGCGATGGACGCGGTCAGCTCCCCCAGCACCGACAGCCGCGAGGCGTGGGCGAACTCCGCCTGGAGCTGGCGCACCGCCTTCTGCGCCGCCACGCGCTCGGTGATGTCGACCATGCCCACCAGCGCCATGTTGCGCGCGCGCAGCTCCGGGGAGGCATTGACGGTGAACAGCGTGTTGATTTCGCGGCCGTCCAGCCGGTAGTGCTGCGTCTCCTCCTCGAACGTGACGGGCTGGTCGTAGCTGGCGACAATCATCCGCCGGACGACCGGATGGGTGGACACAGGCCAGAAGCGCGTCACCGCCAGGCCAATCAGCTCGGAGCGGTCCTTCGCGCCCAGGGTGCGCACCGCCGCGTCGTTGACCTCGGTGATGACGGCCGAGTCCAGGAAGGTGGTGATGAACTCGGGGTGGCGGTCGAGGTACGTCTCGATGTCCGCGATGCCCTGGGCCTTCATCTCGGCGATGCGCTCGCGCTGGCGCGTGGTGTCGAGCTGGAGCAGCGCCGTGGACATGGCTTGGAAGAGGTGGCGGTAGCGCAGCTCGCTGGCCTGGGCCTCTCGCAGGGCCGCGGCTCGCTCGGAGAAGTCGATGATGCCCACCAACACGCTGCCCCGGCCATGGTGGCCCGGTGGCCAGCAGACGGTGAAGAGCACGTCGAACCGGCGCCCATCGAGCGTGGACAGCCGCGTCTCCTGCGTCAGGCTTGGCAGCCGCTGTGCCGCGGCGAGCAGGCTGGCGGCATAGACGCCCCGGCTCTCCGGGGGCCAGAAGGCGGAGATGTTCCCTCCGATGATGGCCTCGCGGCTGCCGATGCCGAACAGCGACACCGTCTTGTCATTGACGTCGATGATGCGCGTCGCGGCGATGGCGGCGTCGATGAACTCCGGATGTGCGGCGAACCATGCGGCGAAGTCCTTGACGCCGGATTGCGCGAGCTCGCCCATCATCCTGCGGACGTCCGTGAAATCGAGCTCCCAGAACGCCGCCGCCATGGCTTGGAACAGGTTCCGGTAGCGATGCCCCTGGAGCCGAGCCTCCACCTCCAGGTCGCTCAAGCGGGTGATGGCGCGCGCATACTCGATGATGACCGCCGGCGGTCCGGGCTGAAGCGTCCACCGGACCTCGAGGGTTCGCTCCTCGCCGGAGGCGGTGGTCCGGGTCAGCTCACCCTCCCAGCGCCCGTGTTGGAGCAGCAGGTTCTCGATGTTGGCCAGCGTCGTCGGGTGCCGGGTCTTCAGCCGCTCATGGAGGCTTTCGCCCAGCATGGCGTCTCGCGTGAAGCCATAGAGCGCCTCGGAGGCCCTGTTCCAGAGAAGGACGTGGCCGTGCGCGTCGCGGATGACGACGCTCTCGGTCACGCCATCAAGGAGGGGTTCGAAGAGGGCCGACAAGGCTACCTGGGACGCGTCGGCCGCTGCCTTGTTCGCTTCCGCCATGCGCCACCCCACGCTGCGTTTGGAGGCTCGCAACAAACCGCGTGGAGCCTCTTTCACGCAAGCGCGCGCTCGACACAGGCGATGAAATCCTCGCTGTCGAAGGGCTTGCGCAACAAGTGTGTGGGACGGCACGCCAGGGCCCGCTCCATCACCGCCGGGTCCGTCTTGGCGGTCACCATGATGACGGGGACGGTGGAGCCCCGCGCGTCCAGCTCCCGCTTGAGGTCGATGCCACTCATGCCGGGCATGTGGATGTCGGTGACGATGAGGCTCGAGTGCGCCAGCGCGCCGGACGCCAGGAACGCCTCGGCGCTCTCGAAGGCGAGCCCCTTGAGCCCGAAGGAGCGCAGCAGGCTGAGCACCGCCGAGCGCATCGACGCATCGTCGTCGACTACGGAGATGTGAGCATCAGGCGGCATGGCTGTGGGACGTCCCCGTCGGACCTTTCGGGCTAGGGCTTTCGCGCGGGCGTTGGCGTGGGCAGAGACAGCGTCTTGGGCAGCTTCAGCGCCTCGGCCATTCGCACCAGGTCCGCGAGTGAGTCCGCGCCCATCTTCCTCATGACGGAGCCCCGGTGGATCTTGACGGTGATTTCACTCAGACCGAGCTCGCCGGCCACCTGCTTGTTGAGCAGCCCCGCGGTCACCAGGGTCATCACCTGCTGCTCGCGAGGGGACAGCGTGTCGTAGGCCTTCTTCACGCTCCCCAGGCTTGCTCGTTCGGAGCGCTGGGCGCGGTGCCGCTCCACCGCCAGCTCCACGGCGTCGAGCAGTTCCTGTTCCCGGAAGGGTTTGGGCAGGAAGTCCAATGCTCCCGCCTTCATCGCTCGGACCGACATGGGGATGTCTCCATGTCCCGTCATCATGATGACCGGCAGGTCGATGCCGAATGACGCGAGCTGGTCCTGGAAGGCCAGTCCGCTCATGCCGGGCAGGCGCACGTCGAGCAGCAGGCAGCCCGGCGCGTCGCCCCGCTCGGCGTCCAGGAAGGACTGAACGGAGTCGTAGGCCTTCGAACTCAGGCCCACGGAGCGGAACAGGGTCTGCAGCGCTGTCCGCAGCGACGCGTCGTCGTCGATGATGTGGATGACCCCTTCCGCACCCATGCGCCGACCTTGGCATGTGCCAGGAATGGGGCGCAATCATACGTCCGTATGAGTCCTGTGGCCGCGCTCAGTGGCTGGTGGCGAGCCGGGGCGCTGGCTGCGTGTGCGCGGCCACGACGGTGGGCGCCTTCACGGCCTGCTCCGCCCAGTCGAGCAGGGTGTCGGCGACTTCCTCCCAACCTTCTTCCATGCACAGGGTGTGGGAGCGGTTGGGGAAGAGCTTGAAGTCGGTGCGCGAGGGGTTCTTTGACTGGCGCTTGAAGTTGGTGCGGACCATGGCGGCTGGGATGGTGCGGTCGTGCTCGGCGGCGGTGAGCAGCAACGGCGCGCGGTTGGAATTCTTGAAGTCGAGCTTCGAGCCCAGGCCCAGCACGGCCTGGAAGAAGATGCGGCCTGGCGTGGGCACGATGTAGCGCTCGAAGGCGGGGCGCAGTTGGTCCTCGGGCAGGGTGTTGGCGAAGCCCTTGCGGAAGTTCTCGAAGGTCATGGTGAGGGCGCGGTTCCACCCGTTCCACGCCGTGAAGACGGGCAGCGAGGTGAGGACGGCGCGAGGGTGCGCGGGGACGCCGAACGGCGGGCCCGGGTCGATGGCGACGCCCGCGGCTCCCAGGCCCCGGTCCAGCAGCAACTGGACGATGAGCCCGCCGAACGAGTGTCCCATGAGGATGGGCTTCTCGGGCAGTTGCTGAATCAGGGCGGCGTAGTGGTCCACGATGTCCTTGAGGTTCAGCTTCGCGAAGCGCGGGCCGAGGTTGGCGCGCACCTCCTCCATGGGCTTGTCGAGGTACGGCCACGCGGGCGTCAGCACCGTGTAGCCCCGGGCCTCGTAGTGGCCGCGGAAGGACTCCCACGAGGCGGGCGTCAGCCAGGCGCCGTGGATGAGCATGAGGGTCTTGGGGGAGGGCGTAGCGGACATGGCGGGCTCCTTCGGACAGCGGGGATGAAGGAAAGATGCCCGGATGCCGCGCCGCGGCCCATTCTACGTGAGGCTGGGTGCCTCAAACCTTCGTATGACGCCGGGCCGCGCTACTTCTTCGCCGACAGCCAGGCGACGATGAGCGAGGCCAGGAGCGCGGCGGCGGTGCTCTCTGGGATGGCGCCCCGGAGCATCTCCCGTGAGATTGCCTCCGCCGCGCCGATGATGCCCACGCAGCGCTGCCGCAGCGCTTCCCGAGGCAGCTCGCAGAAGGGGGCCAGCGCCTCCTGGTAGTAGGCCACGTAGCCGTCGAGCAGTCGCTGATAGAACGACTCCATCTGCTCATCGCCCTTCAGCGCGGCGGAGACGGCGTGCAGCTCCGGCCCCATGCTCGAGTAGCAGTGCATGTACGCCGCGCTCATCACCTTCGCCACGTCCTCCAGCTTGCGCTTCGTCCGCTGGAGCGCCTCGCTCAGCGCCGCCACTTGTTGTGCGTCGAAGCGCTCGTACAGCGCCATGAGCAGTCCGGGGCGCGTCTTGAAGTGCTCGTAGGGGATGGGCTTGCTGACGCCCGCACGCTCGGCGAGGTGGCCGAGTGTCAGCGCGTCCGAGCCTTCCTCGCGAAGGATGGCCATGGCCGCGTCGAGCAGTTGGTCGCGTCGCTGCGCCTTCGGCAGCTTCTTGGTCGAGGTGTCGCTCATGGGGCGTCGTGGACTCCCTTCAGGGCTTAGCCCTCTCGATACGGACTCGCAACCGGTGACCGCCGCGAAGAAATCGTGGCGAACCTACTTAAGGTAACTTACTTCTTGTAGGGTTGTCAGACAACCCACCGTGCCGCTTCGGCGGCCACACCTGTCGTCTGCCCGCAGGGGCAGGGGAGCGCATGCGTCATGTCCGTGAACCCTCGGAAATCCGTACTCATCGTTGGAGGCTCGGGCGTCGTCGGCTCCCTGGCCGCGAAGACGTTGCGCCAACTCCAGCCGACGCTGCCCATCACGATTGGCGGTCGTGACCTGGCTCGCGCGGAGGCCGTGGCGCGGGAGCTTGGGAGCGCGGATGCCACCCGCGTGGACCTGGAACGGCCAGACCTGGGCCAGCCCGCGTCGCGCGCCTACAGCGCCATCGCGATGTTCGTGAAGGATGACACGTTGAACGCCCTTCGCTACGCGCAGACCCAGGGCGCGGCGTACCTCAGCATCTCCACGGCCCTGTTCGAAGTCGCGCCGGAGGTGGCGTACTTCATCCATCAGCCCGAGCGCTCCGCGGTGCTCCTGGACAGCAACTGGATGGCGGGCGCGGCGACGCTGGCCACGCTGCACTTCGCCCGCGAGTTCCAGTCATTGGACTCGATTGAAATCGCGGCGGTGGTCGATGAGCAGGACCTGGGAGGCCCCGCGGCCCTGGCGGACGTGGAGCGTCAGTCGCAGGCCACGCCGAACAGCCCTTTGCTGGAGCAGGGCCGGTGGCGCTGGGTTGAGGTGGCGAAGTCGACGCGCACGGTGCGTGGCGTGGATGGGCATGAGCTCCAGGTTCAGCCCTACGCGCTGCTCGACCCCGCGAGCCTCGCGGCGGCGACTGATGCGAAGTCCGTCCGCTTCGATGTCTTGATGGGGCTGTCCTCCGCGCGGCGCCGGGGCGAGCCCTACTCCACGGAGATCATCATTGAGTTGGAGGGCGTGAGGATGGACGGGACGCGGGCACGTGTGCGCCACGAACTCATCCACCCGCAGGGGCAGGCGCCAGTGACGGCGATGGGCGTGGCGGTGGGCCTTGAGCGCCTCCTGGGGCTCACGGGTGGGGCTCCCGTGGCGCCAGGGCTCTACCTACCGGAGACGCTCATCGCGCCCGAGTACCTGGTGCGGCGCCTCCAGGAGTCCGGTGCCCGCTTCCACCGCGCGTGAGCCTGTTCCTCTCTTTCAGTTGCCTAGGAGCTTCATCATGTCCACGAATACGCTGAATCCCGTCCTCATCATTGGAGGCTCGGGCGTCGTCGGACGCCGAGCCGTGAAGGCCCTTCGTCGTCTCCAGCCCACGCAGCCCATCTGGATTGGAGGCCGGGACGTCGAAAAGGCCTCGGCGCTGGCGCGCGAGGTCGGTCTCGCGGAGGCGGTGCGCATCGACCTGGATCGGGATGACCTGGGACTGCCTCCGGGCGCCGTTGTCGGCGGTGTCGTCGTGCTGCTCAAGGACGACACGCTGCGTTCCATGAAGTACGCACAGGCGAAGGGTGTGCCGTACGTGGCCTTCTCCGACTTCGTGTTCGATATCGGACCCGCCGTGGCGCTGCACGCGCACCGTCCCGCCGCCGCGCCCATCCTCCTGCTGGGCCACTTCCTGGGGGGCGTCATGACGCTGGCGACGCTGCACCTCGCGCGTGAGTTCAAGAAGGTTCACGCCATCGCGATTGGCGGCCTCTTCGACGAAGAGGACGTGGGCGGGCCGGCCGCGAGTGGTGACATGGAGCGGCTGACGCGAGGCGTCCCCCATCCGTTGATTCGTCAGGGTGGGAAGTTCGTGTGGGCTTCGGACGCGGCGGCCACGCGCGAGTTCCACAGCGTGGATGGCACGGCGTGGACGGGCCGAGCGTACCCCCTGCTGGACGTGGTGAGCCTCGCTGCGGCAACGGACGCGAGCAGTGTGCGACTGGACTTCGCCATCCGGACCGTGGCTCAGCGTCCGCGAGGGCAAGGGGCGGGCCTGGAGACGATCATCGAGATGACTGGCGAATTGCCGGATGGGACGACGGCACACGTGCGCCACGCGCTCGTGGACCCGGATGTCCACTCCGGACTCAGTGCGCTGGGGGCTGCGCTCGCCACGGAGCGGGTGCTCGGGCTCGCGGGAGGCCCCCCCGCCGCGCCGGGGCTGCATCATCCTGAGGGGCTGCTCGCCCCTGCCTATGTCGTCCAACGCATGCAGGAGTCGGGAACGCGCATCTGGCGGCTGTGATGCCGCTGTCGGCACAAGGGCCCTGACTCCGTTTGGAATTGGGGCTTCCCGGGCCTCCTCCAGTCTCGCCGTATTTGTTTCTCAGCAGTGCTGTCTGGATCGAGTTGGGGAGGGTAGACGGGCTCAGGGAAGTCCCGATATATTTGTAACTGCAACTTCGAAACACTTCTCACGACAAGGAGCCCCAGATGGCGCTGTCTCGTTGGGTCGTTGGAATCTCCGCGCTGGTTCTCAGCGCTTGCGGTGGGCCGGCCGAGTCGGAGGAAGGACTTCCCTCGGGCGACATGAGCACGGTGGAGCAGCGCTCGGAGCAGCCCGGTGGTGGAACGCGGTATGGCGAGCACCGGACCTACTATCGCGAGGCGGCCAAGATCAACTGGGTGGGGGCGTGGCACGCTGACTGCTCGGGCTACATCACTCAGTCCGGGCAGGTGACCCCGTATTACACCGAGCACTACTTCCTCTGCGACTAGCGGGAGTGGTGTTGAGTGCCCCACGGTGTGGCAGCCGGGGGCACTCGGCCCTACGGCTCAATCCACCTGTCGCAGGACGGGATAGAGACGGTAGCGAGGGTCGCGGTAGGGCGTCTGTTCGAAGAGCCATTGCAGCCGTGCATCGCCATCCCGAGCGAAGGCTGGGTCCGCTTTCAGCTTCGCCTCGAAGGCTTCACGCAAGGCGTGATTTTCGCTGAGCAGCCGGTCCGCCATGGGCGCCAAGGCATAATCCTCCAGGAGGAATCCTCCAGGCGAGAGGACATGGGGAAAGAACCCCCAGGCGAGCAGCGAATCGTCGCTCTCCGGTTCCAGCAAGGCGGCGGCGAGCAGGCGCAGCGGCTGCGCGGAGGAGACGCGCACCGTTCCCGCCGGCACGGTCTGTTGCCGCTTCTCATGCTGGAACGTGGCCTGCAGTCGCACCCGACCTTCCTGGACGGGCCCATGCGTTGGGTCGAGCAGTCGCACGGTGTCCAACGTCAGCGTCGTGGGCTGATTCAGCGTGTCGAACTGGATGCCGTGAAGTTTGAGGCGGTCAATGGCCGCTGTTTCACTGGGCGGAATGAACCAGGCCCGCGGGATGGTGACGGAGAGGCTTTCCTTGTAGCCGATGACCGGCTTGCGCGTGGTGACGGGCTTGCCCAACCAGCGGGTCTCCTCTCGGCCCGAAGCAGGCGAGCGATAGCGGTCATGGCTGATACCCTTGAACTCAACCGTGGCGATCGGCTTCGTCAATTTCTCCCATTTCACCATCAGCCTGTCGGGTCGCGCCGCGCGGTCCTCGGACTTGGCCTTCGCGATGAGCGCGGCATCGGCGCCGACCGCACGCAGCGCCGCCTCCAGCAGCACATAGGCGCCCAGGACCCGCTGCTTGTAGGGTTTGAGCGAATGGTTCTCGACGAGCACGGTCGGGACGCCGATGAAGTCGCCATAACCGGTGGAGTAGCGCGGCCCTTCGGGTGAGAAGCGCAGGCCTGACGCCGGATCTCGGCCGTCAATCAGGCTGGGATACACGCCTGGCACATGGCCTTGTGCGGTCAGCGCGGCATCGACCGCTGGCTTGAACCGCTTCTCCAGCCAACCGGTGATGGCACGGGCACGGGCATAGGTCCCCCAACCCGCGAAGGTGTAGGTCACGTCGTACTGCATGTCGGGACCGTCGCTGACGTGGAAGTCGATATACAGCGCGGGGTCCAGCTCTCGCAGCAAGCCGATGATGGCGCGGGTTTCAGGCGCATCGGCCTTCGCGTAGTCGCGGTTGAGGTTGATGTTCTGCGCGGTGGCGCGCCAACCTTTCTCGTGAGGCCCGCGTTGATGGCCTCGCGACCAGACGCTCGACCGTTCGTGACCGTCGATGTTCAGGATGGGGATGAAGACCAGGTCGACGTGGTCAAGCAGCCCGCTCTTGCCGCCCTTCGCGATGTCTCGCAGGAGCATCAGCCCGGCATCCTTGCCGTCGATTTCTCCCGAGTGGATTCCCGCCTGTGCCAGTAACACCGGCTTGTTCGCGCCACCCTTGCTCGCCCGGACATAGAGCAGGGCTCGGCCCTCGGGAGTCCGCCCGAACTCCTTCAAGGTCAGCAGGGGGACGCGGCGACCAACTTCTCCAGCCACGCGCGCGTCTCCTCATAGGTGGGCGTGGTTTCGAACCCGGCGCGTTCGGCGGGGGTGAGCCACGGATGTGAGGGCGGGACGAGCAGCGCCTCGCTTTTCCCCGACCAGGGGCGCGCGGGCGGCAGCGGCGCCAACTCCTGTGTCCATGCAACGGGGGCGGACATCCAGCAGGCGGCGAGAGCCGCGAGGAAAGCAGGTTTACGGAGCATTCGCTGTGTCTCGTGGTGAGTGGACGCGGAGCACACGCGTCCGGGCCAACGGCGATGCGCTGCATGTGCGCAGGCGCATTCGGCCCGAGGAGCAAGGGCCGCGAAGGCCCCGGCCGCGAGGATGTGTGGTTCGGAGCCGTGATACTGCATGCTGCATCGCGGCGAAATAATGCTGGCGAGACACTGCTGCAACTTGATTGTGAAAGTGGGGCGTGCGCGGGAGAGCCGTGAAAGCGGGCGAGGCTCACCCGAAACGAGCCGTGTGTCGCGGTCGGTCGCGACCAGACCGCCAGGGAACCGGCTGCTGGCGCGGAGCTGGGAGGCTGCCTTCCCCTACGGGCTGTCCACCACCGGAGCTTTTGTCTTGGACTCCTGGCCGGAGAGGAGCATGGCCTCGTGGAGCGCCTCGGCCATGTCGAAGTAGGGAATCTTCGGCTCCAGCCCCAGGCCGCGCGCGTACTGCGTCAGCGCGCCCCGGTGGTGTGCCGTGTGGTCGAGCATGAGCTCGAAGACCTGGGCCGCCGTGAACCACGGAGGAAAGAGGGGATTGGGGAGCAGGGGCGCTTGCGTGAGCTCCTCCATCGTCCTGGCGCCGAACATCGCGCTGGCGGAGTCCATCGCCCGGTCGAACAACTCCGCCGCCTTCTTGAGCGAGCGGCCTGCCTCCTGCACCTCGGGAGCGTCGTTTCGCTCCTCGGGGTTGGTGTTGGCGCTCTGCGCCCAGGACATGTCGACGAAGCCCCGCTGGCGCCGCGACATCGTGGACCAGCCTTCGAACGTGCCGAACAGGCCCGAGAGGAAGTACTCGATGGCGGCCGCCGCGTGCAGCACCTGGCCCGCGGCGGTCATGCTCTCTTGAGTCACTCGGAAGCTGGCGTCCTCGTCCCTGAAGCATTCCAAGGTGCGGTGGAAGTACCCCCTGTGCATGCGGAGCTTCTGGACGAAAGGGTGAGATGTGGCTGGACTCGCGGGGGTCTGGGAGGCATCCATGGACAGCTCCGTGGCGGCATCGGAAAGCGACTATCGCTTCTCCGGATGGTCGCCCGAAGCATGACATGCAATTCTGACAGGAAGGTGTGGTCCTCTGGGGACGGCCGTCGAGCAGATGCCACGCGCCTGGCTGCAATGCCGATCAGTTCGCCAGTCCCTGCGGTGGAGGAGGCCGTGGTGGCTACCGGCTTCGCCTCATTGCGGCGTCGGCACCTGTGCCTGCTGAGCGGGTCATCGGGGTGGTCTGATGCCCGGTGAATTGAGGAAATCGCTGCTCGCGATAGTCTAAGGGAATGGGTCTGAAAATCGCTGAGATTTTTCTGCTTGTCCTCCGCCCCAGGATTTCTTGAGACCCCTCTCCGGGGGACAACCTCCCCCCTTCGTGAGGTGGAAATCGGCCCGCTGTCGCGGGAGCTGGGCGTCACCGCGGCAGTGCTGAGCGCGCGGCGGGAGATGTTCCTTGCTGGGGCCGAGGCCAACCTCGAGCGTCGCGAGCCGGAGCCGGCAGACGATGAGGTGCTACGGCTGAAGGCCATGGTGGGCGAGTTGATGCTGAAGAACGAGTTGCTCGCCGAGAAGGCCCGCCTATTGGAAGGCAATGCGCCGGGTTTGCCCTTGAGGAAGTGAGAGGGTGAGCGCCTGTCTCTCACGTTCCAGCGGCAAGCGGTATGGGCTGGCGCTCTTCAGCCCACGGAACCTGTGTCGCGCCGTGGGCGCCCGTGTTGCTCGGAGATGGCTCGGACGTGCCCGCCGAACTCCTCATGCCCGGCATGCGTGTGCTTACATCTCCGCGTCGTCGAGAAGGCCGCCCTCACGGGCGGCACTTCATCCACGCTCAGTACGTCCAGCCTGCTTGTCTTGTGTGGCTGGACGAGATTCCAGCCACGCATCTGGCCGTGTCGTGTGAGCGAGGTTGCCTTGAGTCGTACACGAGTGGCCGATGAGTGGCTCCCGAAGGGGCGCTAGAGCGCCGATCAGGAATCAGCCCGAGTAAAATCGATCGCTTACGGGAACG
>JBKGHI010000196.1:0-16948 GCA_046520405.1 Myxococcus sp. 1LA
GGCCGGCCGCGTCCGGGATGTCCACGGTGGACGCCACGCACCGCGCGCGCCCCCGGCGTCGAGTGAAGGCCGCGGGCAGGCTGAAGGGCTCGTGGCTGGTGGTGGTGCTCGCCGCGCGCCCGGCGCTGCACGCCGCCAGGAAGACCAGGGGCGCCCCGGTGAGCTTCTGCTGGCGCACCACGTCCGCGGTGAGCGCGTAGCGGCCGCTCGTCTCCGGCGACAGCACCACCAGCGACGCATCCGACAGCGACGGGTCCATGATGCCGTGGGCGTGGATTTCGATTTCGGTGGCGTCCCGCATGTCCGCCAGCACCCGCGCGGGCGTGGCGTCCGAGCCGGAGAGCACCTGGAGCGGCACCGGCTCCGCCTCCTGCGACGGCAGCCACTGCGGCAGCCTGGGCAACTGGAGCAGCGCGGGCGCGTCCACGCTGGAGACGACGAGCCGGCGCGCCACCGGCGTGGTGCGCGGCTGGCCGTGCGGCCGAGCCGGAAGCTCCACGGCACCTCTGGAGGCAGCAGGTCCGTGCGGCCGAAGACGGGCGGCCAGGCCAGCACGTCCACGCGCTCGCAGCCGCGCAGCACCGCGCGCAGGCGCTCCGGCACCCACCGCGACGTCTCCACGCGGCTGAAGGGCCCCTGCCGGTCCGCCTCATAGTGACCCAGCACCTGACCTTGCGTGCCCCGGGCCACCAGCACCGTGCGCTCGCCGTGCACCGCCGCCGCCAGGGCGCAGCGCTGGGGCACGGGCGTGCCGAGCTGCGCGGCCATCAACTCCAGGGCCTGGGTGTACTCACCCGCCTTGCCCGCGTCGGTGACGAGCGACGAATAGCTCAGCGCCCAGGCCTCGCGCGCCAGCGAGTCCCCCCGAGGCAGCGCCTCCGCCTCGGAAATGGTCCGCTTCAGCAGCGACAGCCCCCGCGCCCGGTCGGAGTCCAGGAGGAAGCGGCCCTCCACGTAGCGGGCATACACCGCGTCGCTGGGCATGGGGTTGCTGTGGTCGGCCCAGGTGAGGGCCCGGCGCAGCAGCGCCTCGTCCCCCGGCTTCGGCCGGGTGCGTGACAGCTCCGCGAGGTTGACGGCGAAGAGCAGGCTGAGCGGCTCATTCTCGCAGGCGGCGTTCGCGTCCACCTCGCGGCGCGCGTCGTCCATGCGGTTGTCCAGGTAGTACGTGTGGGCCAGGTTCTCCCGGGGCCAGACGCAGTTGCCGCGCCCGCGGGCGGACCACTCCTCCACATAGGCGCGCGAGCTGGCGAAGTCCCCGCGCGAGCGGGTGATGGCGGCCAGCACCTCCAGGGCGGTGAACTCCATGTCCCACTCCCGGAGCTGACGCGCCCAGGCCCAGGCGGTGCGGGTGTGCTGCTCGCCCTCGGTGAGGCGCTGGAGGTCGGCGTAGAGGATGCCCAGCCGCAGCTCCAAATCCACGCAGCGCGCGGACAGGCCGTCCTCTCGGCAGCGCTGGAGCGCGTTGAAGATGCGCTGCTCGGCCTTCCACCATTGGCCATCCGCCGTCTCGCGGATGGCCTCTTCACGTTCGATGTAGAGGTTGAACCAGGGGTCGTTCTGGCGCTTCGCGCGCTCCGCCACCTGGGACAACATGCGGCGCGTGGCACGCGTGTGCTGGGCCGTGCCCAGGAAGAGGTCGTCCTCTCCCGACGCCAGCACCCGCTCCAGCAGCGTGTCCGGCTGGCTCAGCTTGCCGCGCACCAGGGCGGCGTACTCGCGCGACAGGGCGCCGCGGCGCGTGAAGTTCCGGCCGCTCACGCGCTTGACGTAGTCCGCCAGCGTGGAGCCGCCGTGGCTCCGGTCCAGTTCCTGCGCCAGGGGCAGCAGGGCCAGGACGCGCTCCTTCGTCGGCGCCGCGCGGACCGCTTCATAGAAGGCCTGCCGGACGACGCCCGGGTCCTTGCGGGCCGCCTCCAACGGCAGGGGCGCCTGGGGGTCATCCACCAGCGCCAGCGTGGCCTCGCGCGCGTCCTTCCACCGGCGGGCCCGCTCCATCGTCTCGTCGCGCTGCTCGCGGGCGTTGGCCTTGGCCTCGCGGCTCCAGCCCTGCTCGCCCATCAGCGCCACCTGCTCGAAGGTGTCCGCGGCCTTCATGGTGAGCCCCATGGACTGGAGCACCAGCGCGCGGTTCCACATGGCCTGCGGATGTCTCGGCTGCGCCTTCAGCACGCCGTCCAGCAAGCGCAGGGCCTGCTCATGCGCGCCCCGGGCCAGGTACACCGCGGCCAAATCACTGTCGCGGTCCGGCGAGGAGGGCATGCGCTCCAGGAAGGCGGCCGCCTGGTTCCACTCACCCTGAAGGGCATACGCGGCGGCGATTCCGGACAAATCGCCCGCTTCCTCCAAGCGGGCCAGGTCCCGCAGCGGGATGGGCTCGGGAGGAACCGGGCAGCCGCCCGCCGAGGTGCGTGGCCGGTAACGGTCCGCCTCGGGATGGGTGAGCCGGGCCTCCATGCGTGAAGCGCCACGCCGCTCCGCCCAGAACTGCGCGGACACGGGCGCCCCGCCTCCCTTGGAGGGTGTGCGGGCAAGAAGGACGGTCAACACCAACACGGGCGTGGCCAGCGCCAGGACCAGGACTTTGTCGTACGCCGGCTTCAACATACTGCCCCCTCGGGCGCCATCCCCCAAGCAGCCGCCCAGCTACCGCGTTGTACACCATCAATCCTTCCCCACCGACTTCTGGGGGTCTGGGCGATTTCTCCCGGATTTTTCGAGCCCTCCTCCCCTACCGCCCGCCCACGCTTCGCCGGGTGGTCAGGCCGTGAACCGGGCGACCTGACCTGGAGACGGCTTGCGCCGAAAACCTTGAGTGCAGGCCAGCCGCGCATCCCTCCGGAATCACTGCCTCCCTGGCGCTGAAAGCCGGCACGGCGCCAGGAGCCCGCACGCCGGCACGCCCTCCATCGGAGACGGCGGGGCCCCGTCCGCCCGAGGGTTTTCCGAGAGGGCACGAGCGGGAAGTAGCACGTCCGCCTGAGTGTCCCACTGCGCCAACCTGGAACGAAAGGACCTCGCTTGACGCAGCTGCTTCGACTCGCCGCCCTGGTGTCTCTGATTCCCACGTTCGCCTCCGCGGATGTGGTGTGGAAGGGCGACTTCGAGACCGGCAATACCTCGCAGTGGACGCGCAGTCAGAGCGTCTCCAACAGCCGTCTCCAGGTGGTGACGGATGTGGTCCGCGAGGGCCGCTATGCGCTGAAGGCCACGGTGCGCCAGGGCGATGACCCCATTGGCGCCAGCGGCAACCGCAATGAATTGCTCTACATCAGCCAGGAGAAGACGGACTCCACCTGGTATTACAAGTGGAGCACGCTCTTCCCCTCCAACTACCCGCTCGACGACGGCTGGCAGGTCTTCGCGCAGTGGCACCAGATGGGCTGCTGCGGCTCGCCTCCGCTGGAGTTCTACGTGCGTGGCGAGCAGATGCACCTGCGCGTGGGCGGCGTGAAGGGCCAGGTGCTGTGGACGGCCCCGCTCAATCGCGGTGACTGGCACGACTTCGTGTTGCAGGTGAAGTGGTCGTCGGACGCGAAGAAGGGCTTCGTCCAGCTCTGGCACAACAACGAGGTCGTCGTGCCGAAGAAGTTCATCGCGACGCAGTTCGGCAAGGAGCTGAACTACCTGAAGCTGGGCCTGTACCGCGACGACGCCATCCGTCCGGAGGCCAGCGTGTACCACGACGGCTTCACCATGGCCTCCACGCTGGAGGCGGTGATGCCGCCCCCGCCGGCCCCCGCGCCCATCCCGGAGCCGCAGCCGGAGCCCACGCCAGAGCCCGAGCCCACGGTCCCCGCGCCGGAGCAGCCCACGGAGGATGTGCCCGCCGAGGAGCTCCCCGACGCGCCCATCGCACAGCTTCCCGACACGCAGCCGCAGAGCCGCTGGGGCATCACCACGCCCGAGGACCTCCTCAACCCGGAGAATCAGATGGGCGCTGGAGCCCAGGGCTGCAATGCCTCGGGTGGCGGCACGGCGGGGGTGTCCCTCACCGTCGCCATGGGGCTGCTCTCCTTCGCCGCGCTGTTCGCCCGGCGCCGCAAGCCCGCGCGGGTTCGCGCCGTCGCGCGGCGCTGAGCAGGCCGGGCCCGCGCGTCAGGGGTCCTTGAGCAGGGGGAGCCCCGCTGTCACCTTGGCCAGCAAGGTCCGCAGCGTGGTGCGCTCCTCTTCGCTCAAGGGCGCCATCAGCGCGGCAATCCGCCGATAGTGGTCCGGCAGCACGCCTTCGATGAGCTGCCGGGCCTTGGGCGTGAGGCGCACCGTGTACATGCGCCGGTCCTCCGGATGGTCCTCGCGGGAGATGAGGCCGTCCTTCTCCAGCGTGTCCAGCAGCCCCGTCATCGTGGCCCGGCTGACACCGGAGCTCTCCGCGAGGTCCGCGGGCGTGAGCCCTCTCACGCGCTCCACGTCATCGTCATCCGTGGTGAGCAGGCGCACCAGCACCATGAAGCGCCCCATCGACAGGCCATGGCGGCCCAGGTGCGTTTCATAGGCTCCCGACAAGTCGTGCGAAGCCCGCAGCAACGTGATGCACGTCTCGATGGCGCTCGCGTCGAGCTCGGGAAAGCGCAGCGCCAGGCGCCGGAGTCGCTCGAAGCGCGGCGGCGCCGAGGGTGTCGGGGATGTGGGAGGTCGCGTAGACACGGCACTGGCCTCGTAAGGCTCCTAATGATTTTAGGCAATCAGAAAGGTGGCGCCATGCGCAGGCTGCTGGCGTCCGGAGGCCTGGGCGTTATGAACGGCCCGTGCTGGATGTGAGGGACGCCGCCGTGCAGACAGCCCTGCGCCGCGCGTGTGAGGAAGTCGGCTTGCCGGACTCGCTGCGCGGCTGCGTGTATCCCCTGCTGCGCGACCCAGAGGGCGACTGGCCGGGCTGCTGCGGTGGAGGCTGCCACCCGTGTGCCTCCTCCCTCGCGGACGCGGCGGTGCGGACGCTGGAGCTGCTTGGCACGCCGCGGCGCGCGCCCCTGGTGGGGTGAAGCGCGGCACGGTCGTCGCATAGGCTCCGGCGACCATGAATCCCATTGTCCATGCCGAGCTGGCCTGGCTCGCGGCGCAGGGCCTGCGTGAGCGCAGGGACCGCATCCTCGTCACCTGCGCGGGGCTGGCACCGGACCTGGACGGGCTCACGCTGCTCGCGGGCGAGGCGTATTACGCCAAGTACCACCATGTCATCTTCCATGGGTACGTGGGCGCCATTGTGACAGCGGTGGCCTGCGCGGCGCTGGCGCGTCAGCGGCTGCGGGTGGCGGCGTTGTCCCTGTTCACCTTCCACCTGCACCTGCTCTGCGACCTCGCGGGCAGCGGCCCGGGCTGGCCCATCTACTATTACTGGCCCACGAGCATGCGGGAGTGGTTCTGGCAGGGACAGTGGAACCTCGCCTCCTGGCAGAACGCGGTCATCGGGCTGATTGCAACGCTGCTGTGTCTGGCGTGCGCGCTGCGCTACCGCCGGACCTTCGTGGAGGTGTTCTCCGCCCGGTGGGATGTGGAAGTCACACGCACGCTGCGCCGCCGGTTCCTCCGTGAGGATTTCGTGCGGGAACCATGACGTGCTTGTCCATGCGGCCATCGCCAGCATGGCTGCATGTTCATCCTCGGACTCGGGTTGATGGCCGTGGGCGTGCTGGGGGCGACGCTGGAGGCCCCTGTCACGTCCGTCACTGTCTACAGTGACCAGGCGCAGGTGGTTCGCAGCGGCAGCCTCACGGTGTCTGGCTCGCAGCGGGTGACGTTTCCCCGGCTGCCCAAGAACGTGGACACCGACTCCGTCCGCGTCGAAGCAGAGGGCGCGGAGGTGTCCCACGTCGATGTGCGCGTCGTGCGGGGAGAGGCGTTCTCCCATGACGAGGCCCGGAAGCTCATCGCGCGGCTGGAAGAGATTGACGTCGCGCTCGCGCGCATCGCCGCGGAGCGCAACGTCAAGCATCTCCAGATTGAAGCGCTCCGGCGTATTCGCCCCACGGTGCCAGGAGACGGAGAGGAGGCACGGCCCCAGGCGTCCCCCTCCGGATGGAGCACCGCCGCGGCCTTCCTCGTGGACCACATCGCGCGGCTCGATGCTCGGATGCGAGAACTGGAGACACAATCCGACACGCTCCAGCAGGAGCAACGGCAGCGCAAGGAGCGCGCCTCGACGTTGGGCAAGACGTTCGGCGAGCAGGGTGTCGAGGTGGTCGCCACGCTCACGGGCAAAGGTGCCACGAAGGTGGCGCTGACGTACCTCACCACCGGGGCCCGTTGGTATCCCCGCTATGAGTTGCAGCTCCAACCCGAGTCGCAACGGATGCAAATGGCCTTTTACGGCCGCGTCAGCCAGGAAACGGGTGAAGACTGGGAGGGCGCGAGGCTCACCCTCAGCACCGCACTGCCCTCCAACGCCACCGAGACGCCGAAGCTCAGCACCTGGAAACTGGGCGTCCGGGAGCGCTTCATTCCCACGCCTTGGCCACATCAAGAGGCCATCCGGC
This sequence comes from Myxococcus sp. 1LA, assembly GCA_046520405.1. Classification (GTDB taxonomy): domain Bacteria; phylum Myxococcota; class Myxococcia; order Myxococcales; family Myxococcaceae; genus Myxococcus. The sequence goes on from JBKGHI010000196.1 coordinate 6,474, forward strand.
CGGCGCCTGCCGTTCCAGACGACAGTCCCCAGGTCACGGCCTCGGCCGATCAAACCCTGCGCGCGCAGTTGCTACGGCTGGCTGGAGCGCAGGCCCAGGCACCACAACCCGAGCCCACGAGGCCTCAAACTCCCGAGCATCCGCAGGAATGGGGCAAGGGCACCATTCTGGGCACCATCATCGACGTGCAGTCCCGGAAGGTGCTCCCCGACGTGGTCATCACCGCGACCGCCCCCTCGCTCAAGGGGGAACATGTGACAATCACAAACGCCAAGGGGGAGTACCTCATCCCCGAGCTTCCCGCGGGCCTCTACACCTTGCGGTTCGAGCGAGAGGGGAGCAAGCCCTATGAGCGCAGCCATATCCAACTCCGGCAGTACCGGACGCTCCGCGTCAACGTAGAACTGCTTCCCTCTCCCCTGAGCGAGACCATCGAAGTCGTTGGCCGCCCCCCCACCATCGACGTCGGCTCCAGCGTGATGGGCGTCAACATTGACGTGAAGTTCGTCCACAGGGATTCCATCCCGCTGGACGTGGGCCTGAGCCCACCGCCTGGCTGGCGGCATCCCTCATTCGACTCGAAGTCGCCCGTCGCCCTCGCGGGGGGCTACAACCTCACCTTCACCTCGCAGCATCGGGAGACCCTCCTCAGCGGCAAGGGCGAGCGCAGCCTTCCCCTCCTTTCCGAATCCTGGCCCGTGCAGGTGGAACGGCAGGTGTTCCCCGCGCTCTCGCAAGACGCATACCTCGTCGCGACCTTCAATGGTCCTGCCCGAACCGTGCTTCCCGGCGGTGACGCGTCGCTCTTCGTGGGGACCGACCCGGCCGGCTCCGCGACGTTGGAGACGCTCATCCCCGGCGACACCTTCACCTTGCCGCTGGGCATCGACCGCGCGGTGCGCAGTGCCCGCGACGTGCGGCTCGTCGAGTCGGAGAAGGGCTTCATCTCCAAGGAAGACGTCGGCACCTACGAAGTCACCATCGAGGTCCCCAATCCCTATCCCTTCCCCCTGGCCGTGAACGTGATGGACCAACTTCCGCTCAACACTGACGGCAAGGTGGAGGTGGCGCTGGTCCGCGCCTTGCCCTCCGTCCAGCCCGACGAGGGAACGGGAAAGCTCCAGTGGAACGTGACGGTGCCCCCGTCCAGCAAGTCCACCCTCTCCTTCCAATACACCCTGAGCCGCCCCAAGGGCTGGCGTCTGTACCAGAAGTAGTCTGAGGACCGAACCATGCCTGCCCTGTCCCTGACGCTGTGGGCGCTCGTCGCGTCCGCCAAGGTGTCCACCGTCGTGGTGTATCCGGACCGTGCCCAAGTCACGCGTGAGCAGACCGTGGCGTGCCAGGGCCCCACCAGCGCCCTTTTCGAGGCCGTCCCCCTGGCCGCTGCGGCCGACAGTCTGCGTGCCCGCGCCACGGGCGCCACCGTGGAAGGGCTCATCCGTGAGGAATCCACACGCGAGGAAGCCCATCGCGAGGAGCGCGCCCGCCTGGAAGCGCGTCGGGACGCCATCCTCCGTGAGGGGAAAGCCCTCAACGACGCGGTGGCGCGGGTGAGCGACCTGAGGAGGCTGGCGAATGGCTACACGGACGTCGCCGTGGACCGCATCACTCGGGAACTGACGGCCTCGAAACCCGATACACACACATGGGCATCCATCCTCGATTCAGTGTTGGCCATGCGGCAACGCGCGATGACCGAGGACCTGGAGGTGAGCACCAGGCGGCGCGCGTTCGAGAAGCAGCGTTCCCAGGTGGAAGCTGAACTGGAGATGCTCCGGCTCGACGCCGAACGACAGGAACGCCGCGTTGAGGTGCGCCTGTCCTGTCCCGAGGGGACGCGGGCCCGCGTGGAGCTGACCTATCTGGTGGGCCAGGCCTCCTGGACACCGTCCTATGAGGCCCGCGCGAACGAGAACAGCCGGACGCTGGAGCTGACAACGCTGGCCACGGTGCGCCAGGCCACTGGCGAGGATTGGTCGGAGGCGAAGCTGGTGCTCTCCACGGCACAGCCGCAGCGGGACGCGACGCTTCCAGCCATCCAGCCACTGACCGTGTTCGCGGAGGAACGGGCGAAGGAGCGCCGCGTGTTGCTGCGTCGCGACGAGCAGCTACAGCACGCTCACGCGGGAGGTGCCAACCACACCGCGAGTTCGAAGGGACTCAAAGCCGTACCGCAGGGCCTGTCCGTGCAACTGGTGGCGCCGACCCCCGTGAGCATTCCTGGCGATGACAGCGCCGTGCGCGTGCAGGTGGCGCAGACCCGGCTCAAGGCCGCGTTCCACTGGCGCACCCTTCCCAAGCTGCACCCCGTCGTGTTCCGCGTGGCCCGTTTGAACAACGCCGCCCCGTTCCCGCTGCTGCCGGGCGACGTGGACGTCTACCGGGGCGCGGGCTTCATCGGCCGCCAGCCCTTGGAGCACGTGGCGCAAGGCGCCCCCTTCGAGCTGACCTTCGGTGTGGAGGAAGGCCTGCGCGTGGACCGCCGCGTGGTGGAGGAAGCCCAGGAGCGCAAGGGCCTCTTCAAGGATACGCAGCGCTTCCGGTACGCCTACCAGTTCACGCTGAACAACCTCCGCGCCCAGCCCGAGGAAGTGGAGCTCTCCGACCACTTCCCCGTGTCCGAACTGGACGACGTGAAAGTGGCGCTGGAGCCCGAGACGACGGCTGGCTACATGCTTGAATCCCGCGACGGCATCGCGACCTGGAAGGTGAAGCTGGCCCCGGGTGAGAAGCGCACCCTCGACTTCGCCTTCCACGTCGACGCCCCCTCCAGCTACGAGACGAAGGGGCTCTAGAGCGGGGCATCCTGCCCCTCACCGGGGCATTCTGCCCCCCCGGGTCGGACTCACGACACGGGCCCCCGAGTGACACAGCGCCGCGCATCCGTTGGCACAGCGGATGCTTTGCCTGAGCGAAAGGAAGCGTGGCCCGCCCGCCCCGATGGTCGGCGAGGGCTCATGCGGCAATCGCCGCCTTCCTTGTTGCAGCACTCGCGGTACGTTGTGAGAACCCACCTCCGGTCCGTGCGCTCCCTCCCCCTCGAGGCGCACGGACCGGAGCAGCCTCTTTCGAACCGCCCGTGAGACTCGCCCGCAAGTTCACCCTCGCCCTCGTCCTGCTCGCCATCGCCGTCATGGCTGGCTTGCAGTACTTCCAGGTCCGCCGCGAGCTCGAGCGCTCCGCCCTGGACATGCAGCACGACCACCGTCTGCTCGGCCACACGCTCGCTGGCTCCATCGGCAAGGCGTGGCAGCTCGCCGGGGAGCGCGAGGCGCTCACCCTGCTCCACCAGGCCAACCGCTTCCAGGAGCAGGTCCACCTGCGCTGGGTCTGGCTGGACGGCGGCCCCGGCACCCCGGCCCTCACCGGCTTCCCGCCGCGCCTGCTCGCGACCCTGCTCCAGGGCAAGGACGGCTCCATGGTGGACCCCGCCATGGACCCCGGCCTGCTGCATTCGTACACGCCCGTGCGCATCGGCAACCGGCTGGGCGCCATCGAAATCACCGAGTCGCTGGGCGCGCAGCAGCAGTACGTCAACACCGTCGTCATGGGCACCTTCGCCGCCACCGCCGCCATGGCCCTTGGCTTCATCGTGGCCGCCATGGCCATGGGCCGCCGGCTGGTGGGTGAACCCGTGGACCAGCTCGTGTCGCTGGCGCACCGCATCGGCAAGGGCGACCTCACCGCCCGCGTGCCGCTCCCGCAGCGCCGGGGCGACGAGCTCACCACCCTGGCCGGCGCCATGAACCGCATGGGTGAACAGCTGGAGGAGACGCGCTCGCGGCTCGCCACCGAGACGGCCGCGCGGCTGTCCGCGGTGGACCACCTGCGGCACGCGGACCGGCTCACCACCGTGGGAAAGATGGCCTCCGGCGTGGCGCACGAGCTGGGCACCCCGCTCAACGTCGTCATGGGCCGGGCGAAGATGATTTCCTCCGGCGAGGCGGAGGGCGAGGAGGTGGGCGAGTGCGCGCAAATCATCTCGCAGCAGGCCCAGCACATGACGGCCATCATCCGTCAGCTCCTCGACTTCGCCCGGCGGCGCAAACCCCACCGCTCCCCCGAGGACGTGCAGGGGCTGGTGGAGCGCTCCCTGTCGCTGCTGCGCTCCATGGCCGCGCGAAGCAGCGTCACGCTGGAGGCGGACATCCCCGCGGGCCTCACGGTGGAGGTGGACGCCGGCCAGGTGCAGCAGGTGCTCACCAACCTGGTGATGAACGGCGTGCAGGCCATGAAGCAGCCGGGCACCGTGAGGGTGCGCGCGACCCAGACGCGGGCCACCCCACCTCCGGACGTGGGCGGCCCCGAAGCGGAGTTCGTGCGCCTGGACGTGGAGGACGAGGGCCAGGGCATCCCCGAGGACGTCCTGGCCCACGTCTTCGAGCCCTTCTTCACCACCAAGGACGTGGGCGAGGGCACCGGACTGGGCTTGTCTGTCTCCTACGGGCTCATGCAGGAACATGGCGGCTGGATTGCCGTGCGCAGCGAGCCCGGACGCGGTAGCTGCTTCTCCATCTACCTGCCGAGGGGTGAGGACACATGCCAGGCCGCGTCCTAGTCGTCGAGGACGAGCGCGAGATGCGCGCGATGTTGGAGAAGGGACTGACGCGCCGGGGCTTCACGCCCGTGGCGATGCCGTCCGCGGACGAGGCCCTGGTGCGGCTGGCCGCCGAGGACTTCGACGTGGTGCTCACCGACTTGCGCATGCCCGGCATGGACGGGCTGGCGCTGTGCGAGCGCATCGCCCTCAACCGCCCGGACATCCCCGTGGTGGTGGTGACGGCCTTCGGCAGCCTGGAGACGGCGGTGGCCGCCATCCGCGCCGGCGCGTACGACTTCGTCACCAAGCCCATCGACGTGGACGCGCTGGTGCTGGTGTTGGAGCGCGCCGTGCAGCACCGCGCCCTGCGCGAAGAGGTGCGCAGGCTGCGCCAGGAGCTGGGCCGGCGCGATGACAGCGGCACCGTGGTGGGCGAGAGCCCCGCCATGAAGCAGGCCTACGCGCTCATCGACCGCGTGGCGGACCTGGACTCCACGGTGCTGATTACCGGGGAGAGCGGCACCGGCAAGGAGGTGGCGGCCCGGGCCGTCCACACGCGCGGGCGCCGCAAGGACGGCCCCTTCGTCGCCATCAACTGCGCGGCCATGCCGGAGGCCCTGCTGGAGAGCGAGCTGTTCGGCCACGCCAAGGGCGCCTTCACCGACGCCAAGGCCGCGCGCACCGGCCTGTTCGTCCAGGCTCACGGCGGCACCCTCTTCCTGGACGAGGTGGGCGAGCTGCCCCTCACCCTCCAGCCCAAGCTGCTGCGCGCCCTGCAGGAGCGCACCGTGCGACCGGTGGGCGGCGACACGGAGGTGCCCTTCGACGCGCGCATCGTCGCCGCCACCAACCGTGATTTGGAGCTGGCCGTGGAGGAGGACCGCTTCCGCGAGGACCTCTACTACCGGCTCAACGTCATCGGCGTGGAGCTGCCGCCGCTGCGCGCCCGGGGCAACGACGTGCTGGCCCTGTCGCAGCGCTTCATCGAGCAGTTCGCCTCGCGCACCGGGAAGCGGGTGCTGGGCCTGTCTCCCGCCGCGGCCCAGCGGCTGCTGGCCTACGGCTGGCCGGGCAACGTGCGCGAGCTCCAGAACTGCCTGGAGCGCGCCGTGGCCCTCACCTCCTTCGAGGAGCTGACCGTCGACGACCTGCCCGAGCGCGTCCGCAACTACAGCCAGCCGCGCGTGGTGCCGGAGACGCAGGATGCCTCCGAGCTGGTGACGCTGGAGGAGCTGGAGCGGCGCTACATCCACCGCGTGCTGGAGGCGGTGGGCGGCAGCCGCACGCTGGCGGCGCGCATCCTGGGCGTGGACCGCAAGACGCTGTACCGCAAGCTGGAGCGCGACGACACGCGCAAGGCCTGACGTCAGTCCGCCCCGTCCAGGCGCACCTCGAAGAGGCGGGGCCACAGCTTCCCCGTCATGAAGATGCGGCCCGAGCCCGGCTCCACGGCGATGCCGTTGAGCACGGCCTCGGGGCTGGTCACCTGCCCCTGCACCGCGCGCGTCAGCGCCGACGCGTCGATGACGGCCACCACCGTCCCTGTAGCCGGGTCGATTTCCAGCACGTCCGAGCTGTGCCAGATGTTGGCGTAGATGACGCCGTTGGCGCACTCCAGCTCGTTGATGAGCTCCACGGGCTGGCCGCGCAGCTTCACCTGCACCGCGCCCACCATGGCGAAGCCGTCGGGCTCGTGGAAGGTGAGCATGGTGCCGCCGTCGCTGCGCACCAGCTTCCCGTTCCAGTAGCAGAGGCCCCAGCCCTCGCCCGCGTAGCGCGTGGTCCGCTCGCGCTGCGGCGGCATGCCGCTCCAGGTGAAGAGCAGGCCTTCAGTCCACGTGAGCTGGTACAGGCGCTCGCCGTCGCTGGCCAGGCCTTCGGTGAAGATGTTCCCCAGCCGCTCCATCCACACCGGCTGAGCGCTCTCCAGCGAGAGCTGCCGCAGCGTCCCCTGGTGCCCCGTGCTCTCGAAGAGGTGCCCCTGGTGGAACACCAACCCCTGGGTGAAGGCGTTCGTCGCATGGGGATACTCACGAATGATGTGCGCCACGCGCCGCACCGGTTCCTGCACGCCGCCTCCCGCATCCGGCACCGGCCGGTTCGTGGGGCTGCAATGGCACGCCGCGCCCAGTGCGAGCAACGACAGCAGCGAGGATACCTTCCGCATGAGACGCCTCATTGAAGCGGTTCGTTCGACGCCCACCGCCCCGCGCGAGCCTGGACCCAGGCCCGACAGCGTGCAAGCACCCGCCCCACCGCGTCCATCGGATTCAACGCCGGGCCCGCGACCTCGGGTGAACAGTCAGGGCACTCGCGCCGTGCAGGCTCAGCGCGGCGGCGGCACCAGCGTCTCCACCGCCTCGCACAAGTCCTCCATGGCGAAGGGCTTGTTGAGCACCCGCGCCGCCCCGAGCAGCTCCGCTTCCTGATGGAGCTGCGCATCCCCGAAGGCGGTGATGAGGATGACGGGCGTCGTCCAGCCCTCGCGGCGCAAGCGGGCCAGCACCTCGATGCCCGAGAAGCCCGGCATGCGCACGTCCGTCACGATGAGGTCCGGCACCTGCGTCTGCTGCGCGAGCAGTCCGTCCACCAGCGCCTTGACCAGGCCCGGCCCGTCCGGGGCCTCCACCACGTCATAGCCGCGCCGGACCAGCGCCCGCCGCAGCAGGCTGCGCATCTCCGGCTGGTCCTCTCCCAGAAGGATGCGCGGTGCGCTGCGGCGCGCCACCCACTCACGCGTTGAGCGTGGCCACTCACGCGCCTCGTCGCTGACCGCCGTGCATTCGTCTGGCCCCATCAATGGCTGCTCCTTGTGGTGTGGTGGGCATGCCCGCCACCTGGGCCCTTCCTCGCGCGGAGGCGGGGCGGCGCCGGGCCCCCGTCCCCTGAGCATCCGCCGTGCCACGCCGTGCCCCGAGGCGCCTTCGCGCCCTGCCCGCCCACCAGGCAGCCCGCGAGGGCCCACTCGGCCCCCATGCCCAGGCCACCATGGGCCTTGGTCTTCTCGCCTTATATGGATGCGCTCCGCTTCTGGGACGCGCGCGGCACGCCCGGACAGCTCGCCGGCCGGGTGCGGGGTTCTCCGGACAGGTCCCACACCCGCTGTATGGCCCTCTGGCGCCCCAGAACCGGGGGCGGGGCACCTTGCCTCGGGGAGAAATGCCCCAAGTCGGGGCAGTTTGCCCCGACGCCCTGGGGCGGATGGGGCTCGCACGGACCGTGGCCCCGAGGCAACGCGAGGGAATGGGGCGTTGGCCCGCCAACTGCAATGCCCCCCAGCATCGGTTCGGGCGTGGGGCTCACACAAGAAACCCCATGGCGATGACCGCCGCCGGCGTCGGGGGACAGTCCGCGGCAGGGCATCACCTTCCACCCCTCCAAGGTGGGACCTTTCTCGCGAAGGCCCCTCGCCTGAACCGGCATTTTCCCTCTCGAATGGAGAACGAACGATGGCTTGCTCGCTCCCCTCACGCCGTTTCCTCAGTGCGTTGATTCTTCTTCCCGCCGCCACGCTGGGTGCCTGTGGTCAGGCCATTGGCTCCGCGTCCGCGGCGCCGCCCTCGCCCACCGCGCAGGTCGCCGCCGCCGCTCCGGCACAGGCGGCGCCGCCCATCCAGAAGGCGCTCTTCAATCCGGCCGTGGCCGGAAGCCAGGGTGGCATCACCTCGCTGGCGCCGCTGGTGGACGCGGTGAAGGGCGCGGTGGTCAACGTGGAGGTGCGCGCGCGCCTCGCCGGTCGGCCGCCATGCAGCGCCTGCCTCCCGGCATGGCGGAGCGCTTCGGCCTGCCGCCCGGGTTCGGCGGCGAGGGCAACGGTCCAGCGCGCCAGGGCGCGGGCTCTGGATTCATCATCGACCCGTCGGGCGTCGTCCTCACCAACAACCACGTGGTGGAGGACGCGGACCAGGTGCGCGTGAAGCTGGATGACGGCCGCGCCTTCGACGCGGAGGTGCTGGGCCGCGACCCACTCACCGACGTGGCCCTGCTGAAGATGAAGGGCGCGCCGGGCAACCTGCCCTCCGTGCCGCTGGGGGACTCGGACGCGCTGCGCGTGGGCGATGCCGTCATGGCCATTGGCAACCCCTTCGGACTGGCGTCCAGCGTGAGCGCGGGCATCCTGTCCGCGCGGGCGCGGGACATCCAGGCGGGCCCCTATGACGACTTCCTCCAGACGGACGCCGCCATCAACCCCGGCAACTCCGGTGGACCGCTCTTCAACATGAAGGGCGAGGTGGTGGGCATGAACACCGCCATCGTCGGCGGCGCCACGGGCATCGGCTTCGCGGTGCCCAGCAAGCTCATCCAGGCGCTGCTGCCGCAGCTCAAGGAGACGGGCGTGGTGCGGCGCGGCTGGCTGGGCCTGGCCGTGCAGGACCTCACGCCGGACCTGTCTCGGGCCCTGGGCCTGGAGGCGATGAAGGGCGCGGTGGTGGCGGGCATCAACCGCGGCAGCCCGGGTGAGCGCGCGGGCCTGCGCGAGGAGGACGTCATCACGTCCGTGAATGGCAAGCCGGTGGAGTCCGCGGGCGGGCTGACGCGCGCCGTGGCCCTGCTCCAGCCCGACAGCCGCGTGAAGGTGGAGCTGCTGCGCGGTGGCAAGGCGCAGACGGTGGACGTCACCCTGGGCACGCGCCCGGCCCTGAATGGCGAGGAGGAGGTGCTTCCTCGCAACGCCTCCGCGTCCGCGCCGAGGCGGCTGGGGGTTCAGTTGTCGGAGACGCGGGAGGGCGGCGCCCAGGTGGTGGCCGTGGAGCCCGGCAGCCCCGCCGAGCGCGGAGGCCTGGTGCCCGGCATGGTGCTGGTCCAGGTGGGCGACCAGAAAATCTCCAGCGTCGCGGACGCCGCCCAGGTGCTGACGTCCGCGAAGCCCGGCTCGGCGCTGCTGCTGCGCGTGCGCATGCCGGGTTCGGACTCCACGCTGCTGCGCGCGGTGGAAGTCCCGGACCGCTGAGCGCGGTGGTGGGAACCCCAGGACCCCCGGGATGGTACGTAGACGACCCGGGGGGTCCTGAAACCGGCGGACACCTGACGTAGAGTCCCGTCCGTGCCGCGATGCCAGACATGCGGACGGCGCTGGGAAGGCTCTCATGCGCCGTGCCCGCCAGGACCGCCTCCACAGGGAGAAACGCCCTCGCCGTCCCCTGTGCCCGCGGTGCCGGGCTACCAGGTGGACGGCGTCTTCGCGCGCGGAGGCTTCGGCGTGCTGCTGGGCGCCCTGCGCGAGACGGATGGTCAGCGCGTGGCCATCAAGGTGGCGCGCGGGAGCAGCTGGTTGGGGCGCGCCCAGCTCGCCCGCGAGGCGGAGGCCCTGCGCGTGCTCGGACCGCCCACGGTGCCCAGGCTCTATGAGACGGGCGCCCTGACGGGTGGCGCGCGCTTCCTGGCCATGGAGTACGTGCCGCTGCCCACGCTGGCGGACCGGCTGGCCCGCGCCGCGGGTCCCCTGCCTTCCGAGGAGCTGGCCCCGCGCGCGCTGGCCGTGGTGGACACGGTGGCCCAGGTGCACGCGCACGGGCTCGCTCACTGCGACCTCAAGCCCGAACACATCTTCCTGGACGAGTCGACGGGCCGCGTGCGCGTCTTCGACTTCGGCCTGGTGCGGGGCGCTACCACCGAAAGCCCCGCCCTGCCCAGCGACGCCTCCACGCCCAGCGACGCGTCTGGCTTCGCCGGCACCGCGGAGTACATGGCCCCCGAGCAGTGTGCGGGCAACGCGGACATCTCCACGCGCACGGACGTGTACGCGCTGGGCGTCCTCCTCTACGAGATGCTCACCGGCAGGCCGCCCTTCTTCGGCGCCACGCCGGACGTGCTCCAGGCCCACCTGTCGCTGCGCCCGCCGCCCCCGTCCGACTTCGCGCCCGTGCCGCCCGCGGTGGAGGAGGTCGTCCTGCGCTGCCTGGCGAAGGAGCCCGCACGCCGCCCGGAGGAC
>JBKGHI010000197.1:0-16856 GCA_046520405.1 Myxococcus sp. 1LA
GACGGCCCCAGGCTGGAGCCGGTGGCGGCCACCGCCGCGCCCAGCGCGTCCAGGCCCGCGACGATGGGGCCCGCGCGGCCCGCGAAGTCGTTGGCCATGATGGAGAAGGTGAAGCGCTCTCCGCCCGCGCTCGTCACGTAGCCGCTCAGCGCGGACACGCTCTCCAGCGTGCCCGTCTTGGCGCGCAGCCGGCCCACCGCGTCGCTGCCCTCGAAGCGGTACTTCAGCGTGCCGTCCTTGCCGGCGATGGGCACGGATGACAGGTACTCCGGCGCGAAGGGGAAGCGCTGCACCATGTGCCGCAGCAGCCGGTTGAGCTGCGTGGCGGAGAAGCGGTTGGCGTCGTTGAGCCCGCTGCCGTTCTTCATCACGTAGGTGCCGCGGGGGATGCCCACGTCGCGCTCCAGGAACTGCTCCACCACGTCCACGCCCTTGGCGAAGGAGCCCGGCGCGCCCCGCAGCTCGGCGCCCATCGTCTTGAGGAGCTGCTCGGCGACGAAGTTGCTGGACAGCTTGTTGAGGCGCTTGAGGAGCACGTCGAACGTGTCCGACTGCGACACGTGCAGCATGCGGGCCTTGGTGGACGTCTTGCCCAGCTTCACCTTGCCCTTCATCTTCACGCCGCGCGTCGCCAGCATCTGCTTGAGCGACTGGCCGAAGTACATGGGCGGGTTGTCGATCTTCTTCCAGACGCTGACGGCGCCGCCGCGCTCCCCCGGGAGCTGGCCGCGCACGACAATCTTCTGCTGGAGGCCCGCGGCGTCCGACTTGACGAACACCCGGCGCGCGCGCCGCGGCCCGGTGGTGAGCTGGTTCTCCACCACGAAGTAGTCGCTGGGCGGCTCCATCTCCACCACGCCCTTGGCGCCCGGCGCGCTGCCGGGCCGCAGGTAGATGGCCACCGCGTTCCAGTTGAGGCTCACCGCGCCGGTGGGCGCCATGTAGGCCCGGTCCGTGTCCTCCTGGTCATAGCCGGGCGGGGTGCGCTCGGCGTCGAACCAGGAGTCGTCCACCACGATTTCGCCCACCTCGCGCACGCCCGCGTGCCACAGCTCCGCGACGATGCCCCACAGGCGCTCCGTCGTCATGGACGGGTCGCCCTTGCCGCGCACGTAGAGCGTCTTCACCTTGCCGTCCGCGCCCAGCTCCGGCTCCACCAGGAACTCGGTGTCGTAGCGGAACTCGGGCCCCAGCGACGCCAGCGCCGCGGCGGACGTCACCAGCTTCACGTTGGAGGCGGGGTTGAGCAGCTCGTCGGCGTTGTGGCTGAACACCACCGCGCCGTCGTCCAGGCTCTGCATGAGCACGCCCATGCGGCTGGCCTTCAGCGGCGCGCGCTGGAGCACCTCCAAGAGCGCGCCCTTCAGCGCCTCGCGGTCCGCGCGTTTCTCCGCGGAGACGGCGGGCGCGGCGTGCGCGGCGTGAGAAAGCGACAGGAAAATAATGGCCGATGCGGCCAAGATGGAGCTGGCTCGATGGACCTGCACACTCTCTCCGGGGAAGTCAGGTGCCATTATGCGGAACGGGGCGAAAAACGAGCAAGGGTGAGAGACGGCGTGAGTCCACGTCTGGGCGCTCGCTCTACCAGCAGGCAGAAACCTGACATTCCAACTGTAACGGCGTGAGTGACACGGGCCCCTGGTGAAACACGCCTGTCCACGAGGTGACTTCAATGAGAGCGGTGGTGCAGCGCGTGCTGGAGGCGTCGGTGACGGTGGAGGGCCAGCGCGTGAGCGACATCGGCCCGGGCCTGCTCGTGCTGCTGGGCGTGGGCAAGGGCGACACGGAGGCGGACGTGGCGTGGATGGTGGAGAAGCTGGCCACGCTGCGCATCTTCGAGGACGCCGCGGGGAAGATGAACCTGTCGCTGGAGGACACGTCCCGGCAGCTCATCGTCGTCAGCCAGTTCACCCTCTACGGCGACGCGCGCAAGGGCCGCCGGCCCAGCTTCATCGACGCCATGGAGCCGGTGGGCGCCAAGGCCCTGTACGAGCGCGCCTGTGAGCTGCTCCGGCAGCGCGGCCTGCGGGTGGGCACCGGCATCTTCGCCGCGGACATGAAGGTGGCGCTCGTCAACGACGGGCCCGTCACCCTGCTGCTGGAGAGCCCCGGGCCCGCCGCGCCCAAGAGCTAGATTCGCACCCCGGAGCCCTTCGTCACCAGCGCCGCCAGGCCCTGCTTCGCCAGCGCCGCGCCGCGCAGGTGCGCGGTGAGCGCGCCCAGCTCGCGAATCCAGTTGGCCGCGCGGGGCCCCAGTCCGGAGAAGGCCACCGTGAGCGGCGGCGGCTGTGGCTGCTTGCCCAGCCAGTACGCCAGCACCTCGTCCTTCTCCGGCAGGGACGGCAGCTTCATCCGCTCCTGCTCGCGCGCCAGGAGCCGCTCCAGCTTGCGCGGCAGGTTCACCTGCCAGTGCGCCACCTTCCGCGCCGGACGCCAGGCCCAGTCCGCGAAGGCGTAGCGCGTCCCGGGGGAGTACTCACCGCGGCCCTGGGTGGCGAACACCTGGTCCGGGGGAAACTCCGGGAAGGGCTCCCACTGGCCGGCCAGCAGCGAGGCCAGGCCCACGTCCTCGCGCGGCCGGAAGCGGAAGCGGTCCCGGACGTCTCGCGAGGTCCGCGCGTCCCAGTAGGGGTAGTCCGCCTCCTCCACCATCAACGCCAGGTGCAGGGCCTCGTCCCAACCGTCCGCGTAGCCCGCGTCGGCCTCACCGACCTCCCAGCCCGAGGGTCCTTCCGTCCAGGGGAGGAAGACGAGCCGGTCCACCAGGTCCGCCCAGGGGTCCGCGTCCACGGAGCCCACGCCGCCGGGCAGCGCCGTGGAGAGCATCCGCTCGCAGAGCATGCGCGCCTGGCCGTCTCCCAACTGCTCCTGCAGCACTTCCAGCGCGCCGGAGGCATCCCCCATGGCCCGCCGGAAGAAGGGCAGCAGGTGTTCGTGGAAGAAGCGGTCGCTGATGGGTCTCAGGACGACGTCCATGATGTGGATGTTCCCCCCGGAACGCCCGCCTGCTCAAGGCCGCGCGTCTTCCTGGACGATGAGGGCGTGGATGTCCGCGGCCGTGGGCGCCTCGAGGATGGCGGCCCGGAAACGCGGATTCTTGAAGAGGCGGGAGATGCGGGCCAGGGCCTTGAGGTGGACGCCCGCGCTGTTCTCCGGCGCCACCAGGGCGAAGAAGAGCTGGGTGGGCTTGCCGTCAATGGCCTCGAAGTCCACGCCCGCGCGGGACACGCCGAAGGCGGCCTGGAGCTGCGACATGCCCGGCAGCTTGCCGTGGGGGATGGCCACGCCCTCGCCGATGCCGGTGCTGCCCAGCTTCTCGCGCTCGCGCAACACCTCCACCAGCCGGTCCGCGGAGAGCTGCGGATGGGCGCGCACCAGCGTGGCGCTCAACTCACGCAACACCTCGGGCTTCGTCCGCGACTGCATGTCGGCGATGACGGCTTGGGGGCTGAGGAACTCGGCGATTCTCACTGACGCTCCCGCGCTGGCGCTCCTGGTTGGCGGCAATTACTCCTCACCCCTCATTAGTGCAAGGGTGGCCTGTCGGGATGCGCCCGTGCCGCACTCACTGCGCATCATGACGCGGTGGGGGAAGCGTCCCCCAGGGCGATATTGATTTCCACCCGCCCGCGCGCCCCGGGTGAGCCTCACCCCGAGCACGCAGGGACTTCCCATGAAGCGTCCGCTTCTGTCGACAGGCATCTACGACGGGGCATGACGCCAGGGCCCAGGCCGGCGCCTCCCCCACCGCGCGGAAACGGGATTCCGGGACGCGGCCCGCCTGGCGGCGCCGCCGTCACGTCCGATGGGAGCACGCCGCCGGATGACGCGGCCGCGCATCAACCACCGTCCTACCCGCGAGGTGCGCCGGGCGGGCGCGCCTCCCGGCACCTCCTGCCGCCGCGAGGGCCCGCCACGTGACGGGCCCGGTACGCGGCTGGCCTTCCCCTGTCACACGCCGCCACCCGTCCATGCAGATGACGGCGAGCGGGTCAGGGCAACGCCTCAGGTCCCCGTGGCGGCGACCGCCGGGGCATGCGGCTCGATGAGGCCGTACTGGCCATCCTTGCGCCGGTAGACGATGCACAGCGACTCCGACTCCACGTTGTGGAACACGTAGAAGTCGTTGTTCATCAGGTTCATCTGCATCACCGCATCATCCACCGTGAGCGGCTTGACGGTCAGGTGGGTGGCGCGCACCTCGCGGGCGGCCTGCGCCGCGGCGGCGGGCTGCGCGGGCACGACGACGGCGGGCTTGGGCGCGGCCTCGCTCGTGGAGGCCTCGGCGAGCGACGTCAGCTCGTCCGCGTCCGGGAGCTCGAACACGGCGTGGCGGACCCGCAGCTGCTCCACCAGGTCCTGCCGGTGGTGGACGCGCTCACGGCCGTGGTGCGTCTTCAGCTTGTCACGGTAGCGCCGCAGCTGGCGCTCGATTTTGTCCATCGCCAGGTCGATGGACGCGTACATGTCATCGCTCTTGTCGCGGCCCCGCAGGACCCACGCGCCGGAGTGGATGGTGATGTCCGCGTGATGGAGGTGTCGCTCCAACGACAGGACCACATGGGCCTCGCCGGCTCGGTCCAGCAACCGGTTCACCCTTTCGACCTTCTCGCGTGCGTACTCCTTGAGGGAATCGGACGCTCCGAACTGACGGAAGGTGATGTTGAACTGCATGCGTGGCTGCCTCCTAGGGTGAGAGGTGAGCTCCGTGACGGATCTGAAACTTTCCCAGCCCTGGAAAGCAACCCGCCCCCACAGGTTGCCTGTTCCCGGACACACCACCCGTCCGAGGGAGGACATCCCGCCTGCACCATGCGTCACTGGCATGACCCCGGGTTTGGAGCCATGCCAGCGCCGCTTCCGGCGCAGTCACGCGCCGCGTCAGCTCACGCGAGCAGCCGCCCGCCCGTGACGCCCAGCACCTCCGCGTTGACGTAGCGGGACTCGTCCGACGCGAGGAAGACGTAGGACGGCGCCAGCTCCGCGGGCTGCGCGGGGCGGCCCATGGGCGAGTCCTTGCCGAACGTGGACGTCTTCTCCGCGTCGAAGGACTGGGGGATGAGCGGCGTCCACACCGGGCCCGGCGCCACGGCGTTGACGCGGATGCCGCGCTTGATGAGCTCCTGCCCCAGGCCCTTGGTGAAGTTGGCGATGGCGCCCTTGGTGACGGCGTAGTCCAGGATGGGCGGCGACGGCTCGTACGCCTGGATGGAGGTGGTGTTGATGATGGTGCTCCCCTCCTTCATGTGCGGCAGCGCGTAACGCACCAGGTGGAACATCGCGAGGATGTTGGTGCGGAAGGTGCGCTCCAGGCGCTCGGGGTCGAAGTCCTCGAAGCGCTCCACGGCCTCGCCCTGGTAGGCGGCGTTGTTCACGAGGATGTCGATGCGCCCGAAGCGCCTCACCGTGTCCTCCACCAGCTTGCGGCAGTGGGCCTCCACGGTCAGGTCGCCGGGCAGCAGCAGGGCCTTGCGCCCCGCGTCCTCCACCACGCGCTTCACGTGCTGGGCGTCATCCCCTTCGCTGAGGAAGGACACCGCGATGTCCGCGCCCTCGCGCGCGAAGGCCAGGCACACCGCGCGGCCAATGCCGCTGTCGCCGCCAGTGACGAGCGCCACCCGGCCCTCCAGCCGGCCCAGCCCCTTGTAGGACTGCTCGCCGTAGTCGGGCTCCGGGGACATGCGCCCCTCGTGGCCCGGGTGGGGCTGCGACTGCTTGGGGAACGGCGGCTTGGGGCCGGCGTCGCGCGGGTCGGGGTTCTTCTGAGCCATGTCTGGGTCCTCTCAAGAAGGAAGTACCCAGGCACGGTGGGGGTGGCGGGCCACAGCGGCAATCGAGCCCGGGAAGGTCCGGGCCCGCTCCCCCGCCCGCTCACCGGCCGCCTACTGCACGTTGACGACCCGCTCCTCGGAGTGGAACAGCGTCGCCTCACAGGTGGCCACGCCCGTGCACTCCAGCACCTCGCCGGGCGCGGTCGCGCTCAGCGTGAGCAGGTGGGCGGCGACCGGCGTGGTCTGCAGGAGGGTGAAGCTGACGACGGCCTCCTCCTGCTCCGTGGGGATGGTGGCCGTGGCGCTCCCGCCCTCGCGCAGCAGGGTGGCGGCGATGGGGCCTGGGATTTCGCCCTCGGGCATCCACCGGAACGAATACTCCTGGCCACGCGTGAGCCGATCCTCGGCGCCGGGGCCCTGGAAGGAGAAGAGGCGCTTGGCCTTTCCGTCCTTCAGCACCAGGGTGATGGTGTGCGAGCCGTCCTGGAGGACGATGCGGGCGCTCTCCGTGGGCTGCTGCACCCAGACGTTGGGGTCGAAGTCGTAGTAGGCCCGCGTGGGCACGCACACGTCGCGGCCCGCGGTGCCGTCCACCCCGCCCCGGTCCAGCGTCATCGGCTGGCCGTTGAAGGTGGCCGTGGCGCCTTCGTTCAGCTCGGTGCACCGGTCCTCCTCGGCCGCGGGCGAGAAGGTGACGGTGACGCGGTGGGAGCCGGCCTCCTCCACGCCTTCGAAGATGTCCACGTCCGACTGGGCCAGCGTCAACGTCCGGTCGGCGAGCCCCGCCAGGTCGACGGACTCCGAGGTGAGGCTGCTGCCACAACCCGACAACAGGCCCACAGCGACAAAGGCCCCCGCCGGGAGGCGAAGAAGGTTGCGACGAAGAATGGGGTTCATGCGGCGCCGCACCCTATACCCGCGCCCCGCCGTCGGCGAGCAGCCCTTCCAGCCGAAGCTTCACTTCCGGCCACTCCGTGTCGATGACGCTGTAGTACGCGCTGTCACGCACCACACCGCCGCGCACCAGCATGTGGTTGCGCAGCACGCCCTCGAAGCGAGCACCCAACCGCTCGATGGCCGCGCGGGAGCGGGCGTTGTTCACGTCCGTCTTGAGCTGCACGCGCATGACGCCCAGTGACTCGAAGGCGTGGCGCAGCAGCAGGTACTTGCACTCGGTGTTGATGCGCGTGCGCCAGACGCGGCGGCCCAGCCACGTGTAGCCAATCTCCAGCGTGCGGTGCTCTCGCTGGATGTCGAGGAAGCGCGTGCTGCCCACCGGCGCGCCCGTGGCCCGCTCGATGATGACGAAGGGGCGCTCGCTTCCTCGCTCGGCCGCCTGGCAGGCGCTGTCGATGAAGGCCGCCACGTCCGCCTCCGTCCGCATCACCCGCGAGAACCAGGTGAAGAGGACGTCCTCGCACAGCGCGGCCAGGGCCGGCGCGTGCTCGGGGCGCAGCGGCTCCAGGCGGACGTCCCGCCCTTCGAGCGTGACGGGGGGAACGACCAGGGGCACGCACTCACGCCGAGGCGTGCGGGCATCGGGAGGGACGGTGGCGCTCATCGCGGCGCCACTCTGCCCACCCGGTCGCGCCTGGAGCAAGGCGCGCCCGAGAAGGCCCGGGCTCAGTAGTACCGCTTGCGCTTGCTGCTGGGGAGGATGCCCAGCACCTCGCGGTACTTGGCCACCGTGCGGCGGGCAATCTCGGTGCCCTGCGAGCGCAGCAGCTCCACGATTTTCTGGTCCGAGTACGGATTGCGGGCGTCTTCCTGCGACACCAGCTGCTTGATGTGGTGCTTCACCGCCTCGCTCGCGGTGTCCTCACCGGAGACGCGGGCGATGGACGAGTTGAAGAAGTACTTCAGCTCGAAGATGCCCTGCGGCGTGTGCACGTACTTGCTGGTGGTGACGCGGCTCACGGTGGACTCGTGCATGCCGATGTCCTCGGCCACGTCCCGGAGGATGAGCGGCTTGAGGTGGGCAATGCCCTTGTCCAGGAAGTCCCGCTGGAACTTCACGATGCTTTCCGTGACTTTGTAGATGGTCCGCTGTCGCTGGTGGATGGAGCGGATGAGCCACATGGCGCTGCGCAGCTTGTCCTGGATGAAGTCCTTCGTCTGGCCGGGGCCCACCGCGCCCGTCTTCAGCGCGTTCCGGTAGGTGCCGGAGATGCGCAGCTTGGACAGGCCGTCATCGTTGAGCACCACCGTGTACTCGTCCCCCATCTTGTAGACGAACACGTCGGGGGAGATGTACTGCGCGTCATCCCCGCTGAAGTTGCGGCCCGGCTTCGGGTCCAGCTTCGGAAGCAACCGCACCGCATCCACCACCTCTTCCAAGGTGACCTTCAGGTCCTTGGCGATGGCGGGCAGGTTCTTGCTCTCCAGGTACTTCATGTGCCGCTTGATGATGAGGCCCAACAGCGGCGCGTGCGGCTCCTTCATCCCCTGGAGCTGGATGAGCAGGCACTCCTGCAAGTCACGAGCGCCGCAGCCGCGCGGCTCCAGCATCTGGATGCGCCGCAGCGTGCGCTCCGCGACGTGCATGGGCACGTCCGCCTCGTTGGCCAGGCGGATGAGCGGATCTCCGTCCACTTCCGGCAGCTTGAGGTAGCCGTCGTCATCCAGGTTGCCCAGGATGAGCATGGCGATGCGGCGCTCGGCGTCATTCAGGCGCAGCGTGCCGAGCTGCTCCTGGATGTGGTCGACCAGGTCCTCCTTCTTGACGAGGTTGGCCTCGAACGACGGCATGTCGTCCGTGGCCACGTTGCCCTTGTTGGAGGCCGTGGTGGGCTCATTGAACTGGTAGCTGTTGAGGTACTGCTCCCAGTCGATTTCCGGAGGGCCCTCCCCGTCCGCCTTGAACTCGGTGGCGGTGTCGCTGGTGGCCGCGGGCATATCCCCGTCCCGCGGCATCTCCATGTTGTCCGCTTCGAGGGAGGCTTCCCCGGGTTCCTTGTCTCCCACATCTCCCGGCGCTTGCTCGTCTGGTTGCTCCAGCAGCGGGTTCTGCTCCATCTCCTCGCGGACCTGCTCGAGCAGCTCCATGCGGGACAATTGGAGGAGCTTGATGGCCTGCTGCAGCTGCGGCGTCATCACCAGCTGCTGGGCAAGCTTCAGGCTTTGTTTCAGTTCCATCGCCATGAGACGGGGTCTCCCGGGTTGATTCGGTCCCTCTGGTCAGAGGACCACAATCAAAGACCGTGCCAACGTAACAAGGAGCCCTGACTTCGTCTAGCCCCGAAACGAGGGTCCCTTGCTTGCATGCTCAGAATTCCACAAGGAATCCAAGAGCTTGGGACCACTCAGGGTGTCACATGCGCGTTGACAGGTCGACGCAAAAGCGGGGCCAACCCATCTTAAGCACGCCTCTGACAGGTGGCCAGCCGTGCTTAGAGCGCTTGTTGGAGGCGAAACCGTTCCCCCAGGTAGACGGCGCGGGCCTTGGGAGACGCGGCGATCTCCGCCGGGGTGCCCTCTTCGAGGATCTGCCCCTGTGCGATGATGTACGCACGATCACAGATGCCCAGGGTGTCCTGGACGTTGTGGTCGGTGATGAGGACGCCCAGTCCGCGCTCCCGGAGGAGGAAGATCTGGCGCTGGAGGTCGCCCACGTTGATGGGGTCCACGCCAGCGAAGGGCTCGTCGAAGAGGATGAAGCGGGGCTGGGGGATGAGGCTGCGCGCGATTTCCGCGCGCCGGCGCTCGCCGCCCGACAGCGTCTCGCCCAGGGACTCCGAGACGTGCGTCAGGCCGAACTCCTCCATGAGCGTGTCGGCGCGCTGGGCGCGTGTCTTGGCGTCCAGGTCCTTCTGGAGCTCCATCACGGCCAGGAAGTTGTCGCGCACCGTGAGCTTGCGGAAGACGGAGGCTTCCTGGGGCAGGTAGCCCACGCCCCGGCGGGCGCGGCGGTGCATGGGCAGGTGCGTGAGGTCCTCGTCGCCAATGCGCACGCGTCCCTTGTCCGGAGACACCAGTCCCACCACCATGTTGAAGCTGGTCGTCTTCCCCGCGCCGTTGGGGCCCAGCAGGCCCACCACTTCCCCGGGGGCCACGCTGAAGGACACGCCGTTCACCACCTTGCGGCCACGGAACGTCTTCTCCAGCCCTTCCGCGAACAGCTTCGCGCTCATCGCGTCGTGCCTCCCTGGGCCGACGGAGCCGTGCGGGGCGCGGACTGCCGGCCCTTGCGCTTGGCCGGCGTGGGGTTGGAGGGCAGCGATTCGAAGACGATGACGGCGTTCTCCACCTCCAGCCGCTCGTTGCCCAGCGTCAGCCGGACCTTCGTCCCGCGCATGTGCGTGGTGCCCTGGCGCGCCTCGGGCGAGCCCGTCACCACCAGCACGCCGCTGGGCACGTCGTACTCGGCGCGCTCGCCGCGGGCCATGCGGTCCCCGTCCACGGCCTCCACGCCGCCGGTGCACACCACGCGCGTGACTTCGCGCTGAGGGGTGTAGTTGGCCGTCATCCGGTCACACTTCAGGTCCATGGTGCGGTGCTTCACCTTCACGTTGCCGGTGAGGGTGGCCTGGGACTTCTGGAAGGTGACGTTGTCGCCCTTGATTTGGACCGGCTCCGTCAGCTCCTTGCCGCCCAGCGCGCCCGGGGCGCGGGAGCCCGTTCCAGAGGCGGGCGCCGAGCCACCGCGGCGGGAGGCGTGCCCGCTGAGGGCGTGGCAGCGACCGCGGGCGCGGGCTGCGCGACGAAGAAGGCCATCACGAGGAACTCAATCACTCTGGCGCTCCCACCACGGTCTCCACCGAGCCCGCGAAGTTGAACGTCTCGTCCGGGAAGAACAGCTCGAAGCGGTCCGCCCTCAGCCGGTAGTCAGGTCCCTTCACCGTCACGCCCTCGTTTCCATGCGCCCGCTCCGTGGTGGCGTCGTACGTCAACCTTGGAGTCCGGGCTTCCATGCCCTTCCCGGTGCGGATGATGACACCGCCCGAGGCCACCACCTGCTTGGACGCGAGGCTCCCCTCCATATTCGGGGCGCTCACCTCCACGCCCCCCTCCGTCCCGGGAGGCGCGCCCTGGGGCGCGGAACCCGGCGGAATCCGGAGGGTGGCGTCGGTGGCCCACACCTCGCCGGTGGTGCGCTGGTAGGACACCTGCCGGGCCGTGCCGGAGCGGATGAGCCGGTCGCCCGCGAAGGACTCCAGCCGCGCGCCGTGCAGCACCACCTCCGGGGGAGGCTGGGCGCTGGACGCTCCCTCGCCCGTCCCCGGCTTGCATCCGGAGGCGAACACCCAGGCGAAGAGGCTGACGGCGAGCAGACGGGGCACGGGGCTTCCTTATCATCCGGCGGATGCGGGCGCCGCCTCCGGAAGTGGGACATCCCCGCTCACCGGTGGACGCGTCTTCCAGCGCTGATGCATCCACACCCACTGCTCCGGCGTCCGGCGGATGGCGGCCTCGATTCGACTGGACAGGGCGGCGGTGAGGGCCAGGGCGGCCGCCTCGCGGTCCGCGTCCTGGGGCACTGGCACTTCCTCCATGGACAGGCGGTAGCCCGTCCCATCGCGGTGGCAGAAGCCCGTCACCACCGCCGCGCCGGTGCGGATGGCCAGGTCGGCGGCGGCGCGCGGGGTGGCGGCCAGTTGGCCGAAGAAGGGCACGAAGAGGGACTGCACCTTCGTGTCCTGGTCGATGAGGATGCCCAGGATTTCGCCGTTGCGCAGGGCGCGCAGCATGGCCCGGGCCGCGCCTTCCTGGCCGCGCCAGATGCTCCGCACCCCGCCACGGGCCCGGAACTGGCCCACCAGCTCCGTCAGCCGGGGGTCGGTGGTCTCCTTCGCGATGCTCTGGCTGGGGTAGCCGGCGCGCGCCACGCGGCGGGCGAGCAGCTCCCAGTTCCCCACGTGCCCGGACACGAAGACGACGCCGCGCCCCCGGGCCAGGGCCGTCTCCAGCACCTGCCGGTCGGCGTCTGGCCAGGCGACCAGGCGCTCCAGGGCCTCATCCAGGGCACCGGTACAGGCCACCTCCAACGCGGCGGCGCCCAGGTGACGGAAGGCGTCGCGGGCCAGGGCCTGCCGCTCCGCCTCGGGCTTTTCCGGGAAGGCCACGGAAAGGGACTTGAGGGCCTTGCGTCGCTCCCCTCCGGCCAGGGTGTAGGCCAGGGCGCCCAGGCGCGCGCCCAGGCCCCGGGCGACGCCCAGCGGCAGAGGTTGAAGGAGCAACATGACGCCACGGATGAGCACGTAGCGGAGGAAACGCTTGAGGCGCTTTGCTAAGGGTGGACGCTCCACGAGGCGTTCAATATCCCATGCGCGAATACAACTTCGACGGGCTCGTTGGGCCCACCCACAATTACGGCGGCCTCTCGCCCGGCAACCTGGCGTCGCAGAGCCATGTCGGTGAGCCCAGCCACCCCCGGGACGCGGCCCTCCAGGGGCTGGAGAAGATGCGCTTCGTGTCGGGATTGGGGGTGGGACAGGCGGTGCTGCCGCCCCAGCCGCGCCCGTCCCTGCACGCGCTGAGGGCGCTGGGCTTCGCGGGCTCCGACGAGGAGGTCATCACCCGGGCGGCTCGGGAGGCCGAGCACCTGCTGCGCCTGACGTCCAGCGCGTCCTCCATGTGGACGGCCAACGCGGCCACGGTGGCGCCCAGCGCGGACACGGCGGACGGCCGGGTGCACCTGACGCCGGCCAACCTGTCGCAGATGTACCACCGCGCCATCGAGGCGGAGACGACGCACGCGGTGCTGCGCGCCATCTTCTCCAACGAGAAGTACTTCGCGGTGCACGCGCCGCTGCCGGGCAGCGGGCACTTCGCGGACGAGGGCGCGGCCAACCACACGCGGCTGTCCACACCCGGGCACGCGGGCGTCCACCTGCTGGCCTGGGGCCGCAGCGCGTGGCAGGACGTGCAGGGGCCTGGCCGCTTCCCCGCGCGTCAGACGCTGGAGGCCAGCCAGGCGCTGGCGCGGCTGCACCAGTTGGACGCGAAGTCGGTGCTCTTTCCGCAGCAGCACCCGGAGGGCATCGACGCGGGGGCCTTCCACACGGACGTGCTGGCGGTGGGCAACGAGCGGTTCCTGATGCTGCATGAGCTGGCCTTCGTGGACCACGCGGGGCTGCTCGCGGTGCTGCGGGAGAAGCTGGGCCAGGACTTCCGCGCGGTGGTGGCCACGAAGGCGGAGCTGCCGGCGAAGGACGCGGTGAAGGCGTACCCGTTCAACTCGCAGGTGCTGACGCTGCCGGATGGCGCCATGGCGATTGTGGCGCCGGTGGAGAGCCGGGAGACGCCCGCGGCGCGGCAGTTCCTGGAGCGCGTGGTGGCCGAGGACACGCCGGTGAAGGCCGTGCACTACCTGGACGTGCGCCAGTCGATGAACAACGGCGGCGGGCCGGCCTGCCTGCGTCAGCGGGTGTGGCTGACGGATGAAGAGCGCGGCGCCATCAAGGCGGACGTCTTCTACACGCCCGCGCTGCATGACTCGCTGGCCGGCTGGGTGCGGCGGCACTACCGCGAGGTGCTGCGGCCCAAGGACTTGCAGGACCCGCAACTGGCGCGGGAGACCATGACGGCGCTGGACGAGCTGACCCGGATTCTGAACCTGGGAAGCGTCTACGACTTCCAGCGCTGAGCGTCTGGCTCAGCGCGCGTCCACGGGCTGGAAGGTGACGCCCTCCAGCTCCAGTTGCTCCGCCACGTCCACGACGCGTTCGGTGGCGATGACGAGCGTGGGGTAATCCCTCAGGCGGAACAGGTCCACGTGGGTGGGCAGCGTCTCAAGGGCGAGCCAGTACGTGTCCGGAAGGCGCTCGCTGCCTTCGCTTCCACACCTCGAGCAGATGGAGGCTCGGGGCTGTGCGAAGCAGTCGGGATGAATCCGGCCATGTAGCGCGAGCTGCAACTCACGAAGCACCGGAGGATTCCGTCCTCGGAAGGTCACATCGAGACGGCACCCGGTGAGTCCTCGGAGTCCGGCGTCATGCATCGCGACCAGCGCTTCGTTGCGAACGACGAGCGTCCAGTCCTGAAGTGTCATCCGCCCGAATGTCCCCGTCGCCGTGCCTGTCAGCGGTCCGAGCCGGGTTCCAGGCTCCAGGACAGCACCTTCGGGGGCCAGGGGCTTGATGCGCTCACGCAGCCGGGCGAACACCTCGAAGGGAACGGGCCAGGGGTCGGAAAACGGTTTCAGCTCGGCCGTGGAAAAGCCCGACAGGTCGACGCACGGATACTGCACGCCAGCCCAACCGCCCCCCACTCCGCACGCGGCGCAAGGCTCCACGCCCGGGAGGCCCCACTTGTGAGCGGCTCGGCTCAGGTCGCCCGTGAAGCGGGACGTCGCATCCCCTTCGACTCGATAGAACCTCACGTCCCCACGCTCCTTCCCACCGGGCTCACCTTCATAGGGCTTCTATCCGGGGCCCGCTCATTCCTGGAGTGACGGGCACGTTGTAGGGCACGACCGGGCCCGACAGCTCGAATCGAAAGGCGAGTTCGATGGCGTGCCGCATGATGACGTCTCTCGACGGGGGCCGGGGATTGGCAATCACGAACTGCCGCCACGCGTTGTTCCACGCGCCACCTGGCCCCATCCCCTTTCCGCTGTGAATCTTCCAGTGGACGTGCTCGGGGACGACCATGGTGAACTGATGGATGTCGATGCCCGCTGCACGGAACCAGGCCGCGAGCCGAGGCTCCTGCGGGAAAAGGTGATGCTTGATGAGCTTTCCGTGCGCTCGGGGAATCGCGGGGATGAAAACGGGCGCGCGGCGCGGCAGCGGTGCGGTCGTGAGAGGGTGTGCATCACCTCGAATCCCCGTACGGCGTTGCCACCAGTTCCGATAGGTGCCCGGCCCACGAAAGGCGGGGCGGCCGGTTGCATTCTCGACCGTCCCCGCGGTGTGCGCATGAGCCACCGCGTCGTCTGCCACGTCCTCACACCGAAAGAGGCCGCAGACACCTTCGTCGCAGGCCAGGACGATGCAGCGCTGCTCGCTGGATTCACGGCATCCGCCGGCGCCCGCCTGCCACTCCGCATCCACCCATCCGCGCATCGCGGGGGACGCAGTTCCGCAGGCAAGCACGCCCAGGAGGGGGCCGCAGAGCGCCATGAGTCGCAGCAGCCAGTTCATGGCCCCACCATCGCCGGACGCCCGGACGCCCTACGGGCGGGCGTACAGGCGCTGCTTGGACGGCTGTGGGCACGAGTATGACAGGTACCCGTGGTCGGACGCGCTGGCGGGCATCACCTTCTACTCAGAGGAGGTGAGATTCCCCATGATTCCCGAAGCGATACAGCACTATCTGCGACGCAACGGGGTGCGTTTCGAGCGGTACTGGCACCCGCGTGCCGTCAGCGCTCAAGAAGTCGCCGAGTCACTGCACGTCTCCGGCTGGCGCGTGGCCAAGTCCGTCATCGTGATGGCGGACCGGCAGCCCTGGATTGTCGTCATCCCCGCGGCGGGCACCGTCGACCTGGACCAGGTCCGTCACATGTTGGGCGCCCGGCACGTCCGCCTCGCGACCGAGCAGGAATTCTCTGGCCATTTCCCCGACTGCGAGGTGGGCGCCGAGCCCCCCTTTGGTGAGCTCTACGGGCTGCCCGTCGCCGTCGATGAGTCCCTCAGCCTGGCCGAACGGCTGCTCTTCCGCGCGGGCTCCCACGAGGAGACGCTCGAATTGCGCTTCCAGGACTTCGCCACCCTGGAGTGGCCCCTGGTGGCCTCGTTCATCGAGAAGGAGCAGCAGCGCCAGGCCGCCACCGGCGGGCCCACGCTTCCGCGCGAGGAGGCCCACGCGCACGCATGAATGAACCGGGGCGAGGCCCGGGCGCTACCGCGCGTCCCGCGCCTCGCCATCCACGTCCGGACCGCGCAGCAGGGACTCCAACTCCGCCGCGCGCGGGTCGTCCGACAGCGCCTTACGCCGCGCTTCCACCTGCTCGCGCTCCGCGCCCTCCAGCCGCGCCACCCAGGCCCGTGCCTCGGCCCGTGCGCCCGCGGGAAGGTGCCGCATGCCCTCGTGGACCGAACGCGCCGCCGCGTCGTAGCGCCGCAGCGCCTCCTGGGTCCGAGCCACCGCGAAGAACGCATCCGCTCCGGGCGCCAGCCGCGCCGCCGTCTGCCGCCGCTCCAGCGCGTGGGAGAGCAGACCCTCGCGCTCCAGGCACGCCGCCTCCATGGCCAGCAGCCGCGCGCGCTGGGCGTAGTCGGTGATGAACGGCGCCAGCGCCTGGAGCGTGCCCTTCGCCCGCCGCGTCAGCCCCGCGTCCAACTGCTGCGCGGCCAGTTGGAAGGACAGCGCCACGTTGCCCGGGAAGCGCGCCAGGAGCCGCTCCAGCGCATGCAGGGCCTCTTCCCGCCGCCCTTGCGCCCGCAACACCTCCGCGCGCAGCAGGTGCGTCTCCAGCGCGTCTGGTGCCACCTGCTCCACCCGCGCCCAGGCCGCCTCCGCCACTTCCAGCGCCCCCTGGCGGATTTGCAGCCGCGCCTCGCGCGCCCACAGCGCCGCGGCCTCGGGACTGCCCTCGAAGCGCTCTCGCGTCCAGGCCGAGTACACCAGCGCCAGCTCCAGCCGCCCCGGCGTGTTGGCCAGCGAGTCCAGCAGCCGCACCGCCGTCGCCGGGGACTCCGGCGTCAACGCCGTGAGCGACGCCAACGACTCCGCCTGCGGCAGGGCCTCGCCCAGCAGCACCGTGGCATCCCCGGCCTCATGCGCCAGCCGGTACTCCAGGAAGCCCTGGCCGCTCCGGCCCAGGGCCAGCAGCGCCCGCGCCGCCACGCGGTGGGACCTGGCATCCAGCGGCGCCAGGTACAGCGCCCGGTTCACCAGGGCCAGGGCCTCTCCCGCGCCATCGCGCCCGCGCGCCGCATGGGCCGAGGCCATCAGCCGGTACAGCAGATAGTCCGACGGGTGCCGGTCCACCAGCGCCAGGCCCCGCGCGTGGGCCTCCTGCGCCGAAGCGCCCGAGGTGACGAGCCGCACCAGCTCCGCCTCCGCGTCCGCCACGCGATGACGCCCGGAACCAGCGCCACCAGCCGCCACCGCCGTGAGCGCCAGCCCCGTCCCCAACGCCAAGCCCGCGGCTTCGCCGCACCAGCCCGCTCCTCGTCGAGGCCCGCTCGCCGCGACGTG
>JBKGHI010000198.1:0-16844 GCA_046520405.1 Myxococcus sp. 1LA
CCTGCGTCGGGCGTCTCCGTGGCGACCACGCCCGCGTCGGGCGTCTCCGAGCCGGGCGGCGGCGGGGTGGGGGCGAAGAAGAAGGTGTAGACGGCAGTGGCCGCGAACGAGAGGGCCAGGGCCGCCAGCAGTCGCTTCTGCGAATCGTTCGACTGGGGCGAGAGCGGATCGTTCATAGACTCCCCTCTCCACGAGGGAGAGGGCGGCAATGGGTGGAACCCCTCGTCACGGCACCGGGTCGATACCGCCGGGGTGGAAGGGTTGGCAGCGCATGAGCCGCCAGACAGTGAGCCACGACCCCTTGAGGCCGCCGTGCTTCTCCAGCGCCTCCATGGCGTACGTAGAGCACGAGGGATGGAACCGGCACACCCGAGGGAGCAACGGTCCGAGGAACTTCCGGTAGAAGCGGATGGGCAGGGAGATGACGAAGGCCAGCGGACTCATCTGGGAGGCTCCTTCGGCTTCGTCTCCACCGCGCGGGCAGCCGCTGCAGCTTACGGGTGACACCGTCAAAGGCACGCGCCAACACCGGAAAGGAAGCATCCTTCGCGGAGGAGCGTGCCACCAGGACGACGTCCAGGCCGGACGGCCATTGCGTGCGGCGCTTGCGAAAAAGCTCCCGCAGCACGCGCCTCAAGCGCGCTCGGACGACGGCGTTGCCCACTTTGCTCGACACGGTCAGGCCAACACGTGAGTACGGTCGGCCATTGCGCTTCACGAGGGCCAGGAGGCAGTCCGAAGGGACTTTCTGCCCGCCTTCCTGGACCTCGAGGAACTCGCGCCGCTGAAGCAGGCGCAGGGCCTTGGGGAAGCGCTGGTCTGCCGGGTGGGACTCGCCCGGCGTCGCACCCTCGGCCCTCACACGCGGACTCGCTTACTTCTTGGGAGCGGACACGACGAGCCGCTTGCGACCCTTCGCACGACGGCGCTTGAGGACATCCCGGCCGCCCTTGGTGGCGTTCCGCTTGCGGAACCCGTGGGCGCGGTTGCGGCGGACCTTCGACGGCTGGTACGTGCGCTTGGACACGGCTCTTACTCCTTGATGATGACGGCGGCGCCTCCTACCGCTTCGGCGCGACCTGAACTAGGGAAAGGGGCGGGTCCGTACCCCCATTTCCTGGGTAAGTCAACGTTGGATCACCTTCGCCCACTCTGGAAGCCCCGTTTGCCCCGCTAGAAAGCCCGGGTCTGGGTGGGACAGTGAAGGTTTGGGTGATACAGGGAGCACGATGCTCCCCGCCCAACGCACGGCGGGGGCAGTTTAATCGCGGACAGTGAAAGCGTCTTGTTTCCGGGTGCTTTTTCCTGGCCGGGCAAGCGAGCGCACGATGTCGATGGTGGGGCTGGTGGTGGGTGTGGTGGCGCAGCTGATGTTCGCCTTCGTGCTGTTCATGCTGGTGGTGTTCTCCGCCGGGGGCACCCTGAACAACCGCGAGCTGACGCCGCTCCAGGGACACATCCTCGACCACTGCATGTGGCTGGTGCCGGGGTCCTCGGTCGTCACCGCCGCGCTGTTGGTGGTGGGCCACCTGACGCGGGCCTCATGGCTGTCGCACGCGTGGCACCTGCTGCCCGTCGCCACCGCTGGCGTGTACGTCGCCTATGTGTCGGCGCTCGGCAGACGGCCCCGCGCGAGGCCCCTCAGCGACCCGCGCGCAGCCTCCGTGCAAAAGCCGGACGTTTTGCAGGACGGACTCTCCGTCAAGAAGGATTGATCCATCCCCCAGTCCTTGGGGTGGGGTCCGGGAGGATCCACAACCGTGTCGGGCTGGCACGTCGCTGGTGGATCCGCTCCGTCCGGAAAACCACCTGTGGCCACGGCGGTTTTGGCCGGTTGCTTGATCCACCTGGAACCGTCTGTTAGCACGGCCGAACGCCCGTCGTTCCCCTGCTTTTGCACGTTTGAGACCCGCGTGAACGCCCTCGCCCAAGCCACTACCCCCTTCCCAAGTGCTGGAATTCTCTGGGCTCGGATGCTGGATGCCATCCGCCAGGAGAAGTTCGACTACGCGCTGAGGTGGCTGGAGCGGATGCGCCCGCTGGAGGTGCGTGACGGCGCCCTGGTGATGGGCGTTCCCGACCGTTTCTTCCGCGACTGGGTGGATGACCACTACCGCCCCATGCTGGACGTGCAGCTCGCGCGGATGGGCGAGGGCCTGACCTCCATCGCCTACGAAGTCGTGGAGGGCCTGGAGCCGGACCCGCAGTTTCCACCCATACCCTCAGTCAAGCCGAGCGCCACGCGCCCGGCCCGGCTGAACGGGCGCTTCACCTTCGACACCTTCGTGGTGGCGGACAGCAACCAGCTCCCGGCCGCGGCGGCGCAGGCCGTGGCCGACAAGCCGGGCCACCACTACAACCCGCTCTACATCTACGGCGGCACGGGCCTGGGCAAGACGCACCTGCTCCAGGCCGTGGGCAACTTCATCTGGGAGAGAGATCCGTCCCAGCGCGTGGTGTTCCTCTCCAGCGAGCAGTTCACCAACGAGTACGTGGAGAGCGTCCGCGAGCACCGCATGGGGGACTTCCGCCGGAAGTTCCGTGAGGAGTGCGACGTGCTCCTCATCGACGACATCCAGTTCCTCGGCAAGCGTGAGGAGACGCAGAAGGAGTTCTTCTACACCTTCAACACGCTCTACGAGATGAACAAGGCCATCGTCCTCACCAGCGACACGGTGCCCGCGGAGATTCCGGGCCTGGAGGACCGGCTGCGCAGCCGCTTCGCCATGGGCCTGATGACGGACATCCGCGAGCCCACCTACGAGACGCGGGTGGCCATCCTCCAGAAGAAGGCCGTGGCTGAAGGGCTGGACCTGCCGGACTCGGTGGCGCACTTCATCGCCAAGCACATCCAGAAGAACGTGCGCGAGCTGGAAGGCGCGCTGGTGAAGCTGTCCGCGGTGCACAGCCTGACGCGCCAGCCGGTGACGGAGGACTTCGCGTCCCAGGTGCTGCGCGACATCCTCCCCGCCCAGAGCGCGGTGGACGTGGAGTCCATCCAGCGCGAGGTGGCCCGCTTCTACAAGGTCACGGTGGAGTCCCTGAAGGAGGACCGCCGTCACAAGGCCCTGGCCCATGCGCGCCAGGTGGCCATGTACCTCAGCCGCAAGCTGACCAAGAGCTCCTTCCCGGAAATCGCCGCGCGCTTCAGCAAGGACCACTCCACCGTCATCTCCGCGGTGCGCAAGGTGGAAGGCCTCCGTCTCACGGACGCCACCGTGCAGCGCGAACTGGCGGAGCTGGAATTGAAGCTCGGCAATCCCTGAAACAACCGTGCCTGTGTTTCATGCCGGACAGCACGCGATGACGCGTGGCGCTGTCCGTGTGCGTGAAACACCCTGTGCACGGTGTGCGCACAGCCAGGATTTGCTCACGGACGCGTATCCGGGGGAGTGAGCCCGCGCGTGAAGAGCCTGGTCGTGCTGCTCGCCGTGCTGACGGCAGCCGCGCTGTGGCGTGCGGGCCAGGTGACAGGGGTTCCGGAGGTCGCCGAGGTACCATCGGCGGTTACTGCCCCTGTCAGGCCGTCCCTGGATGAAGACGCACCCACACCGCCCCCCGAGGAAATCCTCCCAGGAGTGAAAGGGCGGGAGCGGGTGCTCGTGGTGGGACACCGGCTCCGTTACACGTTCGACCTGGACGTCCGGACCCACACGGAGCTTTCAGCGGGCGCGCGCGAGTCCTTGCGCACGGGCTGGAGTGGACTGCTTGAGCTCACCTACCTGGGCCAGGAGGGTGAGCAGCACCTGTTCTCCGCCCACCTCGTGCCCACGCGGATGGACGTGGAGTCCGGTGAGACGGCGCTGCCGGGTGACACTTCGCTGCAAGCACTCCAGGTCATGTTCGAGCGGCCCATGTACGTGGGCCAGGACGTCCGGGGCCGGGTGATGGCCGTGCACTTCGATGCGACGCAGGACGCGTCGGCGCGGAGGCTCGTGCGCTTGCTGCTCGCATCGACGCAGTTCGTGGCGGAGGACGGCCCGCGCTGGAGCACCGAGGAGTCGGACACGCGCGGTGACTTCGAAGCCGTGTACCGCGCGGGGGGGAGCGCGAACACCTACGTGAAGACGAAGCGGCGGTACCTGCGCGCCGCCTCGCCGGTGTTGCCACGGCTGCAAGGGCACCTGGACTTCGCGCTCTTCGCGGATGGGCACGTGAAGGACGTGACGGGCTCTGACGTGGTGGCGCGGAGTGGGGGGAGTACGGGGCTGCCGCGCAGCCGCGAGGAGACGCGGGTCGCGCTGCTCAACGTGGGCGTGGACTACCGGCTTTCGTCGCTGAGGCCCTTCCACGCCGCCCGGGCGACGCTGCGGGCGGAGCGACTCACGGCCTTGGAGGCGATGGGTGAAGGGGCAGGGACTTCGCTGGAGGCGCGAGACGGGCAGTTCGTGAAAGGGGCGGAGCGGCTCACGACCTCGGAGAGGGTGGCCAGGGGGGAAGGGGCTTCACAAGAGGCTCGGGACCGGCAGCTTGTGAAGGGGGCGAAGCTGGATGACTTGCTGCCTGCGCTGGCGAAGCGCGAGCACCGGGACACGGCGCGACTGACAGCCCTGTTCCGTGTGGATCAGGCCGAGGTGGACCGGGCCGTGGCGCTGATGCGTCAGGGCGCTTCGGAGGAGGCGCACTCCGAGCAGATCCTGGAGGCACTGGCCAGCGCGGGGACGCCAGAGGCACAGCGGGCGTTGGTGTCCGTGTTGGAAGGGGAGCGGATCCGTCCGAAGACTCGGGCCCAGGCCGCACGGGCGATGGGGCTGATGGAGCGGCCTTCACTGCTGCTGGGCGATGCGCTGGAGCGCGTGCTGGAGGCGACGGGTGACGCGGGCGTGAGGCGCGCTGCGGCACTGTCGGTGGGGGCGCTGTCGAAGGCACTGGAGGTACCGGAGCCGGGCCGGAGCAAGGCGCTGGTGGAGGGGCTCGTGAGGCGCTGCCGCGCGGGCTCACTGGCGACCGTGGTCTGCCTGGATGCCCTGGCCCGGGCGGGCGCTCCGTCGGGGCTGGACTACGTGAAGTCGGCGCTCGTGCACCCGGCGGCGGACGTGCGGGGCGCGGCGACAGAGGCGCTTCGTGCCATTCCTGGCGCGGCGGTGGATGCCTTGCTGGACCAGGTGATGCTCGACGACCCGAGCGCGAGGGTGCGTGTGCTCGCGGTGAAGGCGATTTCTCAGCGGGTGGCCGGCGCTCACATGGAGGCGTTGGCCCGGACGCTGCGTGCCGAGCGGAGTGAACGTGTCCGCATCGAAGTGGTGCGGCTGCTGGGCCACCTGCAAACCGTGGAGCCTCCCACCGTGGCCCTGCTTCGAGACGTGGCCGCCAACGATGGGTCCGCGAACGTGCGCGCGTTGGCCTCGTCACTGATCGGCGAGTAGGGCGGGGTGCTGGGCGGCGCAGTTCGCTCGGTACCCGCTCATCGTCGCGGCACTGACTGGGTAGGGCGATGTGCCGGATGGGTGAGCCCTTCCGGCACCCGCTCTCAACACCGACGCGCTACGCGCCCTTACGGCGGCGGCCCACGACGACCCGCATCAACCCCACGAGCATCCACGGGAGCAGCGCGGTGGGAGACGAGGACTGGCACCCGCAGCCGTTGTCCGGAGGAGGCGGCGGCGGAGGAGGCGTCCCCGAATCCTGCCCCTGAGAGGGTCCGCCGTCAGGCTCGGGCTCCTCACCCGGGCCTCCATCTGGCTCCGTGCCAGGGCCACCGTCAGCTTCACCGGAGCCTCCATCCGGCTCCGTGCCAGGACCCGCATCGGGCTCACTCGCGCCACCATCCGGCTCCGTCCCAGGGCCACCGTCAGGGTCCTCACCCGGACCCGCGTCCGGATCCGTTCCCGGTCCTCCATCGGTCCCACTGTCCGGGTCCTCACCCGGGCCACCATCCGGCTCCCCCGTTCCGCCATCCGACTGCGGGAATGCCGCCCGCGCGATGAACACGGCCGTGCCCCACTCCTCCTGGTCGTTGTCCGGCGGAGCCAGCCCCGCGGCCAACGCGACATCCGACTGCGCGTTGATGCTGGGCGCGCCAGCGAACACCGGGTTGGACGGCGTCTCCTGGTCGATGCGCGCCGGGCCCAGGTCCGAGTCCACGATGTCGTGCTCGCTCACGACCCGCTTCAGCTCCTGGCCATCACTGACCCACACCGCGCGCAGGTTCGCGGCGTCGATGGCCCGGAAGACCACGAGCCCACGGTCGTTCATGTCCGGCGGGAAGAACTCCAACTGCCGGATGTCCCCCACGCCATCCTGGGCAATCACCCGCAGCGCCGTTCCATCCCACAGCCACAGCGTCGTGACGTTCCGCTCGGACGCATCCCGGACCGACCCCAGGAACGCCACCTGCCCCTGGTTGTTGAACGCCGGCTGCACGGACGCGAAGCGGTACACCGGAGAACTCGCGTCGAGCCCGCGCGTCCGCGCCACGAGCTGCGACTCCACGGACGCGCTGAAGATGCGCAGCTCCTGGAAGAACTCCGCGGACGCGGACGCGAGGTCCACCACACCGGCAATCTGCTCCTCGTCGTTCAGCCTCGGTGAGTACAGGAACGAATAGGGGCTCGTGCTGTCGGCGATGTTGTCGCTGACCAGCGTGCTCACCCAACCCGAGGTCGGCGAACTCCGGCCCGTGAGGACATAGGACTGCCCTCCGCCACCGTACGAGGCACGAAAGCCAATCACCTCGGCTTCGTTGAGTTGCAAGCTGCTCCAGTTCGAGGCGCCCACCGGCACGCGCTCGATGCGCACCGTGTCCGGGCTGGAGGCATTCAACTGGTAGATGCCATTCTGGCCCGCCGAGGAAGCCCCGGTGACGGCGAAGGCCAGATTGCCCTGGGAGCTGAGGGAGGGGTCGCTGAGGCGGGCGTCTTCGCCCAGGTCCGGGAGCATGTAGATGCGCTGCCCCGTGCCATCCCGGCCCCACCACACCGCCTCGCGTCCCTCGGGGGTAATCTGCAGGCGGAAGGCAATCTGGCCGTCATCGGTGAACGGTATCTGGAGACTTCCCGCCAGCAGGTTGCCCGGCGCCAGGTTGTAGGCGCCGGAGGCATTCCCGCGCAGGTTGGTCCGCGCCTGAAGCTCCAGGGTGTAATCAGGCACCTCCGCCCAGGCTGGCGTGGCCAGCGTGAGCACCCCCAGCGCCAGCGTCTTCCCACGGACCTGACAGGCCCGCGCACTCCACTTCCGTCCCGCGACCGACATGGATGCTGCCTCCCATGTTTGAAAGGAAGGCAGGTTATCACCGTTTTCCGACGCTCAGTCAGTGCGCCGCGGGGGCAGGCGACGTGGAGATGGTCTCCAACGTTTCACTGACCTCCCCCTCCGCCAGTTCCTCCAGCAAGTCGCTCAGCGCGACAATCCCCACCAGCTTCTTGTCCCGGTCCAGCGCGAGGATGCGGCGGACACCCTTCGCCCTCATCTTCTCCGCCACCACGGAGAGGTCCTCGTCATCGAAGGCGTATTCGAGCTGCCCCGTCATCGCCTCCGCCACCGTCGTGCTGTTGGGGTCCTTTCCCTGGGACACCGCCCGCACCACGATGTCGCGGTCGGTGATGATGCCCGTCAACCGCTCACCGTCGCACACGGGCAGCGGGCCCACGCTCAGCTCGCGCATCTTCATCGCGGCGGCCTTCAATGAATCCTTCGCGTTGATGACCTGAGGCTCCTTCGTCATCACGTCTCGTATCTTCTTCATCACACAGCTCCTTTCTCGGGTTCGAGCCCCACCGCTCAGGCCTCCGGCACCCACAGCGAACGCAGGTCGGCGGGGAGCTGGCCCATGACGTCGTCGGCCTCGCCCTCGCTGATGTGATTGCGCACCGTGGTGAACACGGCGCGAGCCAGGCGCTCGGCTTCGCTGGGCGTGGTGTCGAGTTCCTCGGCCACCATGGCGAGGAACTGCTCCAGCTTGTACTTCCTGGCCACCTTGCCCTCGTGACGAGGACACCGCTTCAGCATGTCCGTCACCTTGCGCGGAAGCTGGGCCTCCAGGTGCTTCGCCTCGGTGTCCATGAGGCGCTGCTCCAGCAGGCACAGCACGGACTGCGCCGCCTTCTCCGCCAGGTCGCGGACGACGCCCGCGTTGGCTTCGAGGTCCTTCAGGAAGGCCGCATAGGTCCGCGCCGCATGCGACTCGCTGCGCTGCTCCTTGAGGCTGGGCGTAGCGCCCTGGCGCTCCCCTGCCTCTGCCTGTTCCTCACGAATGTTCGCCATGCCGGTGGCCTCCTCGGTGTCGGGCTTGGGTCTCTCTGGTGAGCGTGAGCACCCCGCGTCCCCCAGGCACCCGCCGCCCCCCGCGCGCCGGGGTGACAGGGTGGGGGGCAAGCCACGCACTGGCGGGACCGTCCCGGCGCCGTCAGTCCGCTGCGCCGCCGAGCAGCTCCACCATCCGCTGCCAGTGCAGCACGAACCAGAGCGTCAGCGAGGCCAGCGCCAGGCCCACCGCGCCCAGCGCTTCCCAGCGCCGCCCAATGGGCGGCCGCGCCTCCGGGTCCACCCGCCGCAGCGCCACCGCGCCCAGGACGAGGGCCAGCATGGCCATGGCCAGGAAGACGAAGCTCAACGCGAACCCCACGCCGAAGAAGGACAGCAGCGGCGCGAGCACGGGCAGGAGCAGCGAGCCCACGCCCAGTGACAGCGCATGCCGGGCGAGGGGGTTGTTGACCCGCAGGTCCCACATCCGGTGCAGCTCGCGCTCGGGGACCTCCAGGCGGAAGAAGAGCCGGCTGCGCGTGTCGCGGAAGATGTTCACCGAGACCATCAGGGGAATGAAGAACAGCAGCGCGGGCGCGCCCAACGACGGCGCGGAGAGCAGCATGGCCAGCAGCGGCACGGCCAGCAGGCCCAGGCGGGCCCAGCGCATCCCCAGGAAGAACGCCACGCCCACGCCCGCGCTGGCCAGCCACGCCAGCCCGATGCCGAATGTCCCCGCCATCAACGCCACCAGCCCCAACCCGACGAGCAGCACCGTGACACCGCCCACCAGCCAGGCGCTCGCGTCCCTCCGTCCCCAGAGCCTCAGCCGGAAGGCCTCCAGGTAGTTCACCTCCGGACGCACCGCGCAGGCAGGGCAGTACATCCGGCCCATCACCCACGTGGTGCACGCGGTGCAGATGAAGCTGCCGCAGCGCTGGCAGGTGGCGCCCGCGAACGCGTCCGGATGGAGGGCGCAGCAGGGCAGGGCACCGGGGGAGACATCGGCGGACATACGTTCAGTCTCTCACGCTGACCAGGAACCAACATCCTGGCGCACTGCGTCTTCCCGCCACCATTCCCTACCCACGTCGCCGGACCTGCATGCTAAGCGCGTCACGTGAGTCATTGGCATCGAGACCTGGAGGCACCTTGTTCCGAATGAAGGCCCTCGTCGCCGCAGCCCTTGTGTTCAGCGGGCTGCCGGCGCTTGCCCAGACACCGACACCCCAGGAGGCGAAGCCGCTGGAGCCCGGCCGCGAGGCGCTCGCCATCCCGTACGAGAAATACGCGCTGCCCAACGGCCTGGAGGTCATCCTCTCCGTGGACCGGAAGCTGCCGGTGGTGGCCGTCAACATCTGGTACCACGTCGGCGCGTACCACGAGCAGCCCGGCCGCACCGGCTTCGCGCACCTGTTCGAACACATGATGTTCCAGGGCTCGCGCAACGTGGCCGATGACGTCCACATCGCCCTGCTGGAGAACCTGGGCGCCACCGACCTCAACGGCACCACCAGCTTCGACCGCACCAACTACTTCGAGACGGTCCCCAGCAACCACCTGGAGACGGCGCTGTGGCTGGAGAGCGACCGCATGGGCTTCCTGCTCGACGCGCTCTCGCCGGAGAAGCTGGAGACGCAGCGCGAGGTGGTGAAGAACGAGCGGCGCGAGTCCATTGAAACCGCGCCCTACGGCGCCGCGCGCGAGAAGGCCTGGCACGCGCTCTTCCCGTTGCCGCACCCGTACCATGGGGACGTCATCGGCTCGATGAAGGACCTGAACGCGGCCAACGTGGACGACGTGAAGGACTTCTTCCGCAAGTGGTACGCGCCGTCCAACGCCACGCTGGCCATCGTCGGTGACTTCGACATGGCGAAGACGAAGGCGCTGGTGGAGAAGTACTTCGGCTCGCTGCCCAGCCACGCCCGGCCGCAGCGGCCGGAGGTGGCGCCGGTGACGCTCACCGCGCCCGTGGTGCTGCGCGAGGAGGAGCGCGTGGCCCGGCTGCCGCTGCTCTCCATCCAGTGGCTCACGCCCGCGTACCTGGAGGAAGGCGACGCCACCGCGGACGTGCTGGCCACGGCGCTGTCCACCGGCAAGGCCAGCCGCCTCTACCGCCGGCTGGTGCTGGACAAGGAGCTGGCCCAGAGCGTCAGCGCGGCCCAGCAGAGCCAGGGCGGGCAGTCCGTCTTCAGCGTGGACGTGGTGGCGCGGCCCGGCGTGTCCACGGACACGCTGCTCCAGGAGGTGGACGCGGTGCTGGATGAAGTCCGCCAGCAGGGCATCACCCCGGAGGAGATTGCCCGCGCTCGCACGCGTTACGACACGCGCACGCTGGCCGGCCTCCAGTCCGTCGGCGGCTTCGGCGGCAAGGCGGACGTCCTCCAGAGCTACAACCACTTCGTCGGCGAGCCCAACTACGTGGCCCAGGACCTGGCTCGCTACGAGTCGGTGACGCCCGAAGCCGTGAAGCAGTTCGCCCAGGACACGCTGCGCCCCGGCGCGCGCGTCATCCTCCACGCGGTGCCGCCCGCTCGCCGGCAGGCGCCCCTCGACTCGAAGGAGCGCCACTGATGCGCCGCCTCCTCTCCGCCCTGGTCGTCACCTCGCTGGCCGCTTGCGCCAGCAACCCGAAGCCCGCGCCGGCCAGTCCGGACTCGCCCGAGCTGGGACAGAAGGCCGCCCCGGCCGAGCCCACCGCCGACGCCGAGTCCTTCCGCGCCACGCCGCCCCAGCCCGGCAAGGCGCCCGACCTGGTGCTGCCCACCTTCCAGAGCGCGAAGCTGGACAACGGCCTCACCGTGCTGGTGAGCACGCGGCGGGAGCTGCCGCTGGTGTTCGCGGGCGTGGCCTTCGCCGCGGGCAGCGCGCAGGACCCCAAGGGCAAGGAAGGGCTCGCCGAGCTGACGTACCGCATGCTGCTGGAAGGCGCGGGCAAGCGGGACACGGTGCTGCTGGACAACGCCTTCGCGGACCTGGGCGTGTCCCCCGCCATGGACGTGCAGGCGGACGGCGCGCAGGTGGGCGTGCGCGTGCTGACGCGCAACCTGGACGCGGCCATGGCCCTGCTGTCGGACGTGGTGCTGCGGCCCAGCTTCAGCCCCAAGGCCTTCGAGCGGCGCAAGAAGCAGCAGCTCGCGGACCTGGCGCGCGCCATGGGACAGCCTGGCGTGCTGGCGCAGCTCGCGTACCTGGAGGCCGTGTTCGGGTTGGGGCACCCCTACGGGCACCTCCCCGACGGCACGCCCGCGTCCGTGCAGACGCTCACGCTGCAGGACGTGATGA
The DNA here is from genome assembly GCA_046520405.1 of Myxococcus sp. 1LA. Taxonomy (GTDB): domain Bacteria; phylum Myxococcota; class Myxococcia; order Myxococcales; family Myxococcaceae; genus Myxococcus. Next base: position 11,467 of record JBKGHI010000198.1, read on the forward strand.
ACTTCTACCGCAAGCACACTGGCCCCAAGGCGCAGGCGGTCATCCTCGCGGGTGACATCAGCCTGGAGGAAGGCGTGGCCCTGGCGAAGAAGCACTTCAGTTGGTCCATGAACAAGGCCACGCCGCCCCCGCCGCCGCCGGCCACGAAGGCCGCGCCGCGTCAGCAGGTGTTCGTGGTGCCCAAGCCGGGCCTGGACCAGACGCTGGTGCTGGTGGGCCGCCCCGGCATCGCCGCGGGCAACCCGGATGAGTACCCGCTGGAGCTGGCCACCACGGTGTTCGGTGGCTTCTTCGGCAGCCGCCTCAACATGAACCTGCGGGAGAACAAGGGCTACAGCTACGGCGCGGGCGCCAGCCTGTCTCCGCGCCTGGGCGTGGGGCCGCTCACCGCGTACAGCTCCGTGCGCCAGGACGTGACGGGCCCGGCCCTGAGCGAGGTGATGAACGAGCTGTCGGGCCTCAAGAACAAGCCCATCTCCGCCAAGGAGCTGGAGGCCGCGCGCGAGGGCCTCATCCGCGCCTTCCCGGGCGCCTTCGAGTCGGTGGAGGGCCTGGGCGCCAGCGCCGCGGCGCTCTTCATCACCCGCCGCCCGCTGGACGAGTTCAACCGCACCGTGGAGGGCCTGCGCGACGCCAGCGCCGCGGAGGTGCAGCGCATGGCCGAGCAGTACCTGGACCCGGCCCTGATGCAGATTGTGCTCGTGGGTGACCCGGCGACGATTCAGGAGCAGGTGACGCCGCTCAGCCTGGGCAAGCTGGTGCCCATCGAGCCGGATGAGGCTCCGGCTCCGCGCGCGGCGAAGAAGTAGCACGCTGCTGTCACTGCCGGGCCGTGGTGGCGAGTCACGCTCGCATGCCACGGCCCGGTTTCATTCGTGGCGGCTCAGGCTCAGCGGTTGCGCGCCTCGTCCTCCTCATCGGAGACGAAGCGCTCCTCGGCCTTCTCGCGGCCCCGGCGCTCGCGCTCCAGCTCGTCCGCCTCGTCGATGGGGCTGCGGATGTCCGGGACGTAGCCACCCACCTCGGTGTCACTGTCCAGGGCGAACTTCTGCTCGCGCGTGTCGCGGATGGAGTCCGCGGAGTACAGCGGCAGGGTGTCGTCGGCTTCCAATCCCCGCTCCACGCGGTCCGGCGCATAAGGGGGCTTCTTCGCCGCCTCCTTGCCTCCCGTGTACGGGTCGTACTTCCTGTTGGGCATGGTGCGCTCCTCGTCGAAGTGGGTACCGCTCCGAAGCTGAATGTCGGAGCGAGACTCCAGCGCACCAAGGTCCCCCCGGAGGGCCGGGGGCACGCCCGGCCGCCCGGCTCACGAGGAGGGTGGGGACGCCCGCGGGCATCCCCAAGTTGCCCACAGCCGGGCAACGCTCCGCCGCGTCACTTCCCTAGGAAGTCGAGCAACGCCGCGTGGAACTTCTCCGGCGCCTCGAAGTGGGGGATGTGGCCCACGCCGGGCAGCTCCACCAGCGTGGCGTTGGGGATGGCCTTCGCCACCTTCTTCCCCAACTGCGGGTACTGGCCCAGCGTGGCGGCGTCCGCGGCGGGCACCCGGCCCCGGCCGATGTACGTCCGGTCCTCCTGGCCCAGGTACAGCAGCGTGCGCGGCTTCACGAAGGGGAACTCGTGCACCACGGGCTGCTCGTAAATCATGGTCGCCGTGGCGGCGGACACCCACGCGAGGCGGGGGTACTCGGCGCTCTGCAACTGGCGGCCGGCAATCTTCACCCAGGCGTCGTACTCCGGCTTCCACTTCACGTAGTACGTCTGGTGGTACTTGCGGGTGCCCTCCTCGGTGGCCTTGAGCTGGTTCTTGTAGTCGTCCTCGGTGGAGACCCAGGGCACCTTCTCCCGGTAGTCCTCCAGGCCAATGGGGTTCTCCAGCACCAGCTTGGAGACGGTGTCCGGGTACATGAGCGTGAAGCGCGTGGCGAGCATGCCGCCCATGGAGTGGCCGACGACGGCCGTCTGCTTCACCCCCAGCGAGTCCAGCAGCTGCTTCGTCAGCGAGGCCAGCGTGTGGAAGCTGTAGTGGATGGCCGGCTTGGACGACTTGCCGAAGCCAATCTGGTCGGGGACGACCACGCGGTAGCCCGCGCCGGTGAGGGCGCGGATGGTGCTCTCCCAGTACGCGCCGAAGAAGTTCTTTCCGTGCAGCAGCACCACGGTGCGCCCGTTGGCCCGGCCCGTGGGCTTCACGTCCATGTAGGCCATGCGCACGTCCTGGCCCTCAATGGTGAGGGGCAGGTACTGCACGGGGTGGGGGTACGCGTAGCCCTCCAGGGCGATGCCGAGCGGCTCGGCAGGGCGGCTCTCCTGCGCGAGCACTGGCGAGCTGGCCAGGAGCAGCGCGGTGAGGGCCAGGGTGGGCTTGCGGACGGGCATGGACTCACTCCTCGTGCGGGGACGTCTCGGGTGGAGAGACGTCTGTAGCGCGAAGAGGGCGCGGGCGCAGGTCGTTCTCCTGTGAAAGATGCAGCGCGTCGGGCGGTGGGCCTACGCGCTGGCCCCGTCGAAGCGCTGCGGGCGCAGCAGCCGCAGCGTCATCACCAGCGCGAGGAACAGCACGCTGGCACTCACGGTGACGAAGCGGATGCCCAGCCGGTCGGCCAGGGCGCCCAGGCCCCACACGCCCGCCGCGTACGCGCCGCCCAGCACCATGCTGTACAGGCTGCTCATGCGCGCCTGGAGCTCCCGGGGCACGCGTGACTGGCAGTACGCGTGCATCCCGCTCATCAGCATCATGTAGTTGGCGCCGAGCACGAAGATGACGGCGGCGGCCATCTGCAGCGTGGGCGACAGCCAGTACAGCGTGGACACGCCGCCGATGGACGTGGCGACGAGGCCCAGCAGCTTGCGCTGGCCCAGCTTGTCCACCAGGGTGCCCACCAGCAGCGCGGCCGTCACCGCGCCCGCGCCCTGACAGGTGACGAGCAGCGACGTGGCCGCCGCGCCCTGGCCGAACACGCGGATGGCGAACACCGGCACCAGGCCGATGAAGGGCGCCACCAGGCCCGCGACCAGCAGCGTGCCCCACAGCATCAGCGAGATTTCCGAATCGCCCCGCGCCACGGAGAAGCCGTGGGCAATCTGCTTCCACAGGCCCTGCGTGGCCTTCGTCGCCGTCCGCGTCAGCGTCTTCACCTGCGCCAGGGCCACCAGCACCGCGACGAAGGACAACGTGTTGACGAGCAGCGCCCAGGACGTCCCGCCCATGCTCAGCACCAGCGCCGCCAGCGCCGGGCCGATGATGCGCCCCAGGTTGAACTGCGCCGAGTTGAGGCTCATGGCGCTGTGCAAGTCCCGCGGCGGCACCAGCTCCGCGAGCATCGCCGAGAAAGCGGGGTTGATGAGCGTGCTGGCGCAGCCGTGGACGAAGGAGATGACGGCCACGACGGGGACGCTGAGCCGGTGCGTGAAGGCCAGCAGCGTCAACACGCCCGCGAGCACCAACTGCACCACCGTGCCCAGCGCGACGTAGGCGCGCCGGTCGAACCGGTCCGCGAGCGCGCCGCCCACCGGCGACAGCACCACGGCGGGGAGGAAGGTGAGGGCGACGATGCCACCCGTCCACTCGGCGCGGCCCGTGGCCTCGGTGACGTAGACACCCATGGCCACCGTCTCCATCCAGGTACCGATGGTGGAGACCAGGGCTCCCACCCAGACCGCGAAGTAGCCGGGGTGTTCAAAGGCGCGAAGCGAGGAGAGACGTGGCAGTCGGAGGGCGCGCACGGCAGGGACCTTTGTACCCCGGAGCCGCGCGACATGCCTGTAGGAGCCGGCAGTTGCTTTGAGCCGCTATGACGGAAGCTGGGACACAGCCAGCAGTCGCGCTTCAGCCCGGGGAGAGGACAGCGACGTCATGAACACCGCGGCCATGACGGGGCTTCCCAGGCGCGTGGCCGGTGAAGCCCCCACATGTCGCCGCCGTGCGCACGGACCGCCGTGTCAGCGGTCCAGCATGGAGACCGGCCCCTTGCCGCGGAGCTTCACGGTGCCGTCGTCGGAGATGCGCGCGCCCGTCTCCGGGAAGTCATCCGCGGTGAGGTCACGGACCGCCTTGATGACGGCGCCCTTCGGGTCCGGCACGGCGATGCCCCGGTCCACCTGCCTCGTGGGGAGGATGCGGCCCGCCGTGAAGTCACCGTCGCGGTTCAGCTCGACCTCCAGCACCATGCCCAGGCCCTGCGGACCGCGCAGGTTGAAGCGGCCATAGGTGGCGAAGTTCCCCAGCGAGTAGGCGATGAGCCGGCCCTTGTAGAACTCCATGCCGCGCACCACGTGCGGCCCGTGGCCGATGACCAGGTGCGCGCCCGCGTCCACCACCGCGCGCGAGAAGGCGCGCAAGTCGCCCCGGTCCTCGCCGTAGAACTTCTCCCGGCCCTTGGGCACGTGCAGCGCCTTGCTGCCCTCCGCGCCGCCGTGGAACGACACGATGACGATGTCGTGCTCGGCGGCGGCGATGCGCACCAGCCCCGTCGCCGTGGTCAGGTTGTTGAGGTGGTTGCACGACGGCGACGTGTGGAACGCCACCATGCCGATGAGCAGCCCGTTGCGCTCCACCGTCGCTATCGTGCCCGGCGCGCCGCTCCACGCGATGCCCAGCGTGTCCAGCGTGGACTCCGTGGCGCGGCGGCACTCCTCGCCGAAGTCACCCGAGTGGTTGTTGGCCGTGGACGCCACGTCCACCCCGGCCTCCTTCAGGTACTGGCCGTACTCGGTGGGCGAGCGGAACGCGTAGCAGTTGCTCGACGAGCGGCACTTCTTCGTCTCGCCCGTGTCGCACAGCGGCCCCTCCAGGTTGATGAAGGTGAGGTCCGCGTCCTCCAGCAGCGGGCGCACGCCGGCAATCACGCTGCCGGCGCCGTCCGGAGGCAGGTGGCCTTCGGGCACGGTGGTGCCCAGCATGACGTCACCCACGGCGCGGATGCGCACCTTCGCGTCGGCCGGCGGGGGAGGGCGGTCGATGACCCGCGGCCCCTCGGACAGCCTCGCCTGGAGCATGGCCTGCCCACGGGACTGGGCCAGCGCGCCCTCGAGGTCCGGGTGGTCCGGCTGGAGCTTCTGCACCTCGGTCCACTGCGCGTAGGCCTCCACCCACTGGTTCTCCAGGGAGTGCGCCCAGCCCAGCTCCCAGCGGCAGTCCACGCGCGAGGGCGCGGCCTCCACGCAGGCGGAAAGCTGGGTGATGGCCGTGGGGAGGTCCTTCGCCTGGAGTGCCTCCATGCCCCGGGCGTAGCTCGTGTCCGGGTCGGCCAGCGGGCCCCGCGGGGCGGAGCTCTTGTTGCCCATGGCCAGGGCGGCGGCGCGCAGGGCGGCGGCACCGGCCTCCGCGGCGGCGCGGCCCAGGTCCAGCACCGCGCCGGAGTCACCCGCGCGGGGAT
>JBKGHI010000199.1:0-16839 GCA_046520405.1 Myxococcus sp. 1LA
CGTTGGCGCTGCTCGCCGGGGCTCGAAGGCCACGGGCGGCGAAGCGGCCTGTGCCGCCGAGCCCGCCGCGGGCGTGGGCAGCAGCGCGCCCTGCGTGACGAGCCGGGAGAGGATGGTCTGCAGCCGGTCCGGAGGCAGGCCCGTCAGCGCGGGTAGGCTCCTGGCCGGGGTGGCGCCATCCAGGCGGGAGAGCACGAAGCCCTCCTCCGGACTCAGGGCCAACGTCCGCAGGTCGACCGCGGGATTCGGCTTGGGCGTCCACTCCGTCATGGCTCCAGAGTCTTTCATGACCTGGATGGCTGGGGCAGAGCCATGCCTGAGAGGGGGGCGCTGGACTGGAAAACATGACGGGTGCTGGACGGCCTGCCCGGCTGGTGGGCGTGCGGGGAGCACCCTTGCATGTCAATGCCTACACGCTCTGCCTCATGGCGGGTTGACGGGAGGGCGCCCTGGAGCCCTAACTTCACACCATGTCCGACCGCATCGAGACCTATGCCGATTTCTGGCCGTTCTACCTGCGGGAGCACGCGCTGCCTTCCACGCGCTGGCTTCACTTCACGGGCACCAGTCTGGGCGTGGGGCTGGGTGTGACGGCCGCCGTCACGGGCCGCGGCGCGCTGGTCCCGGCCGCGCTCGTCGCCGCCTACGGCTTCGCGTGGTTCAGCCACTTCGTCATCGAGCGGAACAAGCCCGCATCGTTCAAGTACCCGCTCTGGTCGCTCATCTCCGACCTCCGCATGGCGGGGCTGATGGCCGCCGGGAAGCTCGCCCCGCACATGGAGCGCGCCTTCGCCGGCGGCGTGGGCTCGGGTCAGGTCGCCCGCGCGGTGCCCGTGACGCAGCAGGCCCGCTAGGGCAGGCACGCCTCTTCGTAGCCCCAGCGCTCCGCGTCCTCGCCTTCGTCCAGGAGCGGCTTCAGGGTCGCGAGGGAGACCGTGGGGGGAAGCGTCCACGGAGATGAGCCCGGGGACATGGCTCCGCTCGACGGCGCAGCCGTGCCCCTCCAGGAGCGCCTTCACGGCGGGAACCTCATCCTCGTCGTAGATGATGAGGCGCAGGGTGGCATGTCCGGAGGGCCGGACCACCTCCTGGAAGATGAGCTCTCCGTCGACTTCCTCCGCGGACACGACGTCCTCGCAGGCAACGCCCTTCGCGAAGAAGGGAACGTTGTCGAGCTGGTACAGCCCCTTGCCCAGCGGACGCGCCCAGAGCCCCTCGGAGTCCGCGGGGGGGGGAGTCGTCCTCGTCCCTCTCCAGTTCGAAGATGACCTTGACCCGGTCATCGCTTCCCGCGGTGCTCATTTCGCTTTCCCGTCGCAAGAGTGGTTGGCGCCCTTCTCGAGGTTGCACTTTCGACAGAGCACCTGTCTCCACCTCACCCGCGCCACCCTTCGACCTGGTGTGCTCGTCGTCAACGTGGGCCTCGTTTGACGGAGGCGTCACGCCTTTCTGGTGCCGCTTGCCGGGGACCGTCTCGACCTTGCAGTTCACGCAACGGATTTTCCCGTCGTTCTCCTTCGCGTTCCGCTCCTTCACGATTTCCTTCTGCCGCTTCGTGAAGGCCTTTCCGGACCGGTCCTTCTTGTTCTTCTCCTGCTCCTTGTCTTTGTCCTTGCGGGAGATGACCACCTGCCCGTCTGGAATGACGGACTCGAGCAGGGGAACGGGCTCAAATGGCGACGGAGCGGCGGGAAGCTCCATCGTGGATGTCGTTGCGACCGCGACCGCGAGCAGGACCAGATAAAGAGTGTGCATCAGGAAACGGTCTCCTGTGCGAGCCTTTGGAGGCCAGCGCACGTGCCCACGTGAATGTCTTTCTCGTGGATGAAGACACGGGGGCGTTCCCGCCTCAACGCCGTGGATGCGGATGCGTGCGCACGACGCAGGGCGTTGGCGGACGACAGTCTTGCCCGCGCATTTGTCACCCGGGCGGTACAGCCCGGGCTATAGCCGACCGTCACAGTCCGGCCCGCACCGTTCGCGGTGGGGCGGACGCACGGAGGCTGGCATGGGTGGAGTCGCGCGGAAGTTGGGCTGGGTGCTGCTCGCCGCCGCGGGCGCGGTGAGCCTGGGCACGGTGGCCCTGCACCGGGGCGAGAGCATCAACGCCATCTGGCTGGTGGTGGCGTCCGCCTCCGTCTACCTCATCGGCTATCGCTTCTACGGCAGCTTCGTGGCGCGCAAGGCGTTGGGCGTGGACCCCTCGCGAGCGACGCCGGCGCACTTGCGCAATGACGGTCTGGACTACGTGCCCACGGACAAGTGGGTGCTGTTCGGCCACCACTTCGCCGCCATCGCCGGCGCGGGGCCGCTGGTGGGGCCGGTGCTGGCCGCGCAGATGGGCTACCTGCCCGGCACGCTGTGGATTCTGGTGGGCGCGGTGCTGGCGGGCGCGGTGCAGGACTTCGTCATCCTGGTCTTCTCCGTGCGCCGTGACGGCAAGTCCCTGGGGGACATGGTGCGCCTGGAGCTGGGGCCCGCCGCCGGGGTGACGGCGATGATTGGCGTGTTGATGATCATGATGATCATCCTCGCCGTGCTGGCGCTGGTCGTCGTGAAGGCGCTGGCGCACAGCCCCTGGGGCACCTTCACCGTGGCGATGACGATGCCCATCGCCGTGCTGATGGGGCTCTACCTGCGCTACATCCGTCCCGGCCGCGTGCTGGAGGTCTCCATCGCGGGCTTCGTGCTGCTGATGCTGTCCATCTGGCTGGGCGGCCACGTCGCCGAGCACCCGACGTGGAGCGCGGCCTTCACCTTCGACGCCAAGTCACTGGCGTGGATGCTCATCGGCTACGGCTTCTGCGCGTCCGTGCTGCCGGTGTGGCTGCTGCTGGCGCCCCGCGACTACCTGTCCACCTTCCTGAAGATTGGCACCGTGTTGCTCCTGGCTGTGGGCATCATCCTGGCCGCGCCGGAGCTGCGGATGCCAGCGGTGACGCGCTTCATCGACGGCTCGGGGCCGGTGTTCTCCGGTGGGCTGTTCCCCTTCCTGTTCATCACCATCGCCTGCGGCGCGGTGTCCGGGTGGCACTCCCTCATCTCCTCCGGCACCACGCCGAAGATGCTGGCCAGCGAAGGAGACGCGCGGATGGTGGGCTACGGCTCCATGTTGATGGAGTCCTTCGTGGCCATCATGGCGCTCATCGCCGCGTCGGTGCTGGACCCGGGCGTGTACTTCTCCATGAACGCGCCGCCGTCGGTGATTGGCACCACGGTGGAGGAGGCCGCGCGCACCATCAGCCAGTGGGGCTTCGTCATCACCCCGGAGGTGCTGAGCCAGACGGCCAAGGACATCGGTGAGACCACCATCCTGTCCCGCGCGGGCGGCGCGCCGACGCTGGCGGTGGGCATGGCGCAGATTCTCCATGGCCTGGTGGCGGGCGAGGGGATGATGGCCTTCTGGTACCACTACGCCATCCTCTTCGAGGCGCTGTTCATCCTCACCACGGTGGACGCGGGCACGCGCGTGGGCCGCTTCATGATTCAGGAGCTGGCCGGCCTGGTGTACGCCCCGCTCAAGCGCACGGAGTCCTGGACGGCCAACGTGATTGCCACGGCCATCTGCGTGGCGGCGTGGGGCTACTTCCTCTACCAGGGCGTGGTGGACCCGCTGGGCGGCATCAACACGCTGTGGCCGCTGTTCGGCATCGCCAACCAGATGCTGGCCGCCATCGCGCTCACCCTGGCGACGGTGATTCTGGTGAAGATGAAGCGGCAGCGCTACGCGTGGGTTCCGGCCATCCCCGCGGCGTGGCTGGTGCTCTGCACGTTGACGGCGGGGTGGCAGAAGGTGTTCGGCGGAGACCCGCGCGTCTCCTTCCTGGCCCATGCGCGCCAGTTCTCCGCCGCGGCGGAGCAGGGGCGGGTGGTGGCGCCGGCGGCCTCCGCGGAGGAGATGCAGCGCATCATCGGCAACGACTACCTGGATGCCGGCCTCACGGGCGTGTTCATGGTGCTGGTGGTGGCCACGGTGCTCTTCGGCGTGCGCGCCGCGCGGGCCGCCTTGCGCTCGCCGGAGCCCACCGCGAAGGAGTCCCCCGCGGTGCCGCTCCCGGCGGCGGAGGCCCGCTGACATGGCCGCCCTGGGGGCATGGCTGAGCCACGCCTGGCGCCGCGCGGTCCAGGTGGCCCGGCTGATGATTGGTGTTCCGGACTACGACACCTACGTCGAGCACATGCGCCGCCACCACCCGGACCAGGAGGTGATGAGCTACGCCCGCTTCTTCGACGAGCGGCTCCAGGCCCGCTACCGCGGGGGCGGGGGGCGCTGCTGCTGAGCGGCGCCCGGGCAGGGGAGCGGGACGGGCCGGTCACCGGGCGGCCTTCCCGGTCAACATCCGGGGCCCCGGGGCGCTTCAGGGAGTAGCCACGCGGAACGTGGCCGACCTATACATCCCTTCCATGGGACGCATTTTCGAGACACGCAAGGCCACGATGATGGCCCGCTGGAACAAGATGGCGAAGGTGTTCACGCGGATCAGCAAGGACATCGCCATCGCGGTGAAGGCGGGTGGGCCGAATCCCGATTCGAACTCCACGCTGCGCCGGGTGCTCCAGAACGCCCGCGCCGCGAACATGCCGAAGGACAAGGTCGACGCGGCCATCAAGCGTGCGAGCGGCCAGTCGGCCACCGACTACGAAATCGTGCTCTATGAGGGCTACGCGCCCCACGGCATCGCGCTGCTGGTGGAGACGGCGACGGACAACGTCGTGCGCACCGTGGCGAACGTGCGCATGCGCTTCAACAAGTACAGCGGGAACCTGGGGACCACCGGCAGCGTGGCCTTCATGTTCCAGCGCATGGGCGTGTTCCGGCTGAACCCGGAAGGGCTGGACCTGGACTCGCTGGAGCTGGAGCTCATCGACCACGGCCTCCAGGAGATGGGCGAGGGCGTGGGCGAGAAGGGTGAGAAGCAGATCATCATCCGCTCCGCCTTCACGGACTTCGGCCAGCTCCAGGCCGCCATCGAAGCCAAGGGCCTGACGCCCGTGTCCGCGGATTCGGAGTACGTGGCGCAGAATCCCATCGAGCTGCCCGAGGACAAGGCCACCGAGGTGCTGGAGCTCGTGGACTCGCTGGAGCAGGACGACGACGTCCAGCGCGTGTTCCACAATCTGGCGTGAGCCGGGAGGCGGGGCCGGCCCTCGAAGCAGGGCCGGTCCAGCCGTGGCCCCACGCGGGCGTCAGCCGAGCGTGGCGCGGAACCCGATGGGGCCCTCGCCGTTGTAGACCATGGTGCCGTTGAGCGTCTTGCCGCCGTCGCCGGACGCGACGTTGAGGGCGACGACATTCTGTCCGTTGCGGGCGCCAATCATCCAGAAGCCACCCGGATGCCAGGGCGCGGCGCTGCCGCCCCACTGGTTCTCCACGGTGTAGGTGTCCTGCGACGTCAACGTGCCACGGAAGCCAATGGGCCCCTCGCCGTTGTACGTCATGGTGCCGGTGAGCGTCTTGCCGCCGTCGTTGGACTTCGCGTCGATGTTGACGACGTTCTGCTTGCCGCGGGTGCCCAGCACCCAGACACCGCCGGGATGCCAGGGCGCGGCGCTGCCGCCCCATTGGTTCTCCACGGCGTAGGGGTCACCCTCGGTGACCTCGCTCTTGAAGCCGATGGGCCCCTCGCCGTTGTACGTCATGGTACCGGTGAGCGTCTTGCCGCCATCGTTGGACTTGATGCTGACGGCCACGATGTTCTGCTTGTCCCGCGCGCCGAGCACCCACATTCCGCCGGGGCGCCAGGGCGCGGAGGAGCCGCCCCACTGGTTCTCCACCGAGTAGTTGTTGGCGCCGGTGAGGGTGCCGCGGAAGCCGATGGGCCCCTCGCCGTTGTACGTCATGGTGCCGGTGAGCGTCTTGCCGCCGTCGCTGGACTTGATGTCGAGCGCCACCACGTTCTGCTGGTCCCGGGCGCCGATAATCCACAGCCCACCGGGGTTCCAAGCCGCTTGCGAACCACCCCACTGATTCTGAACGAGATACGCAGCCATTCTGGACGTCCTTTGTGTCGAGGGTTGGACAGACGTGAACCGCGGGCTGGAGCCGGGACGGGGGTCGGCGGCTCCGCGCTGCCTCGAAGCAGGGGGCGTGCCATTCGGCGTGAGAGGGTTTCTCCCTCTGAGGGGGATGTGCGGGGTTGGGATGTTTGCCATTGATTGCGTTCAGCTCAGACGCGGATGCGTCCCGCGGAACGCGGGCGGTGTATGGGATTGCGGCTAGGACCGCCGGGCGATGCCTCGCGAGGCTGGGTGGCCACCGCCCGTGTCGCGGTGGCCACCGGTGTCTCGCCTGACTACTTGGTGAAGGTGATGGGCCCGTTGGACAGCGTGCTGTTGCCCGCACCGTCCACCGCGCGCACCCGCCACGTGTGGCTGCCCGTGGCGAGGCCCGTCACGGACAGCTGCTCCGTGCCCACGCCGTACACCTCGAACTCCCACAGGGAGTAACCGTAGGTCGTGGCGCGCTCCACGCCGCGCATCCGCACGTAGCGCCCGACGCCGCTCAGGCCGGTGAGGTCATCCAGCCCGCCGTTGCCGGCCGCCTCGGTGTACAGCGTCCGCCAACCCGTGCTGCCGTCAATGGACGTCTCCACCACGTACCGGCGGCCGTACGCGGCCTCCCAGCGCAGCACCACGCGCTTGAGGGAGTACACCGCGCCCAGGTCCACGGTGATGGACTCCGTGTCGGGGCTGGCCACGTCGTTGCGGCTGGCCCAGCGCGTCTCCGGGTTGCCGTCCACCGCGTCGTTGGGGCTGCCGAACTCCGACGAGGTGGCCGCCACGTTGCGGCCCAACGCCAGGTTGGTGCCCGCGCCCACGGAGGCCCGCGGCGTCACCGTGGGCGTGCGGTCCGCCCCGTCCACCACCAGGACGTACCGCGCCACGCCCGCGCCCACGTCCGTGGTCTGCTCCCAGATGAAGGTGGTGGTCGCGCCCGGCACGGACGCGCCGGCCGCCGGAGCCAGCGCCGTGAAGGCCGCGGGCGGCGTGGTGTCATTCAACGTGAAGGTGGCCGTGGCGGACGTCGTCACGCCGCCCGCCCAGTTGTAGGCCCGCACGAACCAGGTGTGCGCGCCGTTGCCCAGGGACACGTTGGCGAGCGCCGCGGAGGGCGTCTTCGTCGTCGCCGCCGGGAAGGGGTTGCCGTCCAGGTAGACTTCATAGCGGTGGATGCCCGTCTGCGGGTCGCTGCTGGGCGTCCAGGTGAAGGTGGGCCGCGTGGTGATGGTGGAGCCCGGCGCCGGCGTGAGCAATGTGAAGGCCGTGGGCGGCGTCGAGTCCGACAGCCCGAAGCCCTGGATGCCCGCGCCGTACTGGTACAGCGGGTTGCCGTAAATCGGGGAGATGGGCAGGCCCTGGGCAATCCGCAGACGAATCTCCACGCGCTGGGCCTCGGTGGCGCCCAGGTCGAAGGGCAAATCCCACCGCTCCAACTGGTTGTTCTCCACGTCGGTGCCAATCTGGTCCAGCGAGCGCGGGAGCTGCCAGGGCAGTTGGCCGCGCGGCAGCACGTCACCGAAGAGCACGTCCGCCACGGCGACGCCGCCCATGTCACCGGGCCGGTACGCCATCAGCAGCGCGTTCGTCTGCGGCACCACGTTGGTCAGGATGTAGGGCCGCGGCAGAATCATCACCGTCGTCACCGGGATGTTCTGCGCCCGGAAGCCGGTGATGATGCCGTACTGGTTGCCCCACTGCGCATCGTGCGGTGGGCCAATCGGGTCGCCCGGCAGGTAGGGCTTCTCCTTGTCCCACTCGGTGCCGTGGGTGAAGTAGCTCTCACCCACCACGACGATGGCCGCGTTGACGGTGACGCCCGCGGGCGCCGCGTCCTTGTAGACGGTGATGCCGTCCTGCTCCGCGCGCTGCTTGATGGCCTGGTAGATGGTGAGGTCGCCGAACTCCGTGCCGTGGAAGTCGGAGCGCCACGTCACCATGCAGGCCGGGTCATCCGCGCGGGGACCGGCCACCACGATGCGCGAGCCCGCCGGCAGCCGCAGCGGCAGCGCGCCGTCGTTCTTCAGCAGCGTCATCGCGTTCTGCGCCGCGCGGCGCACCAGGGCCTTGTTGTCGGCCGTGTGCCACTCCGACGTGCCCGCGGGGCCGTTGCGGTACGGGTCCTCGAAGATGCCCAGGCGGAACTTCAAGTCGAGAATCTTCCGCGCCGCCGCGTCGATGCGGGCCGGCGTGACGACGCTCTCGAAGTCCCCCATCTGCTGCGGGTTGGCGCCGCCCATGACGTCCGAGCCCGCCATCGCCGAGCGCGACCACGCCCCCGACGGCAGCCAGTCCGAGCAGATGACGCCCGTGTAGCCGAGCTGGTTGCGCAGGTAGTTGAGGATGCCCGGGTTGTCGCCCGCGCCCCAGCCCTCCGGCCCCAGCAGCCAGCTCCCCGCGTAGCCGGGCATGATGCCGCTGGTGCCCGCCTCGATGGCCGCGTGCCACGGACGCATGTGGTAGTGGATGGTGGTGCCGTCGTAGGTGATGCCGCCCTCTCCGCCCGCGCCCTGGCCCGGCCAGTGCTTGGTCGTCACCCAGAGGGAGTGCGGGTTCACCTCGGGGCCGCCCTGGAGGCCCGCCACCAGCGCGCGCGTCATGCCGGCGGCCAGGTCCGCGTCCTCGCCGCCGCCTTCCTGGATGCGGGGGTAGAGGACCTTGGTGCCCACCTCGGCCAGCGGCGACAGCGTGCCGCGGCTGCCCACCGCGAGCTGCTCGCGGCGCTGCATGTCACCCAGCTCGTAGACGGTGTCCATGTCGCGAGCCGCGGCGAGCGCGGGCTGCGTGGGCCAGCTCGTCTTGAAGCCGTGGATGGTGTCACCCGCGTCGACGTGCGGGATGCCCAGACGCGTGCGCGCGGAGGCGCGTTGGAAGTTCGCGATGTCCGTCGGGCTGAGCGGCCCCATCATGAAGCCGGCCTCGGGCACGGTCCGCGCCTCGTAGAACATCTGCAGCGCCTTCTCGTGCAGCGTCATGCGCGACATCAAGTCATTGACGCGCACGGAGATGGGGTTGGCCCAGTCCTCGTAGGGGTCGATGACGCCGTTCTTGTTGAGGTCGCGCCGGCCGTTGATGAGCGCCACGCCGTCATCGGCCGTCTCCACCACCGGCAGGTAGACGCTGAAGGTGCGCAGGTCGGAGCGGCTGGTGCCGCCCGCGCCCAGGTTGGCCACGACGTACCACTTGTACGTCCAGCGGTCGGGCAGGTCCTGCGGCAGCGTGAAGGAGGTGGCGGTGGTGGTGCCCACCTGGGTGAAGCGGTCCAGCAGGCTGCCGGACGCCATCCAGTCGTAGTCGTTGCGGCTCAGGTTGACGAACACCGTGTAGCCGGTGGCGCCGGTGACGGGCGCCCACTGGAGCGTGGGGCGGCGGGTGGTGGTGATGACCGCCTCGTTGGCGGGCGCCACCACGCGGAAGGCCCCCGCGACGGCGGGCGGCGGCTGCTTCGGGTAGGGGTCGGGGATGATGGTGCGGTCTCTGCCGTCCGGGCCGGTGGTGATGGTGAAGATCTCCACCCGCCACTCCGCGCCCTGCACCGCCAGCGCGGACACCGTCTGCCCGCGCAGCACCGTGCCGGTGGACGTGGTGACGGCCAGCCGGATGTCGGTGTTGGGCGCGGTGGGGGAGAACTGGTTCTTCGACATCGTCACCACGGTGTTGGGCGGGAAGGTCAGCTCGTAGGTGAAGGGCCCGGGCGGGTTGCGCACCGACGGCGTGGTGTTGCCCTCCTCGGGCGTGGGCGTGACGCTGAGGGGCGCGGGCGACACGTTGATTTTCGCGTACGCCAGCTCGGGGAACATCAGCTTCACCGTCTGCGGCGTCGTCTGCGGCGGCGGCTCCTGGGGCCCGCCGCCGGGCGCGTACACCTCGAAGGACCACAGCGAGTAGCCGTAGCCGGTGCCGCGCTCGATGCCGCGCACGCGCACGTAGCGGGCGCTGCCCGACACGGTGATGCTGCGGCTGCCCGGCGCGCCGTCGGTGATGGTGGGCGCCAGCGCCGTCCAGGTGGTGTCGTTGGTGGAGCCCTCAATCACGTACTGCTTGCCGTAGGCGCCCTCCCAGTCCAGCACCACGCGGCCGAGCTGCTGGTTGGAGCCCAGGTCCACGCGAATCCACTGGGCGTGGGACGTGTCGTCGGAGGACCAGCGCGTCGTCGCGTCACCGTCCACCGCGTAGCCCGGCACCAGGTGCGCGGCGTTGCCCTCCACGCTGGACGCCGTCGCGGGCCGGCCACGGGCCAGGTCGCCCGATGCATGCGCGCCACCGTACACGGCGAACTCCCACAGGGAGTAGCCGTAGTCGATGGCGCCCCGCTGCGTCCCGAGGACGCGGACGTAGCGGCCGTTGCCCGTCACGGCGAGGTCATCCACCCCGCCGTCGCCATCCGTGATGACGCGGAGGTCCTGCCAGTTCGCCGCGTCGTTGGAGACCTGGACGCGGTAGCCCCGGCCGTACGCCGTCTCCCACGTGAGCACCACGCGGGTGATGGCCGTGGGCTGGCCCAGGTCCACGTAGAGCCACTGGCCCTCCGCGAAGCTGCTGCCCCAGCGCGTCCCTCCGTCGCCATCCACGGCGAAGTTGCCGGTGAGCCCGGGCTCCGCGGAGGACGTCACCACCGGACGGTTGAGCGCGAGGTTGGGGCCTGACTGGGCCTCCGCGCGCGCTCCCACCGCCACCCACAGCCATACCGCGACGACAGCGCAGGCCCGGGCCAAAGACAGCCAGGGGCCGTGCGCGCCTTGCACACGGGAACTCGGCACTCGCATGGGGAAAAGCGGACCGTTGGAGAAAGTGGGGGAGGGGGTGAACCAGCACGCAGCGACGATGAACGGCGTCCGAGCGGTCCTTTCCTTTCTGCCGCCTATTCTATTCCTTCGGCATCACAACAAAGTCAAACCAAGGTCGGATAACGCGTTAAGTCGTGGAAGTCGTGTGTGACTTGGAGCCAGGGGCTCCCGTCACACGCGTCTTTTGCGCTGTCTGTGTCTGGGATTGCACTGCACTCCGGAAAGGCGGGCGCAGGTCGTTCACCCTGCGCCCGCGCACGTCGGCGTCCGGCTTCAGGCGCTGACGCCCACGCCCACCGGGCAGCTCACGCCGGTGCCGCCCAGGCCGCAGTAGCCGCCGGGGTTCTTCTCCAGGTACTGCTGGTGGTAGTCCTCGGCGTAATAGAAGGGCGGGGCCGGGAGCAGCTCGGTGGTGATGCTGTCGAAGCCGCGGGCCGCGAGCGCCTTCTGGTAGGCGTCCCGGCTCGCCTCGGCGGCGCGCTTCTGGGACTCACTCGTGAAGTAGATGCCGGAGCGGTACTGCGTGCCCACGTCATTGCCCTGGCGCATGCCCTGCGTGGGGTCATGGCTCTCCCAGAAGACGCGCAGCAGTTGCTCGAAGGACACCTTCTTCGGGTCGAAGACGACGCGGACGACCTCGTTGTGTCCGGTGAGCCCGCTGCACACCTCGCGGTAGGTGGCGTTGGGCGTCAGGCCTCCGGCATACCCCACCGCCGTGCTGTACACGCCGGGCGTCTGGTAGAACTTCCGCTCCGCGCCCCAGAAACACCCCAGGCCGAAGAAGACCTCCTCCAGGCCCTCCGGGACGGCGCCCTTGATGGGCGTGCCCAGCACCTCGTGCTTCTCCGGGACGGGGAGTTCCTCCGAGCGGCCCGGCAGGGCCTCCTCGGGCGTCGGCAGCCTCAGCTTCTTGGTCGGGTTGAAGAACATGCCCTAGGAATAGCGGCCCGCCCCGCGCGATTCACCCCCAGAAGGGGCAGGCATGCGGGCAACGGGGTGGCAGGCCGTCCCGCGCGCCGCGCCGCTTCACGCGGCCTGGGGCACTGAGGGGACGCGGGGCCAGTAGACGGTGAAGGTGGTGCCTTCGTCCCGGTTGGAGCGCACCTCCACGCGGCCCCCGTGCGCGCGGACAATCTGGCTGACGATGTAGAGGCCCAGCCCCAGGCTGCGCTTCTTCCTCGCGACCTCCTGCGTCGCCGTGGTGACGGGGGCACTCTTGAAGGGGTCGAAGAGGCGCGGCAGCAGCTCGCCGGCAATCGGCTCGCCGGCGTTGTGGACCTCCAGCACCACGTCGCGCGCTTCTCCGCGCACCGTGACGCACACGGGCATGTTCTCCTGCCCATGTTGGAGGGCGTTGGCCACCAGGTTGCCCAGCACCTGGGCCACGCGGTCCGGGTCCCAGCTCCCCCGGGTGTCTCCGCTCGCCTCGAAGACGAGCGTGCGCTCCGGGGCGCTGACCTGGAGCTCCTCCAGGGTCGCCTGACACACCTCCGCCAGGTCCATGGGCTGGAGGGCCACGGGAAGCCCGCCGCCCAGGCGGGTGCGCGCGAAGTCGAGGATGTCCGTAATCATGCGCCCCATGCGCGCGGTGGCCTTGCGGATGCGGTCCACGGCGCGGCGCTCGGGGGGCGCCAGGTCCTCGGCCCGTGACAGTTGGAAGGCCGAGGCGTTGATGGCGTTGAGCGGGTTGCGCAGGTCATGTCCCAACACCGCCATGAGCTGCTCGCGGAAGTCCACCGCCCGCTTGTGGTGAGAGACATCCACCACCGTGCAGCTCACGCCCAGCACCGTCTGGTCCGGCATGCGGACCGGGTGGAAGCTGACCTGGAAGGTGCGGGGGTCCCCGGCGATGGTGAACTCCACCGCGTCCACCGGGTCGCCCGTCTCAATCATGCGGCGGAACAGGGGCTCGAATGTGCGCACGACCATCTCGGGCGCCATCTCCTGGAAGCGGCGGCCCAGGTGGGCCTCGGGTGTGGCGCGGTTGATGTCCGCCATGGCCTGGTTGATGCGCACGTAGCGCAAGTCCCGGTCCAACTGGGCGATGCCCATGGGCGTGGAGGCCAGGAGCGCGTCCAACTGCGCCAGCGAGCGCTGGGCGTCCGCGTGGGCCTGGCGCTCGCGGGCCTGGAGCCGCGCCTGTACCAGGTACGCGGTGGCCCGTTGCGCCATGGTCCGGAGCAGGAGCGCGTCCGGTTCGGAGAAGACGAAGGCGGTGCGGGAGCACATGTACGCCATGCCCAGGAGCTGGTCCTCGTCCAGCAGGGGCACGCCGTAGACGGCGCGCAGGCCCTCCTGCCTCAATGCGGGAAGTGCCTCGCGCGGGTTCGTGGACGCCGAGCGCAGCGCCAGGGGGCGGCGCTGGCGGACCACCTCGGCCACGAAGCCCTCGTCCAGGCCCATGGACACGCCGAGCGCCTCGTCCGCGCCCAGGCCCACGGCGGCGCGCACCACCAGCCGGTCCTCCTCCAGCAGCAGCAACGCGGCCGCGTCCACCGAGAGCGCGGACTCCACCAGGACGGTGAGGAGCCGCGACGGGAGGCGGTCCATGGCGGGGCTGTCCAGCGTGGCCTGCGTCATCCGGTCCAGCGCCTGGAGGATGCGCTGCCGCCCCTGGGAGAAGGACGTCACCGTGCGGGTGACAATCCGGTCCAGCGCGCCTTCCATCCGCTCCAGCTCGCCCGGCGCGGGCAGGGCGGGCTCGGCCTCCAGCTTGTGAAGGATGCACTGGCGCAAGAGGGCGTACTCGGTCGCCACCTGCCCCAGGTCGAAGCCCGCGTCCAGGCGGGACATCGCGTGCTCGTCCGGCACCGTGGTGAGAATCTCGTCCGGGCCGTGGTCGATGAGGTCCGCGAGCATGTCGAGCAACTGGGGCATGTGGTCCAGCAGCCAGGAGGGTTGGGCCTCGTGTCCCAGGTGGAGCGCGCGCATGGCGCGTTGCCACTCCTCCAGCAGCTCCTCCTGGTGGGCGCGGAGGAACGCGGAGACCCTGAGCGTCCGCGCCCCGGAGGCCTGCTTGTCGCCCGCTGCGCGGGACTCCGTCTCCAGCATCACCGGCCTCCCGTTGCCCGGGGTCCGCCCGCCCCGTCGTTCACTTCCATTCTGGTGACGATGTCGCTTGCGTGCCTCGCCCCACCGTCGCGGCCGACGGGCCCGGTGGACGCCACCCCGGCCGGGACGCCGGTGCACCGTCCGCCCGGACGTCCAACTTCGGGCGCTTGCCCACCCGTCCGTGCGCTGTGGGGCTGTGGGCCCGCACGGGCTCGGTTAGGGTGTCAGGAAGATGCGCACGCTCCTGCTGACCCGCTCCGACGTCTCCCGCAACCTGCAGGCCCCTCTTCTGCTGGAGGACATGCGCGAGGCCTTCCGCACCGACGCGCTGGCGCGCACCGTGGCGCCACAGCGCGCCCGCGCGCCCCTGCACGCCGAGGGCGCCGCGCTGGTGCTCTTTCCCGGCAGCCTGCCCTCCATCCCCGCCTACTCGGTGAAGGTGCACGCGAAGTTCCCCGGCCAGTCCCCGGCGATTCGCGGCCTGGTGCACCTGCACGACGTGGCCTCCGGCGCGGTGCTGGCGGTGATGGACTCCGGCCACCTGACGGCGGTGCGCACCGGCGTGGTGGGTGCGCTGTCGGCGGACGTGCTGGCGCGGCCGGACGCCAGCCGGGTGGCGCTCATCGGCGCGGGCCAGCAGGCGGTGCTCCAGCTCAAGTCCCTGCGCCTGGTGCGCTCGCTGACGCACGTGCGGGTGTTCGACACGGCGCCGGAGCGTTCGCTCGCCTTCGCCACGCGCATGTACCAGGAGCTGAACCTGCCGGTGCGGATGGCGGAGACGATGCAAGAAGCCGTCTCCGACGCGGACATCGTGGTGACGGCGACCTGGAGCCGCCATGCCTTCCTGCAGCCGGGCATGGTGCAGCCGGGCACCCACGTCATCGCGCTGGGCGCGGACGAGCCGGGCAAGGCGGAGGTGTCCGCGGAGCTGCTGCGCCAGTCGCGGTTCATCGTCGACCACCGGGGCCTGGCGGTGTCCACCGGCGCCGCGGGCGCGGTGGGACTGGACGAGGGCGCCATCCACGCGGAGCTGGGCGAGGTGCTAGCCGGCCTGAAGCCCGGGCGCACGTCGCCGGAGGACATCACCGTCTTCGCGGCGGTGGGCTTGCCCTTCCAGGACCTGGCGGCCGCCTGGCATGTCTACCAGTCCGCCCAGGGCGATGACGCCGTGGGCGGGGTGGACTTCGACGCATGAGACGCCAGACGCTGGCGCTGCTGTCTCGCATCGGCCTGACGCGGCCCACGCTGCGCGCCTGGGCGATGTACGACTGGGCGAACTCGGCCTACATCACCACCGTCGTCACGGTGGTGTTCCCGCTCTACTACGCCTCCGTGGCGGCGCAGGGCCTGCCGCGCGAGGTGGCCACCAGCCGCTTCGCCACCGCCACCGCCGTGGCGCTGAGCGTGGTGGCGGTGCTGTCGCCGGTGCTGGGCGCGCTGAGCGATAGGGCCGGGCGCATCAAGCACATGCTGGGCGCCTTCGTGGGCCTGGGCGTGGCGTCCACGCTGGCGCTGGCCACGGTGGGCCCGGGAGACTGGGCGTGGGGCCTGCTGCTCTTCGGCCTGGGCAACGTGGGCGTGACGGGCAGCATCGTCTTCGCGGACGCGCTCTTGCGGCACATCGCCCGGGACGATGAGTTGGACCGCGTGTCCACCGCGGGCTACGCGCTGGGCTACCTGGGCGGAGGCCTGCTGCTGGGCGCGCAGTTGGTGTTGCTCTTGAAGCCGCAGTGGTTCGGGCTGGCGGACGCGGGGGCCGCCTCGCGCGTGGCTTTTGCCTCCGTGGCCGTGTGGTGGGCCGTCTTCTCGGTGCCGCTCTTCCGGCGCATCCCGGAGCCGAAACCGGACGTGATTGTCCAACGGCCTCCGCTGTCCCTGCGTGGCATCTTCACGCAACTGGCGCACACGCTGGGCGGCCTGCGGCAGCACCGTCAGGCCCTGCTGCTGCTGGTGGCCTATCTGCTCTACAGCGATGGCATCGGCACCATCATCCGCTTGTCCACGTTGTACGGGACGGAGCTGGGCATTGGCCGGGGCGCGCTGATTGGCTCGCTGCTCCTGACGCAGGTGGTGGGCGTGCCGTGCGCGGTGCTGTTCGGCCGCGCCGCGGGGAAGGTGGGCGTGAAGAACGCGCTGATGTTCGCCCTGGCGGTGTACATGGGGGTGACGTTCCTGGGTTACTTCATGCGCACGCCGGTGCACTTCTTCGTGCTCGCGTTGCTGGTGGGCATGGTGCAGGGCGGCAGTCAGGCCTTGAGCCGTTCGCTCTTCGCGCAGATGGTGCCTCGGGACAGGGCGGCGGAGTTCTTCGGCCTCTTCAGCGTCTTCGAGAAGGTCACCGCGGTGGCCGGCCCGCTGGTGTTCGCGGCCACGGTGGAGCTGACGGGCTCCAGCCGGCAGGCGGTGCTGTCCCTGCTCTTCTTCTTCGTGTCGGGCGCGGCGGTGCTGTCCCGCGTGGACGTGACGGCAGGACGGCGCGCGGCCCGCGAGGCGGAAGCCCGCGCGGGGTGGAGCGGCGAAGGCGAGCCGGTGGCCCCCCAGGCCTCGGGGGGCACGCCGGACGTGAGCCGCGGCGCCTGAGGCGTCAGTGCTTCGTGAGCGGGACTTCCCGGGGCGCGGAGAAGAGGCTGTCGCGCCCGTGGTTGAGCACCACCTCGCCGCCCACGACTTCGCGCACGTCCGCCAGGGACACCGCGAAGTCATGCCGGCGGATGAGGCCCTTCTCCACGATGAGCTCGTCCCCCTTCAGCTCGATGATGCGGCCGAGCACGTGCCCGTCGTTGCCCCGCACCTTCATCCCCTTGTGGATTTCTGAACGACTGAACATGGTTGCCTCCCCCAGGGCGGTCCGTGGAGCCCCGTGGGTGAAAGCTGGCTTGAGCCGTCCAGGCTGGCAGCGGACGGGCGGGGCGACGCACCGGTGACGCCCGCTTGAGGCGCTCGGCGAGCAGGCGCTCGGTCCAGGCCGCCTTCCGTGCGGGGGGCCCGGGGCCCTGTCGGCGCG
>JBKGHI010000019.1:0-64974 GCA_046520405.1 Myxococcus sp. 1LA
CCGCCCGGCGCGCGTCCGGACCTTGTTGTCCGCCTCGGAGCGCGCGGCCTCCAACGTCACGGGCGGCGTCAGCGGGAGGCGTCGCGCCTCAAGCCCGTTGCCCACGGAGGGTTGTCCCACGGGCTCCAGCTTGATGCGCGCCTTCGGCTGAGGCGCGGGCGTTGGCGCCGCGGGCTCCAGCCTGACCTGCGGCAGAGGCGGCTGGGCAACGGGTGCCGGCGCCTCCCGATGGCCGTTCATCACCTTCGGAAGCTCCACACGGAGCGGCGCCACCGGCTCGGCCCTGGGCACCCAGTAGCGCTCCCGAGCGAACGGGTACGTCGGCAGCGACACCTTCCTGGGCTTCGAACCGGCATGGAGCCGGTTCCAGTCGATGGCCACCCCAGCGAGCCAGAGGTCCAGCAGCTTGTCGAACTTCCGCTTGGCGAACCAGGCGTCGATGGTCTGCTGCATGTCCTCGTCGACGAGGACGTCGGACAAGCCCTGCCCCGTCCGCTCTGCACGGCCGCGCCAGACCCGCTTCCCCTTGGACTTCGGGGGCGCGTCGCCCGCCGTCAGGAAGTCATCCAGCGCCGCCTCCAGCTCCCCGAACGAGCTGACGACGAGCGCCAGCCGCTCCACCATGGGCTCACGCCCGATTTGCAGCGTGTAGGCCACGTCCTCCAAGGAGCCCTGCCGCAGCTCGGGGTCGCGAATCCAGGCCAGCAACTGCCGGGCCCGTTCCTGCAGCGCGGCCTCCTGCGTGGCGGAGAGGAGGATGACCACGGGAGCGTGGGCCTCACGGGTCGAGTCCACCCTGCCGCCCTCCTCCAGGTACTCCTCGAACACCACGTGCGCGTTCGCGCCTCCGGCCCCGAACGAGGACAGCGCGGCCCGCCGAGGCTGGCTGACCGGGCGTGGCCACTCCGCCAGGCGCTGCTGCACCACGAACGCCGTCCCGTCGAAGTCGATGTGAGGGTTGAGCACCTGGGAGTGCAGCGACGGCACCAACTGCCGGTGCTTCATCTGGAGCAGCACCTTCGTCAGCCCCGCGATGCCCGCCGCGCTCTCGCAGTGACCGATGTTCGACTTCACCGAGCCGATAGCGCAGAAGCCCTTGTCGGAGGTGAACGCGGAGAACGCCTTCTGGAGGCCCGCGATCTCCACCGGGTCTCCCAGGGACGTTCCGGTGCCGTGGGCTTCGACGTACCCCACCGTCCGAGCATCGACGCCCGCGCGGCGCAGGGCACGCTCAATCACCTGGGCCTGGGCATTCGGGTTCGGCACGCTGAAGCCCGCCGTCCGGCCTCCGTGATTGACCGCCGTGGCCTTGATGACGCCGTAGATGCGGTCCCCCTCCGCCTTGGCACGCTCCAGCGGCTTGAGCAGGACGGCGCCCACGCCCTCTGCGGGGACGTAACCGTCACCTCCCGCGCCGAAGCTCTCACAGCGCCCCTTGCTGGAGACGAACCGCCCCTGGCTGAGCCCCAGGTACTTGTTGGGATGCACTGACAGGTTCACCCCGCCCACCAGGGCCGCCTCGCAGTCACCATTGGCGAGGCTCTGCACAGCCAGATGGAGCGCCGTGAGCGACGAGGAGCACATCGTGTCCACGGCCAGGCTCGGGCCATGGAAGTCGAACCAGTAGGAGACGCGGTTGGCGATGGAGGAAGAGTTCCCAGGCAGCGACAGAGGCCGGCCCTGAACCGTCTCCTGTGCGCCGTAGAGCTGGTACTCCTGGTACATCACCCCCACGAAGACACCCACGCTGTTTCCGCCCAGCTTCGCCAGGGACTCGCGCGTGTAGCCGGCGTCCTCACAGCAGGAATAGGCGCACTCCAGGAAGAGGCGCTCCTGCGGGTCCATGTAGTGGGCTTCCTTCGGAGGGATGTTGAAGAAGCGCGGATCGAACTCCGCGGCCCCCTCGATGAAGCCCCCCCACTTGCTGTACGTCTTTCCCGGGCGGCCCTTCTCCGTGTCGAACAGGGCAGCGTGGTCCCAACGGTCCTGAGGCACCTCGCTGATGCTGTCCACGCCATCGCGGAGATTCCGCCAGAAGGCGTTGAGGTCCCTCGCACCGGGATAACGCCCCGCCACGCCGATGATGGCGACGTCGCCGGTCCCCACACGAGGCGCGGGTTCGCGAGCCACCTGTCCTGGCGCTTCGTCCGCCTCACGCTGCCCAGCGTCCACGGCCACCGTGGCCTGAAGCGGCGCCACGCGCGCCGAATCGAGCCCGAAGAGGTCCCCCAGGCGGTCCGCGAAGGTCTCGGACAGGTGCGCGGTCAACTCGCCCAGGGTCCGATACTCGAACAGCAGCGTCTTGGACAAAGGCCCGAAGTCGCGTTCGAGCTCACTGATGACCTGGAGCATGTTGATGGAGTCGATGCCGTAGTTCCCCAGCGACACATCGTCATGCAGGCGCTGCCGAGGCACCTTCAGGACCCGGCCGAACACCGTCTTCAGGTGGTCGCTGACGGCCTCCTGGCCAGCACGGCTCGCTGGAGCGGGTGTGCTCGGAGCGGGCGCCGTGACAACTGCTTCGGCCCCCTGCCCGACATGTTCACGCAGGCGCGCCGGTTCCCCCACCAGCACCATCACCTGTGGCTGCTCCGTCTCCAGCGCGCGATAGAACGCCTGGAGCCCTTCCGAGGCACGCAGGGAGGCAAGCCCGGAGCGTTGCCGCGCCAGGTCCTGAAGCTCCGAGTCAACGCTCATGCCGCCATCGCTCCACAGCGGCCAGTTGATGGACAACGTCCGGCCAGACCGCTGCCCGGCCGCCGCCAGCCCGGCGCGGTGGTGCGCGAAGGCGTCGAGGTATGCGTTGCCCGTGGCGTAGTCCGCCTGTCCCACGCCGCCCAGCGCGCCCGCGATGGAGGAGAACGCGATGAACAGCTCCAGCGGGAGGTCCTTGCTGGCCTCGTCGAGGTTCGACACGCCCAGGACCTTCGGCTCCAGCACTTCACTCAGTTCGGTGTCGCTCTTGTGC
The DNA here is from genome assembly GCA_046520405.1 of Myxococcus sp. 1LA. Classification (GTDB taxonomy): domain Bacteria; phylum Myxococcota; class Myxococcia; order Myxococcales; family Myxococcaceae; genus Myxococcus. The sequence goes on from JBKGHI010000019.1 coordinate 2,969, forward strand.
CGCAAGAAGCCGTCGCGAAGGACGCCCGCGGCATGGATGACTCCCGTCAGCGCGCCGTGCTTCTCACGGATGCTGGCCACCAGTCGCTGGACTTCTTCCAACTGGCTGACATCGGCGCGGAAGTACTCCACGGCCGCCCCGGTGCGACGGAGCGCCGCCAGCTTCGGCTCCACCTGACGCGCGGAGGAGCGGCCACAGAGGATCAGCGTCGCCCCCGGCGCGCGGCTGACAATCTCCTGCGCGAAGATCCGCCCAAGGCCGCCCAGCCCACCGGTCATCAAGTAGACGCCGCCCTTGCGCCAGACCGTCTCCCGGCTCGGCGAGCTGGAAGCGCGTGGCGCGGCCTCCAGCCACCGCTGCTCCTGCCAGCCACCGCGCGCGTAACGGAGCGGCGTGTGGCCCGCATGCGCCGTGTCGAAGAGCAGTGACGCCAGCGCGGCCCCCTGGCCCTCCGGCACACCGATGAGCTGGGTCTTCAACCGAGGCTCCTCGGCGTGCGCGGTCTTCAGCAGCCCGTCGAGCGCACACAGCAGTTGCTGCTCGCCCTGCGCGGGGACGACGAGCTGGCACAGCACGTCACCCGCTGGCCCGGACTTCAGGAGGCGCTTGAGCGTGGAGAGCAGCCGAACGGCATACTCCTGGACGCGGTCTCCCGGCCGTTCGTGCGTGGACTCCAGCCGGATGAGTTCCGTATCACCTGCATGTGGCCGCAGCGCCACCTCCAGCGCCCTGCCCGTCTCACAGAGGAACACAACGTGACGCTCAGGCTTCGCGAGGCGCCTGTCGCCGCTCGGAGTCGTTACCGGAGCCCAGGCGGGCGTGAACAGCAGGACCTCGCGACCATGCTCGGACGACAGTCGAGATGCCTCCGGAGCCCGCGTGACGAAGCCCTTGAGCTCCACACACAGCGTCCCCTGGGCGTCGTAGATGGCGACGTCGAACCGGGACAACGCGCTGTCCGGCACGCTCGCGGCCGAGCGGGTGATGTGCGCCCACGCCTCGGTGGGGCATGGCCGATGGACGTCCAGGCTCTCCAGCCCGAATGGCAGGGCCGCTGGCGCATCTTCCCGGCCAGGCCCCAGGCCCACGCAGGCTTGCAGCGCCGAATCGAGGATGCCCGGCGGTAGCACGGACGACACAGCCGCTCGGGCCACGGACGCCGGCAGGGACAGGTCCGCCACCGCTTGCTCACGTCCCACGTGAATCCGCCGCAGCGCCTGATACGCGGGCCCATGCTCCAGCCCCGCGGCACGGAAGCGGCGGTAGCACGTCTCGCCATCAAGGCTTTCGAGTCCGCACTCACGCACCAGCGCGGTCCGGTTCGCCGTGACGGGAGTGGAGGACGGCTTCAGCTTCACCGTTCCCTGACAATGCAGCGTCCCCGCCCCGCTGTAGAGACGGAACGCCAGCTCGCCACCAGGCAGCGGCTTGAGGCCCACGTGGACATCGGTGGCGCCCGCTTCGACCACCAGGGCACGCGGCCAGACCACTCCAGTGAGCTGCACTCGCCTGGTCGGTCCCACGTCATCCGCGAGCAGCTCCGCCACCGCCGCGCGCACCATCTCCAACTGGACGGCTGCCGGCATCACCTTCCGTCCGTCGACACGATGCTCGGACAGGAACGATTCGTCGCCGGTGAAAGTAGAGGTGATTCGCAGCTCAGACAGCGTCGACGTATTCCGCTGCGCGAGCGAGTGACGCGTGGCCGCCACCGGGCTCAGGACGGGCGTAGCAGCCGCCACGGGCTCCGAAGTGGCCTCGGGCAGCCAGCACCGCTCTCTGGCGAACGGATAGGTCGGAGCCCGGAGCTTGCGAGGACGCGAGTTCCCATGGAGCGCCGTCCAATCGACACGCGCCCCCTGCACCCAGGCGGACGCAAGCTTGGCGTAGCTGTGACTCTGGCTCCACACGCCCACCAGGACATTCAAGTCGTCGGTGGACGGAGAGTGGCCTCCAGCGGAGCCGGCTCCCAGCGCGGTCCCCACGAAGACAGCCTTCCCCAGCGTCCCGTGGAGATACCCATCCAGCGAGCGCATCAGCTCGGCGGCGCTCCCCGCGACCACCGCCAGCCGATGCTCCATGGTGGACCGTCCGACTTGCAGCGTGAAGGCCAGGTCGGCCAGCGCGCCCTCCTCCAGCGTCTGCACGAAGCGCCGCAGCTCGGCGGCGGAGCCTGCCAGTTGCTCCGGCGTCTTCGCCGAGAGCACGAACACCGACGCCGGTCCCGCCGCGGGCAGTCGTGACTGAGCCTGCTGCGTGGCCGGATACTCCTCGAGCACCAGGTGCGCGTTGGTCCCACTGAACCCGAATGAGCTGATGGCCGCCCGACGGAGCGAAGGCGCGTGGGGCTTCCACGGCTTGAGCTCGGTGTTGACGTAGAACGGCGACCGCTGGAAGTCGAAGTGCTGGTTGGGCTCGCTGTAGTTCAGCGACGGAACGAGCGCCCCCTGCTGCATCGCCAGCAGCACCTTGTGGATGCTGGCGACCCCCGCGGCGGCGGAGGTGTGCCCGATGTTGCTCTTGACCGAGCCGATGGCGCAGAACTGCGTCCGGTCCGTGCGCTCCTTGAAGACCGAGGACAGCGCCTCCAGCTCAATGGGGTCACCGAGCTTGGTGCCGGTGCCGTGCATCTCGACGTAGCCAATCGTGGCCGGGTCCACGTCGAACTTGCGGTAGACCTCGCGCTCCAGCTCCATCTGGCTGGCGGCGCTGGGTGCGGTGATGCCGTTGGTCTTCCCGTCCTGATTGGTCCCCGAGCCGATGATGACGCCCAGGATGACGTCCTGGTCCCGCTCGGCGTCCTCCAGCCGCTTGAGGACGATGGCCCCCACGCCCTCGCCGGGGATGAAGCCATCCGCGCCGTTGTCGAAGGGCCGGCAGGCGCCGCCCACCGACAACATGCCCGCGTCGCACATCGCCAGGTAGGACTCGGGCGAGAGGTACAGCGTGACGCCGCCGACCAGCGCCATGTCGACTTCGCGGCCCGTCAGCGCCTGGCAGGCCATGTGCGTCGCAACCAGGGAGGACGAACAGGCCGTGTCGATGGCGATGGCCGGCCCCTTCAGGTTGAGGTGGTACGCCAGCCGCGCGGCCGCGATGGCGTAGCTGTTGCCGGTGGTGTTGATGGCCTGGGCACCCCGCCGCTGGAGCAACGTGGCGTACTCGCTGCCCATGATGCCCAGGTAGACGCCACACCGCTTGCCATCCAGTGCGTCGCCCGCGTAGCCCGCGTCCTCGAAGGCCCGGTATCCCTCCTGCCAGAACAGGCGATGCTGCGGGTCCGTCACCTCCGCCTCGGCCGGCGACATCCGGAAGAAGAGCGGGTCGAAGGACTCCACATCCGACAGCGCGCCCATCCGGCGGCAGTAGTTCCGGCCCTGCCTGAAGCGCTGCGCGGTGGCCTCGTCCCACCGGTTGTAGGGCAGCTCGGTGATTCCACTGACGCCGTCCCGGAGGTTGTCCCAGTACTGACGCAGGTTCTCCGCGCCGGGATAGCGCCCGGACATGCCGATGATGGCAATCCGTGTGGTGCGCCCCACCGTGGGGTCCGTCTTCACCGTCACGGGCGCCGGGCTCACGACGGGCGGGGCAACGGGAACCGTGCGTGCTTCGATAACCGGAGGCGGCGCCGCGGGAGGCGGCGGCGCTGTCGGGCCCAACTGCCGGGCCAGGTAGTCCGCGAAGAGTGAGAGGTTCGGATGGTCGTAGACCTTCGTCACCGGGAGCGACAGGCCGTACTGCTTGTTGATGGCGTGTATCCACTCCACGCCGACAATCGAATCCAACCCGAGCTCGACGAAGGTGGACTCCGCGTTGACCTGCGCACGGTCGATGTAGAGCGCCTGAGCGAGGCTGGTCGCCAGCTCCTCACGCAGCTTGCTCGTCGCGGCCGCGCTGGGTGGCGGGCTGACCGCCGGTGGGGCCGCGGGGGCCGGACGTTCCGACTGGGGAGCCTCGGCCACGGTATTGCCCTTCGGAGATGCGGGGTCCATCAACTCAACCTCCAGATCGCGAGGGTCTCTCAGCACGATGGGGACCCGCCTGTTCGAGGCCGCGCGCGTCACCACGCGACCAGAGAGGAGGGGCCGCGCGGGCGATGAAGTATCCAAGACCCAGTGTCTTTCCCTGCTGAATGGATACGTCGGCAGGCGGATGCGCTGGGCGCGGCCTGCCACATGAAGCTCGGCCCAGCGGACCTTCGCGCCGCGGACCCAGGAGTCCAGCACCTGACCGAGTTCACCCTGGGCCAGCCGCTCGCGCAGCCCCAGCGCGGGCTCCTCCGGCGCGGCGCTCGCGGCGGTGGTACCCCGGCCGCCCGAGGTGCCACGGTAGGTGCCAGGCTCCAGCTCGGCGCCCTCGACGAACGCCGACAGCTTGCGTTCGAGCGTGGCCAGCGACTCGGCGGTGAACGCCAGTCGCTCCTTCATCTCATCGCGGCCCACCTGAAGGGTGTACGCGATGCGCGCCAGCGCCCCTTCCTGATACCGGCCTTGCCGGAGGGCGTCCCGCAGTTGCTGTGCCTGGACCTTCAGGCGCTCAGCCGTCTTCGCCGACAGCACGATGATGGCCGGCGAGCCGGGCGTCACCTGCTCGCTCCCTGCCTCCTGTCGAGGCGCCACGTACTCCTCGAGCACCACGTGCGCATTGACGCCGCCGAAGCCAAAGGAGCTCACCCCGGCGCGGAGCGGAAGCGCCCGCCCCTGCTTGTCGGAGAGCCGCGGCCAGGGCGCGGTCTGCTGAACGACGTAGAACGGCGTGTCGTCCAACCGGATGTGCGGATTCAGCTTCTCGCAGCCCAGGCTCTTCACCAGCGTGGCGTGCTTCATCTGAAGCAGCACCTTGATGACGCCGGCAATGCCGGCCGCCAGCTCCAGGTGGCCGATGTTGGTCTTGACCGAACCGATGCCACAGCTCGGCTGTGCGCTGGCGCCGTCCCCATCCGTCTTCGCGAGCGTCTGGTAGGCGCTCGTCAGGGCCGTGACCTCCACCGGGTCGCCCAGGGCGGTGCCCGTGCCGTGGGCCTCGATGAAGCCCACCGTGCTCATGGGGATGTCGGCCTTCCGATAGGCCGCCATGAGGACCTCGGCCTGGGACGCCGGATTGGGAGACGTCAGCGAGTTCGCGTGACCGCCATGGTTCTCCGCGCTCCCGAGGATGAGGCCGTGAATATGGTCGCCATCCGCCTCTGCCCGGCTGAGCCGCTTGAGGACCAGGAAGCCGGCGCCCTCGCCCCGGCCGTAGCCGTCAGCGCGGTCGGAGAAGGTCTTGCACCGGCCATCCCGGCTCAACATGCCGGCCTTGCTGAAGCAGATGTGGCCATCCGGCGTGACGATGGTGTTGACGCCGCCGACGATGGCCAGGTCACACGTACCATCGGTGAGTGACGTCATCGCGCGGTGCAGGGCCACCAGCGAGCTGGAGCAGGCCGTCTCGACGGGCTCGCTGGGGCCGTGGAGGTCCAGCAGGTAGCTGAGCCGGTTGGGCCCCATCGACGGAACCAGGCCCGCGGACGTGTAGCCCTCGATGGGGATGCCGGCTTCCTTGATGAGGTCGCCGTAACCGAAGTGGCCCGTCCCCACGTAGATGGCCGTGTTCGAGCCCGCGAGGCTCCCGGGCGCATAGCCGGCGTCCTCAATGGCCTTCCACGCATACATCATCAACAGCCGCTGCTGCGGGTCGATGAGCCGGGCTTCGCGCGGGGAGATGCCGAAGAACGCGGGGTCGAACTCGTCGATGCCGTCGATGAAGCCGCCCCACTTCACGTCCGTCTTGTTCGGCTCCCGGATGGGGTCGCCGTCGTACGCCCGCCAATCCCAGCGCGAGCTCGGCACCTCGCGGATGCAGTCCTTCCCAGATACCAGGTTCTCCCAGAACACATCGAGGTCGTCGGCGCTGGGGAAGCGGCCCGCCATGCCAATCACGGCGATGGGCTCTCTCGCATGCGGGCGCGCTGGCGTGGTCTGCGCCTCGCGACTGGGAGGCTCCACGGGCACTGTGTGGCTGACGGACAGCGGCTCGGGTTGGGACGGGGGAACCGCGGCCCCAAGGAGGCCCATCAACCGCGAGCCGTGGCTCTCACAGAGGTAGCCCGCCAGCGCGCTCGCGGTGGTGAACTCGAAGAAGACCACCGGCGACAAGCCGAGGGTGAGCTGCCGGTTGAGGAGGTTGGCGAACTCCGTGAAGGTGATGGAGTCGAAGCCGTAGTCGCTGAGCTTGGTGTCGCCGTCCAGCTCCTCACGCGGGACCTTCAGGAGCTCCGACACCCCTTCCAGCAGGACCGCCTCGACCCGCGCCTGCAGGTCGCCAACGTCAGGGCCTGTGGCGGCTTCCTCACGACGCGCGGCCGGCTCGCGGCCGACCAGCTTCCGCATCGACGCCACCCGTCCCACCGTGACGAGGACGCGCGAGGGGCTGCCCACCTCCAGCACCCGGTAGAGGGCGGCCATGGCGGTGCTCGTCGGCATGGGCACCAGTCCCGTGCCCAGCGTCATGGCCTCCTCCGTCGCCGCGTCCATGCGCATGCCGCCGTCGCGCCAGAACGGCCAGTTGATGGCCCGGCTCACGCCACGCCGCTGCCCTGCGGTGACCAACGTCTGGCGATGCGCGATGTACGCATCCATGAAGGCGTTGGCCGCCGCGTAGTCCGCCTGCCCCGCGTTCCCCAAGGCCCCGGCGATCGACGAGAACGCCACGAAGAAATCCAGGGAGAGGTCGCGCGTGGCTTCATCAAGCGCCACCAGGCCGGAGACCTTGGGCGCGAGCACCCGGGCCAGCTCGGCCTCGGACTTCCTGGCGAGCAGGTTGTCTTCGATGACGCCGGCCGCGTGGATGACGCCGTTCAACGCGCCGAACTCCCGGCGTGTCTCCGCCACCACCTCCGCCATCTTCGCCGCATCCGCGACGTCCGCGACGCGGTACCGAACTCGCGCACCCGACGCCTCCCAAGCCCGGCACTCGGCCAGGAGCGCGTCCTTCGCGGGCGAGCGGCCCACCAGGACCACCGTTGGCCGCGCACATCGCTGAGCAATCTCGCGGGCCAGCAGCCGCGCCACACCGCCGCTGCCTCCGGTGATGAGGTAGACGCCCTCCGCGCGCCAGGGCGAGCCCGCGTCGGTGCCAAACTCCAGGGAGAGCCGCTCCCGCTCCTGCCACCGAGAGACGAAGCGAGTGAGGCCCTCGTATTCAATCTCCCGCGCTCCAGGCTCCCGGGCGTTCTCCAGCAAGGCCTTCGCCAGACGGTCGGGCTGCACCGGCCCGTCGAAGCCGATGCATTGGCAGCTCAATCGGGTGTTCTCGAGCGTCGCCGTCTTCAGCATGCCGGCGAGCCCCAAGATGGACGTCGCGGCGCCCTGCCCAACGTACGCGAGTTGGACCAGCACCTTGCCCTTCGTCCCGGCCACGGTCTCACGCAGCCGTTCGAGCGTCTGCCGGGCGAAGTCCAGGTAACGAAGGTCCACCCGCTCCTGACCGGAGCGCAGCTCGCGGCAAGCAACCGACGCGGCCCCATGCCCATCGCGCACCGCGCGCACTACGTCCGAAGCCGCCAGGTCCGGCATGCCGCAGAGGAGCACCAGGTGGTGATCGAAGGCCGGCCCCGGTTCCTCTGGGGCAGGTTCGCTCACGCGTTCCTGGGTCCAGAGCAACGTGCCCTGCTCGTCCGGAGTCACGTGTACCGATGCGTTATCCACAGGACGGGCGTTGAAGCCTTCGAGCAGCACGCACGGCGCGCCGTCCTCATCCGTGATGCGAATCGTGCACACGATGGGTCCGTTGGTGCCGCCTCTCGCCTCACGCTCGACCAGGACCCAGGCCTTTTCCGGGCACGGCCGGAGGATTCGCAAGCGGTCCAGGGAGAACGGGAGCGCCGTCTTCAGCGCGCCCTGCCCCATCGCCAGTCCCAGCGTGGCCTGCAACGCGCCATCGAGCAGGCTGGGCGGCAGCGTGTAGGCGGCGCGATGGACACTGCTGGCCCCCGCCAGGGTCAGCTTCGCGGCAACCTGGCGCTCGCCGACGGCCAGCTCCTCAATCACCCGGTGCGCCGGCCCGTAGTCGATGCCGATGGACCGGAAGACGTCATACAGCGCATCGCCGTTCAGCACCTTCTTGGTACACGCCGCCAGCGCGCCGCGCAGGTCGGCTCGGACGGGATTGACGCCCCCGGGGCCGAGGCGTGCCCGTCCCTGGGCGTGCAAGGTCACCTCACCCGTGGGACCGGTGCTCGTAATCCGGAAGGACAGGCTCTCATCCGCCTCTCGTAGCAACCGGAGCGCCAGGGACTTCGTCTCCGCGGAGAAGATGAAGGGCCGCACCCAGACGACCTGCTCCAGGGTGATGGAGGCGGAAGCGCGCTCCTCCGGTTCGAGCGAACGCAACACCGCCTCATGCGCCAGCTCCAGGTAGGCGACTCCGGGGAGCACCTTCTCGCCTCGAACCACATGGTCCGCGAGGAAGGGCTCAGCGCCCGTGAAGTGCGCCACGAAGCACGGCCCGGCCAGCGTGGATTGATTCTCATGCACCAGCGGGTGCAGCGGCGCTGGCGCCACCGTCGTGACGGCGTGCGCCGATGGAAGGGCGTAGCGCTGCTTCGCGAACGGATAGACAGGCAGACTGAGCCGCCGCCTGCGCTTCCCGCCGTGCAGGAGGCTCCAATCAACGGAGCCCCCCTTCACCCACCGCTCCCTGTCACCGCCCTGGAGGGACTCCTCATCCTGGCTCTTCCGGAGGTTCGCCGTGAGCAGCGCGGACGAGGTCCTCCCGTCGACGAAGTCACGCAGCAGGCTCCGCAGGTCGCGGACCGAACCGACGTGACACGCCAGGCGGCAGTCCATGGCCTCCCGCCCCACCTGGAGCGTGTAGCAGAGGTCATGCAGGTCCCGTTCGTTGACGCGCTCCAGGAAGGAGACGAACGACGCGGCATACGCGCGGAGCTGCTCCTCCGTCCGCGCTGACAGGACGAACAGCGCGGCGCCGTCCTCGGGCGTTCGGGCATCTTCCGGCATGGATTCCTCTGGGGCCTCCTCGATGATGAGGTGGGCGTTGCTGCCCCCCGCGCCAAAGGAGGAGAGGCAGGCAACGCGAGGAATGGCTTGCCCTCGCGCGTCGCGCGGCAGCCAGTCCTCACAGGCTTGCTGGACGACGAACGGCGTCTTGCCGAAGTCGATGTGGGGATTCAGCGTGCTCGAGTGCAGGGATGGCACGTACTTGCGGTGCTTCCCCTGGAGCAGGATCTTCGTCAGCCCCGCGATGCCGGCGGCCGCCTCCAGGTGCCCGATGTTCGTCTTCACCGAGCCAATCCGGCAGAACGCAAGGTCCTGCGTCTGCGCGGCGAAGGCCTCCGTCAGTCCCCGAATCTCAATGGGGTCTCCCAGGTCCGTGCCCGTGCCGTGGGCCTCGACGTAGGTGACGTGCCGGGCAGGCACCTTCGCTCGCGCCAGGGCCCGCGTGATGACCTCGGCCTGAGCCCGCGGATTCGGAACCGTGAACCCGTTCGTCTTTCCGCCGTGGTTGATCTCCGAACCCCGGATGATGCCGTGGATGGAGTCGCCGTCCCGCAGCGCGCGGCTCAGCGGCTTGAGCAGCACGGCGCCCACGCCCTCCCCTGGAACGAATCCGTTGGCCCCCGCGCCGAAGGCCTTCGAGCGCCCTTCCGGCGACAGCATCTGGAGCTTGGAGAGGTCCGAGAAGTGGTACGGGTGGGTATAGGTGTTGACCCCGCCCGCGATCGCCAGCGTGCAGTCTCCCGACTGGAGCTGCTGGCATGCCAGGTGGATGGCCACCAGGGACGACGAACACGCCGTGTCGATGGCGATGCTCGGCCCCTTGAGGTTCAGTGCATAGGAGACCCGGTTGGGGATGGTGAAGAACGTGTGGTGCTGCTCGGCCACGCCGACCTTGGACGCACCGACGAAGACGCCCACGCGCTCCGAGGCAAGCGCCGTCGTCGTGTAGCCCGCGTCCTCCACGACGTGCCAGGCACACTGGAGGAACAGCCGGGACTCCGGGTGGATGATCTCCACCTCGCGCGGAGAGATGCGGAAGAACAGCGGGTCGAAGTCGTAGAGACCGCCGAGGAACCCGCCCCACTTGCCGTAGCTCTTGCCACTCGCGATGGCGGCGTCCTTGTCCGCGGTGAAGAAGGCCTCGAGCGACCAGCGGTCCGAGGGCACCTCGCCGATGCAGTCCGCGCCTCGCTCCAGGTTCGACCAGAACGCCGACAAGTCGTGCGCCTGGGGATAGCTTCCACTCAATCCGATGATGGCGATCGGCTCGTCGAGACTGCGCGGAGCAGCGGCCTCTCCTCGCGACACCGGGCCCTCCGTCCCTGGCGTCGAGATGTCCTCCCGCGCCAACTGAGCGCTCACGTGCTGGATGAGCTGCGCGGGCGTCGAATATTCGAAGAAGGCCGCGGGCTCGACCACCAGGCCGTGCCCCTGACGCAGCGCCGCGGCCAGCTTGATGACCAGGATGGAGTCGAAGCCCAGCTCGCTGAACTCCGCGTCCAGGTCGAGCTGCTCCGGCGGCACGCGCAGGAACGGGCTCAGCGTCTCGCGAATCATCGTCTCGGCTCGCGCGGCGGTCGCATCGCGACGCGGAGCTGCTTCCGTGACGGGCATGGCGACTTCCCGGACCTGACGCGGCGCCGCATCCACCCAGAGGCGCTGTGTCTTGAATGAATAGACGGGCAGACGCAGGCGCCGGGGCTTCGCCTCCAGCGGCCACTGCCAGTCGACCACGGAGCCTCGGCACCACGCGGCGGCTGTCTCCTCGGGCTCCCGTCGCCCAGCGAAGACCGCCGCTGTCTCACGCGGCCCCTTGCTCTTCTCCGCGGCGCCTTCGAAGACCCCCTCCACGGCTTCACCCGCGGCGTACCGCTCCAGTTGGTGGAGCAGACGCCCCCGGTCTTCCGCCACGAAGGCCACACGGTGCTTCATCGCATCCCGGCCAAGCTGGAGCGTGAAGGCCACCGAGGCGAGCTCGACGTCCGGCTGCGCCCGGAGCTCCGCCGCCAGCCGCGCGACTCGGTCTCGGCGTTGCTCGATGCTGCCCGCCGACACCGGCACCACGTGCCACCTCCCGGCGAAGGACGGCTGCGCGGCGGGGCGAGGCACGTACTCCTCGACCAGGAGGTGTGCGTTGTTCCCGCCAGCACCAAACGAGTGCAATCCCGCCAGGCGTGGCTTGCCAAGGCGCGGCCAGGGCTCGGTCCGGTCCGCGAGCCGCGCGGGCTGCCGTTCGAGCTCCAGGTACGGGTTCGCGGCCTCGAAGCCCGCGATGCCGTAGACCCTGTCGCGGCGGAAGCTGTGGATGATTTTGAACAGCGCGCCGAGCGCCGACGCCGACTCCATGTGGCCCGTCAACGGCTTGAGGCTGCTCACCCGGCAATTGCCGGACGCCAGGACCACGCCCTGCTCCGTGGCGAGCCGCTTCAAGGCGTCATTGATGGCCTCCCACTCCGCGATATCGGCGACGGGGTTGGCCATCCCCTGTGCCTCGATGTACCCGACGTCTCGCGCGTCGACGCTCGCGGCGCGGTAACACGTCTGGATCAGCTCGCTGTGACTCTGGCGGCTCGGAGCCGCGATGGAGACGCCCCCTCGGCCGTTGTAGTTGACCGCGGTGCCACGCAGCACGGCGTAGATGGGATGACCTTCCCGCTCGGCCTGCTCCAGGGGCATGAGCAGCACCGAGGCCACGCCCTCGGCGCGCTGGTGCCCGCTGGCGTCCCGTCCGAAAGACTGCACCCGGACGCTCGGGCTCAACTGCTGCAACTGGGAGAGCTTGATGAAGCCGTCGGGCCGCAGGATGACGTTCGCGGCGGCGACAATCGCGCGGTCAATCTCACCCGCCCGCAGTGCCACCACGGCCCGGTGGATGGCCACCGCGGCGCTGGAACACATCGTGTTGACCAGCTCGCTCGGCCCCTTCAGGTCGAAGAAGTACGACAGCCGGTTGGCCACCATGCTGGCGGCGTGGTCGAAGCCAGACGCCACGTCGAAGCCTTGCTCGCGCAGGTGCAGGAGGTACTCGTTCTCCTCGGCGCCCACGAACACGCCCGTCCGGCTGCCCTTGAGCTGCTCCGGTGCCTGCCCCGCGTCCTCCAGGCAGTGATAGACGGCCATGAGCAGCAGGCGCTGCCGGGGGTCCATCGCCTCCGCTTCCGCCGGAAGGATGTTGAAGAAGCCCGGGTCGAACGACGCGACGTCGGGGATGAACCCGCCCCACTTGCTCCGGCTCTTGTCCGGATGGAGGGCCCGGGAGTCGAACCGGCTCGACGGAATCTCCTCCAGCAGCGTCTGCTCCGCGTCGAGCGCCTGCCAGAAGGCCTGCAGCGACTGACAGCCCGGCAAGAAGCCCGCCGCGCCGACGATGGCCACGGGTTGAGCATCGACGGGGATGCGTTCCCGCGCCTTCACGGGCTCCGCTTCGTACGTGGGAGGCGGCGGCACCGGGGATTGGGGAGGAGCCACGCCCGGCTGCGCCCCCAGGAACTCCGCCAGCCGGCTGACGGAGGGATGTTCAATGAACTCACGGGGGGAGACATCGCTCCCGATCCGCCGGTTCAGACACACCGAGAGCTGCACCGCCGAGATGGAGTCCAGCCCGTAGCGCTGGAAGGACCGGTCGTCATCGAGCGTATCGAGCTGCAACTGGAGCACCTCACACAGCGCGTCCCGGATCGCCGCCCTGACGCCGGTGCCGTCCACCGCGGGCGTGGGCGCCGGTGCCACCACCGTGCGCCCCTGCGCCGTCACGGCAGGCTCCGCGAGCAGTGGGTTGCTCCCGGCCCAGGACGCCTCCGGGTTGAGATAGGTCAGCAACACCCAGCTCCTCGCGCCCAGGCGCATCGACTGCTCGAACAGGGCTCGGCCCTCTTCGTTGGTGAAGCTCCGCATGCCCAGCGAAGCCAGCGCCTGGTCGAGTCGCACCTTGTCCTCGGGTGCGAGGCGAGCCCCCGCGCCCGTCTCGTTCCAATCCACCCAGGTGATGGTGCGGTAGCAGGTGCGCTTCCGGCCCTGGTGCTGATGGGCCGTGAAGTAATCGAGGAACGCGTTGGCCATCGCATAGTCGCTCAGCCCTCGCGCCAGTCGCGGAACCACGCCCGTCAGCGACGAGAACGCGACGAAGAAGTCGAGGTCCACCCCATCCAGGGCCTGGCTCAGACACTCGATACCGCGCACCTTGGGGGCAAGCACCCGCTCGAGGTCCGCGACCCGCTTGTCGACGAAGGCGGGGGTCGCGATATCCGAGTACGCCCCCGCGCTGTGAATCACGCCCCGGATGGGCCCCCGCTCACGCTGGATTCTCGCGAACAGCGTCTCCAGCGCGGCCCGGTCATCCAGCGGGCCGATGTGGATGTCCAAAGCGTCCACGCGGCGTTCGAGCGCCCTGTGCCGTTCAACCTTGCGCGAGTCCCCCGACAACGGCGTCGCCCCCATCAACACCAGCCGCCGAGCGCCCCGTGAGACCAGGTGCTCCGCGATCTCCAGCCCGATGCCACGCGTCCCGCCCGTCACCACGTAGACGCCCGTGCCGTGAACCTCGAAGGGCTGGCGCTCCACCCCTTCCGCCATCCGCCGCTGCTCAAGCTCTGGAGCGAAGCGGAGGCCCCGGCGGTAACACACCTCGGACTGCGCTCGTGGAGCGGCGAGTTCCCGGCCCAGGAGTTCCACGAACGCGCCAGCGTCGGCAGCGGGCACCGCGTCGAGGTCGACGCTCTTCGCGACGACGTGGGAGTACTCCGCGCCGAGCATCTTCACGAGGCCCGCGATCTTCGCGCCCGCCAGGCTGGGCTGTTCGCACTCGAACGTCTGCAGCCCGCGCGTCACATGAAAGATGGCCAGCGCGGAGAACTCACGAATCAGCCGCTGGAGGAAGGTGACCTTGCCCAGCTTGTCTTCGTCCGTGTGCCTCGGCTCCGCGGAGAGGTCCGACAGGTCGAGCACCACGTCGACACGGCCCATCTCCCTGAGGATGTCTGACGCCAGTGCCTGCCCCGACTGTGCCGACTCGGGAGCAAGCTGCCAATCCGAACCTTCGGCGGGGAGCCGTCCCGTGGCGATGACCCGCACCTCGGCGGGTGCCAACCGCTGACGAAGTCCACTGACGAGCCGCGCCGTCTCCGGGTTGACCAGGACAGCCACGCGAGTCCCCTGCTGCCAGCGTGTCCTCGTCGTTCCCTCCAGCGAGGGATGCGGCCGCCACACCTTTTCCAGCAGGTAGACGGGTTCCGCTTCCGGCGACGTGCCCCCGTGAGAACGCGCGAAGCCCTTGTGGAGCGCCTGCCTCCGCTCTCCGCGGAAGCGAATCAAGCCCTGCGCTGGGACGCCCTCGTCGCCAAGCCACTCACGCAGGAAGCGCTGCAAGCCCGTGAGCGCGAGCGCATCATCCTCGACGAACACGCAGCGCCACAGTTCCTGGGGGCGAGCCATCGTGACAAGTGTCTCCAGCAGTGCGCCCCGTCCCGGTCCAGCACCGCCGCCGTGCTGCCCCCCAGGCAGTACACGGAAGCGCCCATCCCGTGCGCTCGCGTCACCCGCCGCTCGAAGTCAGGCAACACGGCTCGCAGCCAGCTCGCGGTGTCCTGCACGGTCTTCGGGAGCAGCCAGAACACCGTCGGACGCGCCGTCCCCCCAAGATGAAGGAGGGGTGCAGCACCAGACGCGCCTGGTTCGAACCGCCGCTGGTGGACCTGGACTCCCGAGGACACGCCAGCGGACGCGCGCACCTGTTCGAGCAACGCGACGAATCGCCGCGCGTCGGCTTCATCGTCGTAGAGGACCCAGAGTTCGTCCCCTGCCTTCGCGCTCAGCCGCTCTCGCCAGGGAAGCGTGTCGGAGAGGGGGGCGTCACGCCATGCCACCGTCGCCTCGGACGAAGGCGGCGGTGCTGCCCGTCCACCCTGCCCCTTCAGCACCGGCCAGTAGGTCCTGCGCTCGAACGGGTACGTGGGGAGGCTCACACGGCGAGGAGGCGGCGCCTCGCCGCTGTACAGGCCGTCCCAATTGACGTCCCGGCCCTGGACCCAGGCCGACAGGAACTCCCTGCACTCACGCTCGTTGAGCGGCGACGCGAAGGCCGTTGATGCGCTCCGAGCACGTCCAAACGCACAGGCCTCGTCGTCCACGTCGCCACGGAGGACATCGGCCCCCGCGTCTCCACGAAGGAAGGCCTCCAGCTTCTCTCGCGCGTCGTCCGCGGAGCTGGCCGTGAAGGCCAGGCGCGCGTTCATGGCTTCGCGGCCCACCTGGAGCGTGTAGGCCATGGCGCGAAGCTGGTCGAAGGCGACATGCCGCTCTGGCGCCAGCACGCCGACGAGGCGCCTGCACGCGTCACGCAGCCGCTCCAGAGTCTTCGCCGAGAGCGGGAACAGAACCCGTCCGCCCGTACCTGCTCCGGAAGTCCCAGGCGTCACCTGCCGGCCCATGTCGAACTCCTCCACGAGGACATGCGCATTGGCCCCACCCGCGCCAAACGATGACACCCCAGCCAGGCGCGGCCGTTCCAGGCGCACGCCGTTGACCTCCACCTGGGGCCGGTCCCAGGCGTCGAGGGTCCGCTGCACCACAAATGGCGTCTCGGCGAAGGAGATGTTCGCGTTCAGCGCTTCCGCATGGAGGCTGGGCGCCAGCTTCTGGTGACGGAGTTGGAGGACGACCTTGGTCAGGCCAGCAATGCCGGCGGCGGCCTCCAGGTGCCCGATGTTCGACTTGAGCGAGCCGAGGCGACAAAACGCCCGCGCATCCGTATCGCGGCGAAACGCCTGCGTGAGCCCCGCCACTTCAATCGGGTCGCCCAGCTCCGTTCCCGTCCCGTGGGCTTCCAGGTAGCTGACGTCACGGGCGGAGACCCCCGCCTTGTCCAGGGCGCTCCGAATCAGCGCCGCCTGCGCCTGCGGGTCGGGGACGGTGTAGCCGTTCGTCTTTCCACCATGGTTCACGCTGGTGGACCGGATGACGGCGTGGATGTTGTCGCCATCAGCGAGGGCCTTCGACAGCGGCTTGAGGAGCACCGCGCCCACGCCCTCCCCCGGAACGAAGCCGTTGCCTCCCGCGCCGAAGCTGCGGCATCGGCCATCCGTGGACAGCATCTGCTGACCACACAGGCCGACGTAGCTCGAAGGATGGACGTAGAGGTTCACCCCACCCGCGATGGCCATGGCACAAGCGCCGCGGTGCAGCGCCTCACACGCCATGTGGACGGCCGTCAACGAGGCCGAGCACATGGTGTCCACCGGCATGCTCGGGCCCTTCAGGTCGAGCAGGTACGAGACTCGGTTCGCGACGGACGCAAACGACGTGTAGGGCCGGGAGGCGGCGTCTCGGCCTTCGAGGTCGGCGCCGTACAGCTCGTACCCCGTCTTCGTGATGCCCGCGAAGACCCCCACCGCGCTTCCGAAGCGCCGCGCCAGGCTGTCCCGGGTGTACCCCGCGTCTTCCAGCACCTCCCAGCAGCTCTGCAGGAACAGGCGTTCCTGCGGGTCCATGTTCGTCGCTTCACGCGGCGAGATGTTGAAGAACAGCGGGTCGAAGTCCGCGAAGCCGTCGAGGAAGCCGCCCCACTTGCTGTAGCTCATCCCCCGTGCCGCGGCGTGCTTCTTGTCCGGATAGAAGAACCCGTCCAGGGACCAGCGCTCGGAGGGAATCTCCGTGATGCAGTCCTCGCCGTGGCTCAGGCGCTCCCAGAACTCCGTCAGCGTTCCCGCCTTCGGATAGCGACCGCTCATGCCGATGATGGCGATGGGCTCGTCGGCACGCGGGACCGACGCCGGTGCGTCCACACGTGACGCCACGGCCCCCTGCGGGACGAAAGACACAACGCCCTGCTGCGCCGCCACCCAGATGGCGCTCTCTTCGGCGCGGTGCTCGGCCAGGTACGCACTGACCTCGGAGAGCGTCCGGTACTCGAAGAACAGCGTCTTCGACAGTGAGCGGAAAGGCCCGTCGAGGGCCTGGTTCATCTGCGTGATGACGATCGAGTCGATGCCATAGCGCTCCATCGGCTGGCGGGCATCGATGCGGTGCGCCTCGTAGCGCGTGACTTCGCTGAACAGCGCTTTCAGCTTCGCCTCGACCTTTTCAGTGATGGACTCGGACACGCCCGTCGGGCTCGGAGCCACCTGCGGCGGAGGCGGAACAGCGGAGACACCCGAGGCGAGCTCGCGAAGTTTCTGAGCCTCGCCTGTCCAGACCGCCACGCCGGGTACCGCCAGCTCCAGAGCCCGATAGAACGCATCAAGCCCGGCTTCGTCACCCAGCGCCGCCATGCCCGTCCGCTGCATCAGGACGTCGAGGCTCCGCGAGTCGAGCTGCATCCCGCCCCCCGCCCAGAGCGGCCACCGGATGGACACCGTCCGTCCCTGTCGCTTGCCCGCGCTCACGAGCGCCGAACGCAGCTCCATGAACCCATCCATGAAGCCATTGGCAGCCGCGTAGTCCGCTTGTCCGGCGTTTCCGAACGCGGCCAGGGAGGAGAAGGTGACGAAGAAGTCCAGCGGTAGCTCGCGAGTGGCGTGGTCCAGGTTCACGAGCCCCGCGACCTTGGGACCGAGGACGGACTGGAGCTCCGCGACCGGCTTGTTGATGACGTAGTTGTCACGGCGAAGGCCCGCCGCGTGGATGACGCCATCCAGGCGCCCATGCTCGCGCAGCACCGTCTTGATGAGGTCATCCACCTCATCCGGGCGCGTGACGTCCATGGGCAGGTGCCGCACGCGCAGCCCGCTGCCTCCATCCGCGTCCTCCCGCGAGGAAGAACGGGCCGCCAGGATGACGGTGGCCGGCGTGACGCGCCTTGCAATCTCCGCGGTGAGCAACCGAGCCAGGGCGCCAGCCCCGCCTGAAATCAGGTAGACGCCACCTTCACGCCAGACGGGTGTCGCGTCCTTCCGCGTGGCACCTGCTTCACTCCACTCACACCGTGAGAGCTGGCCCGCCTGGTGCCGCAGCTCCACCGTGTCCCCCGCGCGGTGGCCTTCGCCAGGACGTCCACCAGCACCACCGTGGAGACCGAGCCTTGGACCCGGATGAGCTGCGGCCGGAGCATGGGATTTTCCTGCGCGGCCGAACGCAGGAAGCCACCCAGCCCGCCCAGCGCCAGGGCCTCCTCTTCATCGGGCACCAGCACCTGCAAGGTCACAGGAGCAGTCAGGCGCTCCGAAAGGAGCTTCTTGACGCATTCAAAGACCGCCGAGGCGTGCGTCATGAACCGCTCATCCACCCGAGCACTCAAGCTGGAGGTCGTGACCACTTCGATGCGCCGCGCCGAGAGCTGCCTCGCGAACTCCGCGGACACGTCCGCTCCCTGGGACGCGAAGGGCTCGCACAACACCACCAGGTGCCGGTGGGGCGCGGCCGTCTCAGCCGCGGCAGAAGCGCCCGGCGCCTCCTGGTACGGCTGCCACGTCGGCACGAAGAGCGAAACGTCCGGCTTGGGCGGCAGCGGCGTGGACGGCGGCGGAGCCACGGCCGTCAGCCCATAACGCTCCTTCGCGAACTGGTACGTGGGCAGGCTCACCCGAACGGGCTTCGCGTCGCCGTGCAACCCGTCCCAGTCGACCGCCTCGCCCCTCGCCCACGCCTCGGCGAGGCTTCGCGCCTCGGCGTCGGACGCCGGCAACACGTCCACCACCGAGCCGGCAAGTTCACCGCTCTCCGCCAGTCCCCGACGCAGCCCCCGCACCAGCTCGTCGCGTGTCGAGGCCACCACCACCATCCGCTCCGCCATCGCGACCCGGCCGACTTGCAGGGTGTACGTGATGTCCGCGAGCGACAGCTCCTCGGACACCGGGGCCTCCAGGAACTCGAGCAGTGCGCCCAGGTTCGCCTTCAGCGCGTCCACGGTGCGCGCCGAGAACGGCGCCACTGCGCGCATGCTCGCCACCGGTCGGTTCTTCTCCTCGGCGCGCGACGCCTCCGGATGTTGCTCGAGGATGGCGTGGGTGTTGGTGCCGCCCAGACCGAACGCGCTCACAGCGGCTCGCCGAGGCCCGGGCAGTGACGGCCACGCCGACAGCCGGTCGGCGATGACGAACGGTGAGTCCGCCAACTCCAGCTTCGGGTTCACCTCGGCCACATGGAGGGTCGGAGGCACTTCGCCTTGCCGCAGACTCAACGCCGTCTTGATGAGGCCCGCCAGCCCGGCCACCGTATCGAGGTGCCCCAGGTTCGACTTCACCGAGCCGAGACGGCAGAACCCGCGCCTGTCGGTGAACGCCCGGAAGGCCTCCGTCAGCGCGGAGACCTCGACGGGGTCGCCCAGCAAGGTCCCCGTGCCGTGCGCTTCGACATAGCCAATCGACGCCGGATCGATGCCCGTCCTCTCGAACAGCCGGCGGATGACCTCCGCCTGTCCGGTGGCGCTGGGGGCGTAGAAGCCCACCTTGTCCTGGCCGTCGTTGTTGATGCCCACCTTGCGCACCAGGCAGTAGATGGGGTCGCCGTCGCGCACCGCCGCGGCTGCGTCCTTCACCACCAGCACCGCGACGCCTTCACCGGCGACCATGCCGTCCGCCGAGGCATCGAAGGCCTTCACCCGCCCCGCGCTGGAGAAGTTGAGGCCGCGCTGGTGCAGATAGCCAAGGTTCGCCGAAGGAAAGACGGTGGCCGCCCCCACCAAGGCCGTCTGGCAGTCGCCCGCGGCGATGGCCTGCTGCGCCACGTACAACGCGGAGAGAGATGACGAGCAGTTGGTGTGGACGAACAGACTCGGCCCCTTCAGTCCGAGCTTGTAGGACACCATCGTTGGGATGGAGCCCGCCTGAGCCAGGACCCACAGCACGTATTCGTCGACGGTGCGGAGCACCGGGTGCCCGTTCGCGGGGAACTGCGGCATGCCCTGGTGGTAGAAGCTGTTGCTCGCCGTCATGAAGACGCCGCAGGTCCCCAGACGCGAGGGAGGCAGGGCCGCGTCCTCCACCGCCTTCCAGGCGTGCATCAACAACAGGCGGAACTGCGGGTCCATGAAGGCGGCGTCCCGCGCCGTCAGGCCGAAGAACTGCGGGTCGAAGCAATCCTTGTCGTCGATGGTCGACTGGACCGCGACGTAACGAGGGTCCTGGATGACGGCGTCAGGAACACCCAGCGCACGCAGCGCCTCCTCCCCGTGGGCCGCCACGCTGTCCTTGCCGTCGCGCAGGTTCTCCCAGAAGCCCCGGTGGTCTGACGCCCCGGGCACCTGACAGGAGATGCCGATGATGGCCAGGCTGCCGGCGTACGCGGACTCGGAGGCAGCGCCCTCACGAGGCACGGAGACGGGCTCACGGCTGGCTGGCGCCGACAGGCCCTCCAGATGGCGCGCCATGTCGCGGATGTGGACGTACTTGAACAGGTCGGTGACGGCGAGCCGCGTGTCGAAGCGCCGGTTCATCTCCTCGACCAGCACCGCGGCCAGCACGGAGTCGCCGCCCACCTCGAAGAAGCGGTCCTCGACGCCCACCTCGCCGACCTGGAGCACCTGCTTCCACAGCTCGACGAGGGCGGCCTCCACAGGCGATTGCGCGTGGACCACGGCCGCCTTGCGGCGGGTCACTACCGGCCTTGAGCTGAGCTGGCCTCGGTCCACCTTGCCATTGCCCGACAGCGGAATGGCGTCCACCGCGATGACGTGGGCGGGCACCATGTAGTCCGGGAGGAACTTCCGAAGATGCGCGCGGATCGCCTCCTCGTCGAAGTGCGCTCCCGCTGGCTGGCAGTAGGCGATGAGCTGGGCACTGCCATTCAGCTCCTTCGCCACCACCGCGCAGTTCTTCACGCTGGCGTGCCCGGCGAGCTGCGCTTCAATCTCCCCCATCTCGATGCGGAAGCCCCGGACCTTCACCTGATGGTCCAGGCGGCCCAGGTACTCCACCTCCCCATCGCCACGCCAACGGGCGAGGTCCCCCGTCCGGTAGAGCGTCGTGCCCGGAGTGAACGGGTTGGGAACGAACCGCTCCGCGGTCAGCGCGGGCCGGTTGAGGTAGCCACGGGCCACCCCCGCGCCGGCGATCCACAGCTCGCCCGGCACGCCGATGGGCACCGGCTGCATCCGGTCATCCAGGACGTAGACCTGCGTGTTGTCGATTGGCTTGCCAATGGTGACCGGACGCGAGGCGGAGACCTTCGCCACCGTCGACCAGATGGTCGTCTCGGTGGGGCCGAACATGTTCAACACGTCGCTCGCGGTGCGCGTGAAGTGGGCCTTGAGCGACTCGGGCAACGCCTCACCGCCGCACAGGAGGCGAACGCGCTCGGTGTTCTCCCAGCCGGACTGGAAGAGCATCGTCCAGGTGGCGGGCGTCGCCTGCATCAGCGTGGGCCGGACGGTGCGCAGCGCCCGTTTCAGCGCCTCCGCGTTTCGGGCCGTCTCCGCTGTCGCGATGATGACCTGAGCCCCCGCGCACAGGGGCAACAGGAGTTCGAGCACCGCGATGTCGAAGCAGTACGTCGTGACCGCCAGAAGCGAGTCGGTGCGCTTCAGGCCCAACATCCTGCGCATGCACAGGAGGAAGTTCACGACCCCGCCATGGGGAATCATCACGCCCTTGGGCCGGCCCGTGCTCCCAGACGTGTAGATGACGTAGGCGAGCCCGTTCGGAGCGACCTTCGCCGGCCGCCCCTCCATCGCGGCGGGGCCGTCCTGGAGCTCCTCCAGGACCAGGACCGTGCAGGTGGCTCCGGCGATGCCGGCCACCTTGTCGCGCGAAGCCCGGCTGGTCAGCACGACCACGGCGCCGCTGTCCTCCAGCATGTACTTCAGCCGGTCCTCGGGGTGCACCGGGTCCAGGGGCACGTAGGCCGCGCCGGCGGACAGCACGCCCAGCATCGCTGCGACCAGCTCCGCGGACCGCTCCAGGCAGATGCCCACCAGCGCCCCGGGCCCCACGCCGAGGTTTCGCAGGTGGTTCGCGATCGCGCGGCTCCGCGCGTCCAGCTCCCGGTAGCTGAGCGAGCGCCCCTCGTAGCGGATGGACACGGCTTCCGGCGTCTCTCGCGCTCGCCGCTGGACGAGGTCGTGAACCCCCAGGTCCTCGGGGAACGGCACGCCCGTGGCGTTCCAGTCGCGCAGGAGCGTCTGGCGCTCCGGGTCATCGAGCCACGAAATCGCGCCCAGCGGGGCATCCAACCCGCCCGCGACCTGGTCGGCCACACGGGACACCTGCCGAGCCATTCGCTCGACGGTGCTCGGCTCGAACAGCCGCGCGTCGTACTTGAAGTGGAGGGTCAGGTTCGTCGCCCCCTCCACCACTTCGAGTTCCAGCGGATAGGCGCCTTCCTGATGAACGCAGTCGAGCGGCTCCAACTCCCGCAGCCCACCCGATGCGGACTCCGGCTTCGACGGAGCACGCAGCAGTTGCAGGCTCTGGAAGGTGAACATCGTCTGGAAGCCCGGCGCCTCGGACGGCCCGCTCGACAGGCGCAGTTCCTTCACCACGCGCGGGAACGGATAGTGCGCGTGCTCCAGCCCATCGATGACCGCGCCGTGCAGATGACGCAGCAGCGAGTCAAACGTGTGCTGACCCAGGTCACGCGCGCGGACGGCCATCACGTTGACGAAGTAGCCAATCGCCGTCGCCACCTCCGCGCGGTTGCGTCCCAACGTGGGGATGCCGACCACCAGGTCGTCCTGGCGCGTGTAGCGGTGGAGCAAGGCGTAATAGAGGGCCAGCAGGACGGTGGGCAGACTCACCTGCCGCGAACGGGCGAGCTCGCGCAGCCTGGAGGTTTGCTCGGCAGTCAGCGCGAGTGAGCAGGTGGCTCCTTCCGGGCCCTCTCCCGTCACCCCGCGAGAACGGTCGGTGGGGAGGTTCAGCGGCGGTGGAACGGGCGCCGTCAGCACCTGCCGCCAGTAGTCGAGGTGTCGCCGCCCCTCCTCCCCTCCCATGACCTCCAGCTCCCACTCCACCGAGGCCCGGTGGGGAGCGACGAGTGGGACCTCGAACAGCCCGGCCCCAGCCTCGGTGCCGGCGTAGCGCTCCCGGAGTGCATCGAGCAACGGGGCCACAGACGCCCCATCCAGGACGATGTGGTGGAAGCACAGCAGGAGGACAGACTCGTGCTCCGACCGTGAGAACAGGTGCAGGCGCGCGAGCGGACCTCGCGCGAGGTCGAACGGCACCTTCGAGGCAGCGCGGAGGCTCGACACCAGCTCCGCCTCGGAGAGCGGCGCGGCCTGATGGACCTCGGCGGAGACCTGTCCGCTGGGGACGAACACCGGCTCCGCGCCTTCGATGCGGATGGCACCGGCCAGCAGCGGATGGCGCTCCAGCAGTCCCTCCCAGGCGCGGAGCAACCGGGCCACATCGACCGTACCTCGCAGGCGATAGGCGAGCGGGACGTTGTAGGCCGATGACTCGGGGGAGGCCTGCTGCATCGCCCAGAGGCCTTTCTGGCCTTCGCTGAGCGGCACGCGGATGCTCGCCGTTCGCAGGGCGGCCAGACGCCGCCGTGTCTCGGCCTTGGACAGCTTGCCTTCCGCGAAGGCGGCCAGAACGTCACGCGTTGTCATGAGCGTCCTTCTCCAGCCGGGCCGCGACGTCCTCGATGGACAGAAGCCCTTCCTTGAGCAGGTCCAGGGCGTCCCGCTCCGGTGTCACCACGGGCGCGGGCTCTTTCACCCAGGGCCCTCGTCCACGCACGAGCGTCGCGACGTGGGATGCAATCGCCGCGATGGTCGGACGGTCGACCAGGTCGCGCAGGCGCACATCGACCCCCAACGTCCGTGCCAGCACCTGGGCCAGGCGCATCATCGTGATGGAGTCCGCGCCCAGGTCTCGCGCGTTGACGTTGTCGCCAAGCTGCGCCCGAGGCACGCTCAGCGCTGCGGAGAGCTGGTCCCGAATCGCCTCCGAGATGGCGTCCACGCCATCAACTTCCACCGGCGAGTGTCGCTCACCCTCACTCACCCGCACCCGCGCGCCAGTGGAGCCGAACCAGTATCGCTCCGGAGCAAACGGATACGTGGGGAGCGGGATGCGCCTGACCTCGTCGCCTTCATGCAGCCGCGCCCAAGGGACGCTGCCTCCCAGGACCCAGTACTCGGCGATCCGTGTCAGCGCCCGCTCCGCGAGCATCGCGTCGATCAGGGACGTCCCGGCCGCATCCGACAGGAAACTCCCCAGTCGCGTCGACGCGTCCACCTCGCCCACATGGATGGAGGTGCCGCCCCAGTCCCTTCGGTCCGGCGCAGCCAGATACGTCGACAGCGCGGCGACCAGCTCCGACCTGTCACGAGCCACCACGGCCATGCGCACACCGAAGGCGTGACGTCCGGTTTGCAGTGTGTACGCGAGGTCCGAAAGGGAGACCTCGGCATGGGCATCCAGGAACGACGCCAGCCGTGCGACCTGTGCCTGCAACCGGTCCAGACTCCGTGCCGAAGACACGAACACCTGCGCGCGCTCACGGGTTTCAACCCGCCGTTTCTCGACCGGGAACTCCTCGAGGATGACGTGCGCGTTCACCCCACCGAACCCGAAGCTGTTCACGCCAGCCCTGCGAGGCGGTGCTCCGGCGCCTCGAGCGCCAGACCACGGCTGGCTGTCCGCCGACACCCGCAGCGGCGAGTCCGCTAGCGAGATGTCCTCATGCAGCGTGGTGAAGCCCGGCAGTCCGGGGAGGACGCCATGCCGAAGCGCCTGGAGCGCCTTGAGCAACGCCGCCATCCCCGACACCAGCTCCCCATGGCCGATGCACGGCTTGAGGCTGCTCAACTGGCAGACGTGAGGCTCCGCGTCTCGCGAAGTGGCTGCCGGGTCGACGGCCTCGTGGAAAGCGGCCTTGAGCGCCTCCACCTCCGCGCAGTCAGCCAGGGGGGAACCGACGCCGTGAGCCTCCACGTAGGAGACAGTCCGCGCGCTCACGCCCGCGTCACGGTACGCGGCGACCACCGCGTCGTTCATTCCCTGGGGATTGACGGCCGTCAGCGACAGCCCCCGGCCACCATGGGCCACGCCACTGCCGCGTACCAGGCCGTAGATGAAGTCCCCATCGGCGACTGCTTTGGACAAGGGCTTGAGGACCAGCGTCCCCACGCCCTCACTGCGAACGAAGCCCCGAGCCTCCGGCTGGAACGGACGGCAAGCGCCATCAGCGCTCAGGTACTCCATGGCGTCGAAGCGAGTGAAGGTCTCCGGCGACAACAACAGGTTGATGGCGCTGACCACCGCCTGCTCGCACTCGCCGGAGCGCATCGACTGGCACGCGCGATGGAGGGCGGTCAGCGCGGAGGAACACGCGGTGTCGCAGTATTCGCTCGGGCCCCTGAAGTCGAAGACGTGAGAGATGCGGTTGGGAGCGATGGAGGCGGTGACCGCCGTCGTCCCTTGCGGGTGGTCCACGGGGAGAGACACCACGTTCGGGTACTCCCCCGGTGCGGCGGCCACGAAGACGCCGGTGGTGCGCCGGGCAAAGTGCTCGGGGACCAGGCCGCCGTCCTCCAGGGCCGACCAGACCGAGGCCAGCAGCAGACGCTGCTGGGGGTCCATGAGCTCGGCCTCCTGAGGAGAGATGGAGAAGAACCGCGGGTCGAACTCATCAATCCCGTCAATGAAGCCGCCCCACCGGGGACGGGAGCCCTCGGGTCCAGCACCCGCCAGCGCCCTCCGTGATGAGGGCATCTCGGTGAGGCAGCGCTTGCCCTCCACGATGTTGCGCCAGAACGCGTCGGCGTCCTCGGCCCCTGGGAAGCGGGCGTGGATGCCTACGACCGCGACGGGCTCTGAACCCTCGGCGCGACGAGCGGGCTTGTGAGGCGGCGGCGCAGGCCGGTCCGCGTCCTGGGCGCCACCGGGTGACGCGGCCTTTGACAGCTCCTGGGCGATGAAGGCCCGCAACTGCGAGAGCGTCGTGTACTGGAAGAAGCGCGCGGGCTGCACCCGAATGCCGTGACGCCGATGGAGCGACAGCCCCAGCTCGACCAGGGCCAGGGACGTCACCCCCAGGGAGGACAGGGCCGCGTCCAGGTCGAGCACATGTGAGGGCTGTCCCAGGTAGCTCCCCATCACGTCCCTGACGATCTGCTCCGCCTTCACCAGCGCGATGGAATCCCCCGCCTGCACCGGCGCGACCGCATCCCGCCGAGGCGCATCCGCCAGCCGGTACTGGACGGCGGCATGGCGCAAGCCACTGCGGACCAGCGTACGCAACGCGCTGAACCCCACGTCGTTGGGCATGGGGACAAGCCCGTGCGAGGCAGCCAGCAACTCCGAGAGCTCACGGGAGATTCGCATGCCGCCGTCGCGCCACTGAGGCCAGCTCAGCGAAACCACGGACACAGGCTCACCCTGGCGATTCGTGAACCGCGGTGGCCCTTCTCTGCCAAATCCGTCCGCCAGCCCGTTCAGGAAGCCGTTCGCCGCCGCATAGTCGCTGTGCTCGGCTTGCCCACGGCTCGCCTGCGACGAGAACAGGGCAACGAACCGGCACGACAGCCGATGACACTGCGCCAGCAGGTTGAGCGCCCCCAAGCACTTCGGCGCGAGGGTGCGGCGCAGCTCGCGGTCCGTCTTGGCCAATGCCGGCCCGGGCTCGGCGTGCCCCGCCGTGAAGAAGAGCCCCTCCAGGCGCGGCTCCCGTGCCCACGCCGCGATGGCTTCTTCGACGCTGTGTGCATCCGTCACGTCGACCTTGCACCAACGCAGCCGGTTACCCGCTTCGGCACCGGAAGGCCGGCCGGTGCGGCTGGCGATGATGACGTCGGCATCGCACTGGTCGACCAACCAGTGCGCCAACGCGAGCCCCAGCGCACCACCACCCACGACACAGTAGGTCTTCCGCCCCGGCACCAGCAGCTCGGGCCGCTCATCCGCCACGGGCCAGGGAACGCGAACCGCGGCACGGACAAACCGTGTCCGTCCCTCGTAGGACACCGCGGTATCACCCCACCCCAGCCGGCGCTCCTGGTCGACCATCTCGATGGCGTCCGCGCGCTGGGTATCGAGCCGAATCACCTTCCCCGCGACGCGTGGATGCTCCGCCCCCAATGACTGGAGGAAGCTCCAGAGCCCTTCGCACACCGATGCCGGGCATTCGTGGCCGCACCAGACTTCAATCTGGCAAGGCGTCTGGAGATTGGAACGCTCCAGGGTCCGCAGACGTTCGAGCACGGCGTCCATGGCGCGCAGCAACGCCTCCGCCGGGCTCAGCCGGTCGATGGACAGCAGCTCACTCCCCGGGACGTCCAGGCCAGCACCGAGCCGCAGGGAGATGCGGTGAACCGGGTCACTGGAGCCAAACGTGCCGGTGACGGCCTCGCGCCACACGTACTGCTCAACTTCGATTCGGCCCGTCTCCCGCGCTGTCACCGGGCTCGGGCGGAAGCAGAGTCCCTGCAGCGAGGCGATGACCTCGCCGTCCTCACCACACAGCACCGTGTCGAATGTTGGCGCCTCCCGGCCTCCCCCCGGAACGAGCCGGCTGTGGACTCGCAGGACACGAGGAAGCGCCCGGTGGAGGGCCGCGCGCGTCAACGAGAATGGAACGACGGCGGCCACGAAGGCATCCCCAGGCGCCACCTGCTCACGCCTGCGCTCCGCGAGCTGCAACAGGACGCAGGTCTGGAGCGCGGAGTCCAGCAAGGCAGGATGCAGCGCGGCGCTGCCCCGTGCGTCGACTTCCGCCGGCAACGCCACGGTCGCGACGACCTCGGCCCCGCCGAAGCGGCAATGCTGGATGCCTTGGAAGCCCGGGCCGTAATCCAGCCCCACGCGAGCGAGCCACTGATACGCGGCCTCCCTGTCCAGGTGCTCCGCGCACCGCGCTTCCAGTTCGGCAAGCCGCAGGGGCGCTTCGAGCGGCAGGGCTCCCGCAGAGAGTTCACCGCGGACGTGGACCGTCTCCCCTTCGCCGCTCACGAGCCCGCGTGACACGACCTGGAAGCCAGCGTGTCCGGGGCCCGCCTCCGAAAACCGGACGCGGACGTCCCCCCGCGCGTCTTCCGGGAGCGGATGCTGCCAGACGACGTCCGTGAGCGCGGAGGGACGAGCGAGTTCGCAGGACTCCGCCGCCGCGCGCGCCAGCTCCAGATACGCGGCCCCCGGAAGAATGGGGACCTTCGCGACCCGATGGTCGTGGAACAGGAACTCGCTGCCCTCGAACGACACGCGCACCTGATGGCGCTCGCCAGGCACGGGCTCGAGCTTGAACAGAGAGCGGTGCTCAGTCGTCGTGGCGCGGCCTTCGACCCAGCAGCGTCGAAGCGCGAAAGGATAGCCGGGGAGCCGTACCCGCTCGAAGGCGCTCGCGCCTCCCAGACGGCTCCATTCCACGGAGCCACCCTCGACCCACCGTGTCGCCGCACCTTTCGGTTCCGAAGCCCCCTCCAGCGTATCCGCCTCGGGCTCCGACGCCGCCTCGCCCTCATATGCCGTAACGGGGCGCTGCCCGTCGGCATAGGCCTGGAGCTGCGCCCGAAGGTCCGCGATGGACTCGGCCACGAAGGCCACGCGAAATCGCAGTGCGTCGCGTCCCTGTTGGAGCGTCCGGGCAATGGCGTGAAACGAGCGCGAGGGTTGCGCATCCAGGGCCTGCGTCAACTCCCGGGCCATGCCGGCGAGCAGCTCCGGCGTCCCCGCCGACAACGGCACCACGTGGCGCGCGGAGGACACCGCGGGAGGCGCGGTGTCGCGAGGCGTGTACTCCTCAATCAACAGGTGGGCGTTGACGCCCCCGGACCCATACGAATGAAGTCCAGCGAGGCGCGGCTGGCCATTCCGGGTCCACGCTGAACGCTCACGCGCCAGACGGCACGGCTGCCCGTCCTGGTCGAGGAACCGGTTCGGCTGCTCGAAGCCGACGATTCCATGAAGCGTGTCCGTATCAAGGCTGCGGATGATCTTGAACAGCGCCCCCAGCGCCGACGCCGAGTGCATGTGGCCCAGCATCGGCTTGAGGGTGCTGATGCGGCACTGCCCCGCCTCCAGCGAGACACCCTGGCGCTGAGCGAGTTCCCGCAGCGCACGGTTGCAGGCATCCCACTCGGCGATGTCCGCCACCGGAGTGCCCATTCCCTGCGCCTCGATGTAGCCCACGGCGCGCGCGTCAATCCCCGCCGCCTGGTAGCACCCCCGAATCAACGCCGCGTGACTGGCCGCGCTGGGAGCCGCGATGGACGTGCCACCCCGGCCGTTGAAGCCCACCGCGCTGTGCCGGATGACGGCATGGATGGCGTCACCGTCCCGTTCAGCCCTGTCCAACGGCTTGAGCAGGACACTGGCCACACCCTCCGCGCGCAGGTAGCCGGAGGCGCGCTCCCCGAAGGAATGAACCTCCTTGCCACGACTCAACTGCCCCAGCCGAGACAGCGACACGAAGAGCTCGGGCCGCAGGAGCAGGTTCGCCGCGCCGACCAGCGCCTGGTCAACCTCACCGGTGCGCAGCGCCACCACCGCGCGGTGGAGAGCCACCGCCGCGCCGGAGCACATGGTGTTGATGACCTCGCTCGGTCCGCGCAGGTCGAAGAAGTACGACAGACGGCTGGCGACCATGCTCGGGGCATGGCCGAAGGGGTCCGCCACCTCCAGGCCCGCGGCCGTGAGGTGCGCGAGGTACTCATTGTCCTCGATGGCGACGTAGACACCCGTGCGGCTCTCCCGCAGCGTCGCGGGCGCATAGCCCGCGTTCTCGAACGTGTTGTAGGCCGACATCAACAGCAACCGTTGCCGAGGGTCCATCCGGGCCGCCTCGCCATGCGAGACGCCGAAGAACTCCGGGTCGAAGTCCTCGATGCGCGGGATGAAGCCACCCCAACGACTGTGGCTCCTGCTCGGGTCACTGCCTTCCGGGTCGAAGCACGCGTCGATGTCGAAGCGCGCGCGGGGAATCTCCTGGAGCAGCGGCTGGTCCCGGTCCAAGGCGCGCCAGAACGCCTCGACGGACATACAGCCCGGCAGATAGCCGGACAGCCCCACGATGGCCACGGGCTGCGCCGCCGCCACCGTGGGCTCAGGGCTGACCGCCGAAGGCGCGCGTCTCCGATGCGCCTCCACCGCCGCGAGCAACTGTCGTCGTTTCGCGTCCATGGCTCAGCGGTAGCCCGCCACGAGTTTTTCCAGGTACGGCAGCGACTCCATGACCAGCCGGTAGCCGACGCCGAAGTCCACCAGACACGCGATGTCGTTCACGCCCGCGTCCATCGTCTTCTCCACCATCCGCCGCGCATCACTGACGTCGCCGAACAGGGCCCCGGTGGAGAAGTAACGCTCGTAGGCGTACTCCAGGATCTTGTTCTTCTCCGCGTCGCCAATCTCCTTCAGGTTCACCTTCCCCGCCGAACCCAGGCCCGCGGCCAGATGCGCATCCAAGGAGCTCCGGATGTATTCCTTGAACGGCGCCTCCACCGCCTGCCGGACCAGCGCCATGTCGCGGTGGACCAGCGTGTGCAGCATCAGGGACACGATGCCCGTCTCCGGGTCATGGCCCGCGGCCTTTCGCGCCTTGCGGTAGATGGCAATGCGCTCCTTCATGACGTCCAGGTCGCAGCCGTACAGCATGGTGAAGACGTTGAAGCCAAGCCGCCCCGCTTGCTCGAAGGCCTCCGGGTTCTGGGTGATGAGCACCCAGACGTTCAGCTCCTTCTGCACCGGGCGGGGGTAGACGGTGATGGGGATGTCCACGCCGCCCGGCCCCGGAAAGGGCACCGTCTCTCCTCGCCAGAGCCGCCGTACGACTTCGATGCGCTCGGCGCAGATGGCCCGGCGGTTCTCGTACGCCTGGGGGGCGTAGATGAAGTCCGGCCTGGCCCAGCCGGAGCCGAAGCCCAGGTCCACCCGGCCACCGGAGAGGTTGTCATTCATGGCCCACCACTCGACGACCTCCGCCGGGTGGTGCAGCGGCAAGCTGATGCCCGCCGTCCGGAACCGGATGCGCTTCGTCTGGGCAATCAGGTACGAGGCCATCACCGCCGAGTTCGCGTAGATGGAGCCGAACTCGCTGAAGTGGCGCTCGGGGATGTAGACGGCGGTGAAGCCCTTCTCGTCCCCGAACAGGGTGACGTCGCGCATGAAGCGGTACTTCTCCGCGCTGGAGATGTCCTTCCGCACATCCGAGAAGAACAAGAAGCTGAAGCTCACTGGCCCGCGCCGTTGACCGGGCGTCCGGACGCCCAGGAGCTCTTCGAGCGACATCGTCATCATTGCCTCCGAAAACGCGCCAGGGACTCAGTGGGCGGTGGACTGCTTCGCCAGATGACGAATCAGCGCCCGGGCCGTGGAGAACTCCAGGAACCACCTCGGCAGGATGGGCATCGACAGCCGCTTCTCCAGCCGCGTGGCCAACTGCGTGGCGGAGATGGAGTCCATCCCGAAGCTCTGGAACGTCTGGTCCGCGGAGTGCTCA
This sequence comes from Myxococcus sp. 1LA, assembly GCA_046520405.1. Taxonomy (GTDB): domain Bacteria; phylum Myxococcota; class Myxococcia; order Myxococcales; family Myxococcaceae; genus Myxococcus. Next base: position 34,276 of record JBKGHI010000019.1, read on the forward strand.
CCGCGCAGCTTCAGCACTTCCGTGAGCGCATCCCAGACGGCCCGCTCCAGCTCCTCGCCACGGGCCGCTGGCTTGTGGGGAGCCTGCACCGCGGGCGTGGAGAACAGGAGCCGGTGCGCGCGTTCGACCAGCTCCGAAGGCGCCTGCTCCAGGTCGTGGTCCGCGAGGAACGCCGCCACGTCCGCCGGCGACGGAGCCCGCCCACGCGCCCCGTCCTCTTCGAAGCGCCTCAAGCCCTCCAACAGCCCGTTCCATGGCGAAGCAGCCACGGGCCGTGAGGTGCCGGGCAACGCCAGCCCGAAGGCGCGTCGCGCGTGCTCCAGCGCAGGCGTCCGGACCCACGCCACCACCGGCTCGGCGAGTTGGAGGCTCCAGTCAATCGCCTCCAGTGCCTGCCCCGGATCAATCAGGCCCCAGCCCATGGCCGCGAACCGTTCGTCGCGCCGCTCCGGCAGGTAGCTGTCCACCGTCCAGGGGCCCCAGCACTGAGAGACTGTCTGCCCGGAGCGCTCCCCTCGCCGCACCTGTTCATTCCGGTGACGCGCAAAGGCGTTCTGGTAGGCCGTCGCGTAGCCATAGTCGGACGAACCGCGAATGCCGAAGGCGGCCACCGACGAGAAGAGGAGGAAGAGCTCCAGCGGCTCGTTCGCGGAGACCTCGTCCAGGAGCTGCGTTCCCCTCGCCTTGGCCGCCACCACCCGTTCAAAGGACGCCCAGGACTTGAAGTAGATGGGGCCGTCCTCCACGAGCCGCGCCAGGTGGAGGATGCCGTGGATGATGCCCACCCGGGCCTTCGCTTCCGCCCATGCGCGCCGCAGGGCCTCGCCATCAGTGATGTCGACCGGGACGTATTCGACCTTCGCCCCCAGTGAGCGCAGCGTCTCCAACTGCGCCTCCCGCACCGGGTCGAGAGCGCTCCGCGCGAAGAAGACCAGCGTCGGCTGATACTGGTGAGCCAGGTGGCGGCAGAGCTGCTCACCCACCGGCCCCAGCCCTCCCGTCACCAGGTACGTGCCCCCCTGCCGCAGTCCTGGGAGGCCCTGCGATGACTGCTTGGGCGACACCTCCATGAACTTCGCCAGGGCGCGCTGCCCTTGCGCATACCGAACGTCACACGGGATGGCGCAGACATGACCGCCCGTGATGTCCGGGTGCACGTCCGGATCCGAAAGCCATTCCCGCAACAGCGCCTGATGACGCGAGACGAGCGTTCCCTCCGCGCTGAAGCCCACCTGCTTCCAGACATGGGAGGCGTTCTCCAACATGGCGGACCGGATGAAGCCGGAGAGGGCCTCCTCCTCGATGGCTGGCCGCGACGGGTGCAGGCCATGGAGGTGGTAGAGGCGGATGGTCCGCTCCCCAGCCACGCGCATCAGCGTCTGGCTGATCCGGAACACCGTCTCCACCGAGCGCGACGCGCCGTGAGTCCCTGGCGTCACGGCCCCCAGCGAGAACACCACGTCGGGAACCACGGGGAACGGATGGCCGTCAGCCGCTTCCCCGAATGCATGGGCGGCCACGGTGTGGACTCGCGGGGCGCGGTCCCCGAGCCCGGCACAGGCCGCCAACAACAGGGACTTGAAGGCCTGCTGGTCCTCGGCCTCCTGGGCGACGATGACGATGTCCTTGCCCGCGGAGGATTCCAGACGGGCCCGCCAGTCGATGCCCTCCTCCAGCGCCTCGGGCAGCCATCGCTGGGCCACGCACAGCCAGTCACCAGCGCCGTCCAACGTCTCGCGCGCGGGCGCGTCTTCGCCACGGCGGGGACGTCCCGCGCGGTCTCGCCGGGACGCAGCCAATAGGAGTCCCGCTCGAAGGGATAGGCCGGCAACCGAAGCTTGCGCGTCAACAGGGCGCCGAACATCGGCCGCCAGTCGAACTCGCTGCCCAGCAAGTACAGGTCGGCGAGCACGCACAGGTCGTCATGATGGGCTGCGCCCTCTCGCGCCGCCCGAGGCAGCAGGTCCTGGGGGAACACCTGCTGCAAGCGCTGGAGGAAGCGCTGCTTGCGGAGGCTGTCGAACTTCGTCGGCCCCGCTGGAGATGCGTGGCGCCGCTCCCCCGCGGACAGTTGCTCGCAGAGGTCCGCGTGGCTCGACACCACGTAGGCGGAGCGGTGCGTCCAATGCGCGCGCCCCATGGCGAGGCTGGCGCTGAGGTCCCCCAGGTCCTCCTGGGGGTTCTCACGAAGCCACGAGATCAGGTCCGCCTCGCGACGCTCCAGCGCCCGCTCCGTCCGGGCGGACAGGAGCACCAGATACCGGCCTCCCGCCGTGACGCCATCGCGAGCGGGCCGGGGGGCCACGTGCTCCCGCACCAGCACGTGCGCGTTCGTTCCGCCGGACCCGAAGCTGCTCACCCCCGCCACGCGCCGGGCCTGCCCTTCCGGCAGCGTCCAGGCGTGCTCTTCGTGGCTCACGTAGAACGGGGTGCCGGTGAAGGCAATCCTCGGGTTGAGCTGCTCGAAGTGGAGGTTCGCCGGGATGCGCTTGTGTTCGAGGCACAGCAGCGCCTTGAGCAACCCCGCCGCGCCCGCCGCCGCTTCGAGGTGCCCGATGTTCGTCTTCACCGAACCCAGGGCGCACCGCGCGGCGCCCTTCACACGGGCCAGCCGCTCGAAGGCGGTCACCAGCCCCTTGGTCTCCACCGGATCGCCCAGCGAGGTGCCCGTGCCGTGCGCCTCGATGTAGCCGACCTCCTCGGGCGTGACGCTGGCGGCCTGGAGCGCCTTGCACACCAGCTCCGCCTGCTTCTGCGGACTGGGGGCCGTGAGTCCAGCGGTCCGTCCACCGTGGTTGACCGCCGAGCCCAGCACGACGCCGTAGACTGAGTCCTTGTCCGCCACCGCCTGCTTCAGCGGCTTGAGAAGGAAGACCACCGCGCCTTCGCCTCGGACGTAACCGTTGGCGCGCGCGTCGAACGTCTTGCACCGCCCGTCCTCAGCCAGCATGCCGGCGCGCTGGAAGCAGACGGTGTTGCTCGGCTCGCAGATGAGGCTGACGGCAGCGACCAGGGCCTGACCGCACTCCTGGTTCCGCAGTGCCCGAAGCGCCTGGTCCAGCGCCACCAGCGAGCTTGAACACGCGGTGTCCACCTGCACGCTGGGCCCGCTGAAATCGAAGAAGTAGGAGATGCGGTTGGGGATGACCGACGTCGACGTGGCCACCGCGTAGTGCGGCGCGATGTCCCGTCCGTACTTGTCCTGGAGCGTCTTGTAGTCGGAGCCGCTCGCCCCGATGAAGACGCCCGTGTCGCTCCCCGCCATGCGCAAGGGGTCGTGGCCCGCGTCCTCGATGCACTGCCAGCTCAGCTCGAGCATCAGCCGCTGCTGAGGGTCCATCAGCTCGGCTTCCGCGGGCGAGATGTTGAAGAACCCCGCGTCGAACCGGTCCACGTCACCGGCATGCGCCACATGCCCCAGGGCCCCCCGCGACGATGCGTCATCCAGGCCAGACCAGCGCCAGCGGATGTCGTCGAGCGTCCCCACCAGGGACTGCCGGGCGATGAGCTTCTCCCACAACTGCCGAGGCGTCTGGACCCCGCCCGGCAGGCGGCAGGCCACGCCCACGATGGCAATCTCCCGGTCGCCCACCGCCTCCGTGGAGACCGGAACAGGCTCGGGCGCGGGCGTGGCCTTCACGACCACCGGCGACGGATGACGGCCCTCGAGGAACGCGCCAATCCGGTTAAGGGTGTTGTGCTCGAAGAAGAAGGTCTCCTCGAGCTTCAACTCGAAGCGCCGCCCGATGTGCTCGGCGAGCTCCATCAGCCCCACCGAGTCGACCCCCAGCTCCATCAGCGGAAGGTCCATCCGGACATCCGCCGCGTCGCACTCGACAATCCGCGCCACCAACTGACGCAGGAAGGGTTCGGTCTCCGCGGACGCCGAGCCACGGGTCGTCACGTCGGGAATGGGGCTTTCGGCCTCGGCGACGTCGACCGGCGCATCCCGCCGGACGCGGGTGTGCACGTCATAGCGCACCATCACGCCATGGCCGTGGTTGTCCGTATCGCGCACGCGGTAGCCCGCGATCAGCTCGCCCAGCTCCGCGCCATGAAGCTGGTGGAAGCGGAGCACGGGGTCCACCGACAGGCCGTGCTCGTCGCGCGAGGCGACGTAATGCGCCAGCGGCAGGTGCGCGTGGCGGCCATACGCCTTGCAACGCGTCACACCCACCACCGCGATGACATCGTTGGACAGCCCGCAGTACTGCAACATGAACTCGAGCAGCCGGTCTCCCAGCCGCGAGTGCTGCGCGCTCGGCGAGACGTTGACGCCCAGGAGCTGAACCACGGGCGCCCCGTCCACATGGAGCGAATCGACCGTCTCCGCCGTGGCGTTCCGGAGCACCCTGTCATCGGAGATGCGTTGTGAGTAGATGGCCCCGACCACCTGCCCGTCCAGCTCCAGCACGAGCTGGCCCTGGGGGTGCTTCTCGATGCGGGCCTTGAGCACGGCGTCGGGCGCGCGCAACTCCGCGTCCCAGCATTCGCGCTCCAGCCGCTCCAGGGCTGGCAAGTCACCGGGCCGTGCCCACCGGATGCGGTAGGGCCGCTTCTCGAACTGCGTCAGCGTCATCCGGGTGAAGGACAACGTCCTGGGGAAGCGGCGAATCAGGTCGTCCCGGGCGAACAGCCCCGCCTGCGCGGCGGCGAGCAGGAAGTGGTTCGCCTCCACGAGCATCTGGTGGGAGAAGCGGTGGTAGGCGTCGAAGTGGAGGCTCTCGCTCTGGCTGAGGTTGCGGCGCACCACCGGCGCCGGCAGGCAGTGCACCTCCAGGATGACCAGCGGGTGCCGGTGCAGGATGGCGGCCCAGCGTTCGAGGTGCTCCACCAGGCTGTGGAAGACCTCCGCCGGCACCACCTCCTGGCCGCCCCTGCTCACGAACACCGAATCGAAGGGAATCCGGGCGTGGAGTCCGGCCCTGTCCACGGGCGGCTGGTAGGGCCGGTCGTGGTCGAGGAACGAGCGGATGTGCAGCGTGTTCTCCGGCTCGGAGAGTCCCTTCGCCCGCAGCTCCTCGATGAGCCGGTCCGGCCGCGCCACGTCCGCGCGCAGGGTCACGTGCGCCAGCCCGGCCAGCGTCCGCCCGGCGGCTTCTAGCGCCTTCTCGTTGAAGTCCGCGGCGATGAGCGTGAGCGGGAAGCGGTCCAGCGCCTTCCCGCGCCGCGTGTGCCGCAGCACCGTCTCATACACCCGCTTCAGGAGCGTGCCGTCGCCACACCCCATGTCCGCGATGTAACGCGGCTGGGCTGTCAGGTCCTCGGCGTCGAAGACGGAGATGATGAGCTTCTCCAGCTCCGCGAAGTACTTCCGGTGCTGGTGGCCACTCCCAATCACGTTGAGCGTCCGATCCAGGTGCAGCTCATGGCCGGACGCGTCGCGGCCGAAGACCTGCTCGCAGTCGCCGAAGAGGAGCTGCGGCATGCTGGCCAGCATCGGCCGGTAGGACCCGACGATGGCGAAGAGCAAGGCCCGCTCGAAGAGGAAGGCCCCCTTGGGCGTGAGCAGCGCGTCGACGGCGTCCTCGCGCGTCCACTTCTGCGCGAAGAAGAACCCCGCCAGCTCGCGTTGGACGTGCTCGGGAACCTTGGTGTCCCCACGCTCCAGGTTGCGCCACAGGTCGGCCAGTCCCCTGGCCTCCTTCAAGCCCCCGCGCTGCTCCAGCGCGAGCATCAACGGCGTGATGATGACACCGTCGAGCAGCTCGCGCACCAGCGCGTCATCGGTTCCCCACGACGCCCGCGAGCGCTCCAGCCACGGCGCCAGGGTCAGCCCCTCCTCGCCGCGCAGGTAGCGGTCCATCGGCAGCGCGAACAGCGCCTGCGCCTCGCGCGGGAAGGCGTCATGCGCGGACGCGGCCTCGGTCAGGCAGTAGGCGTCATCCGCGTGGCGCTGGACCCAGCCGAGCGCCTCGAACATCCGCATCGCGACACGCAGGTGTCCCCGGTTGGCGCGCAAGGCCTCCGCCAACCGGTCGAAGTCCTTCGGCCCCTGGCCCAGGAGCGCGAAGAGGCCCGCGTCGTCGCAGGCCAGGACCACGGGGGTCACCACGTAGCCGTGGGCGTGGTTGTTGATCAGGTTCAGCATAGGGGCGCGCCTCAGAGGAACAACTGCTCGATGCGCCTCCTCACGTCATCGTGGTGGAAGGTGATGCCGTGCATCTCCAGCTCGCGTTCGATGACGTCCGGAAGCTCGCGGCGGATGTCCCGGACCAGGTGCCGCTTGAGCGTCACGAGCGACAACCGGGGCTTCGCCGCCAGGTCTCTCGCAATCTCGTAGGCGTGGGGCAGCACCTCCTTGCGAGGCAACACCGGGAAGGGCACGCCGCGCTTCTCCAGGTCGGCGCCGCGGTAGTTCCGGGCGTTGAGCAGCAGCTCATGGCCCAGCGAGTAACCCAGCCGCTTGGGCACGATGTACGTGGCGCCCATCCCCGGCGTGAAGCCATAGCGCATGAAGTTCGTCGTGTAGACGCTCTCCCGACTCAGGACGACGAAGTCCGCGAACAGCCCCATCGCGAACCCGCCGCCCACACCATGGCCCTGCATGGCGGAAATCACCGGGATGTCGCACTCCAGCGCGAGGCTGTAGAAGTTGGTCGCGTTGAAGGAGCCGATGCCGTCGCAGATGGACAGCAGGCCCGCCTTGGTCCCCCCCAGCGCGAAGTAGGTGTCGTAGCCGGTGAGCACCACCGCGCGGTAGCGCTCGTTCCCGTTCACCTGTCCGAACACCGCGATGAGCTCGCGCACGAGCTGCTCGCTGAACATGTTCTTGTTCTCGCGGTCCATCAGGGTGATTTGCGCCACCCCCTCCTCCACCTCGTGGAGCGTGACCACCGGCGCCATCGACGTTCCTTCCATCATGTCTCCCAGGGAAGCCGGCCCGTCTCCACGTAGCGGTGGATGGCGTCGAGCGTGGCGCGGTTGGAGAACATCGCCTCATTGGCGGCGACCGCCCGAGGCATCGCCGCGAGCAACTGGCCACCCAGCTCGGACGCGTACTGCTTGTACTGAGCCACCGCGGGCTTCGACAGGCACCGCAGCCGGCGCAGGTGGAGCCGCAGCAGCTTCTCGCTGTCCACGTCCACCGCGTCCACCAGGCCCCAACTCAAGGCTTGGGCCGCGTCGATGGGCCGGGTCATCAACGTCAGGTAGTGCGCCCGCTGGATACCGATGCGCCGGGCGAGGAACGGCATCACACACGCCGGGAAGAGCCCGAACAGCAGCTCCGAGAGGCTGAACTGCACCTCCGCCTTCGCCAGGACGATGTCACACGCGGACACGAAGCCCAGGCCCCCTGCGTTGGCCTTGCCCTGCACGTGGGCGACCGTCACATAGGGGCCCGTCGCCAGCCGCAGCCACAGCCGGTACAGCTCCTCCGCGTTGCCCTGCTCCCGGCGGCCGTCGTCGACCCGGTCGTGGATGGCGCGAAAGTCCGCGCCCATGCAGAAGACGTGCGGCAGCCCTTCGAGCACCACGGTGGTGGCGTGCTCTTCACACACCGTGAGCACCTGCTGGCACTCGTCGATCAGCGTGCGGCTGATGGTGTTGTCCGCGTCCGGGCGATGGAGCTGGAGGAAGCAGGTCTGCGCCTCGAAGCGGACCCGGAGCGTCTGGTAGTCGCGGTGCGGAGGGGAAGCGGCTTGCATGGGCGTCTCAGGTCCCCGGGGCGCTCCGGCGCACGGCCACGGCGGTGTTGATGCCGCCAAAGCCGTACGCGAGCACCAGCGCGTTTTCGATGGGCTGCTCCTCGGCCGAGGCGCCCACCCAGCGGAACGACGAGTCAATCGGGTCCACCAGGTTTCGGGAGGGATGCAGCCGGCCCTGCTCCAGTTGGACCAGCGTGGCGATGAGCCCCACCGCTCCGGCGGACGACAGCCCGTGACCGGTGATGGACTTCGTGGTGTTGAGCCGGGCGTGCGAGAGGCCACACGCCTTCAACGCGCTCAGCTCGATGGCGTCCCCTTGGCGGGAGCCACTGCCATGGGGATTCACGTAATCGACCCGCTCCGGCGGGAGGTCCGCTTGCCGGAGCGCCGCCGCGATGACCTGGGTCTCCCCTTCCACCGACGACAGCGGCCCCCGGTTCGCGTCCAACTGCATCTCCCAGCCCGCGAGCACACCGCGCGGCTTCACCCCACGCCGCCGCGCATGCGCCGCGGACTCAATCACCACGGCGCCACAGGCCTCTCCGTAGATGAAGCCATCGCTCTCCCGGTCGAAGGGGCGGCACGCGCGCTCCGGCTCCTGGGCGAAGCGGTCGGTGCCCATGGCGCCCAGGCCCCGCAGGCCCTGGCACTCCCAGTAGGAGAGGTCCATCAGCGCCCCCACGGCGATGCAGACATCCACCCGCCCCGCGCGCACCGCCTCCGCGGCCTGGATGACGGCCAGCAGGCCACTGGCGGATGCCCCTCCCACCGTGAAGGACATGCCGTGGATGCCGAACTGCTGCGTGCACAGACCGACAAGGTCCGTGTCCATGAAGGTCGACCCGTAGGCCGCCCGCAGAAAGGGCACCCGCTCCCGATAGGCCTCCTGCATCAGCACCAGGTCGCGCTGCTGCACGTTGGTGCCGCCGACAATCAGCCCCACCCGTTGCCCGGGCACGTCTTGGAGACGCGCGGCGTGCCAGGCCTCATGGACCGTCACCAGCGCGGCCTGCGCGGGGAACGTGGCCGTGCGCCACAGTTGGGGCGTCACTCCCTCGGGCATCGTCAGCGCGGTGAGCTCCGCCCCCAGGTGCGCGGAAGCCTGACCGTTGTGGCGGTGCTGTCGGCCGGGCCGCTCCATCACCTGGAACCGGGCGGCCCCCGCCATCAGCGCCGAGGTGAAGGCCGCCGCGCCCTGACCAATGGCGGAGGTGACCCCGAACCCGGAGACGACCCACTCCTGCGCAGGCATGGTGGACATTCAAAAGTCTCAGCGGATTGCAGCGACGCCCCTGAGGGCTCAGGCATTCGCACGATTCGCCGGAGCGGCGCCGGTGCCGGCCGGCGCGGGAGCATTCCGCTTGTTCGCGGTGATGAGCCGGGTCAGCACGCGACCGGGCCCCAGCTCCTCGAAGTCCTCCACGCCCTGCTCCAGGAGGTATCGGACGGTGGCGGTCCACTGCACCGGGCTGCGCAGTTGCAGCGCCAGCCCCTGGACCACGTTGTCGCGCGAGTACGGGCGGCCCGTGACGTTGGAGATGACCACGCACCGGAGCGGCGCGTACTCGAACCGCGAAAGGAAGCGCTCGAACTCGCTGGCCGCCGGCTGCATGTAGCGCGAGTGGAACGGCGCCCGCACGTTCAGGGGCACGTACCGCGCGCCTCGCTCCACGAAGGGTTGCCGGGCCCGCTCGATGTCCTGCGCCGGGCCGGAGACGACAATCTGGTCGGGCGAGTTGATGTTCGCGATGTCCAGGCTGGTGAGCTGATGGTCCCGCAGGACCTGCTCCACGGCCGCGGCGTCACACCCCACCACGGCGGCCATCGTTCCCCCGGAAGCCGCGCTCATCAGCTCGCCACGGCGCTTCACCAGCCGCAGCCCCGTCTCGAAGTCGAAGGCCCCCGCCACCAGCAGCGCGTTGTACTCGCCCAGGCTGTGCCCCGCGACGAAGGCCGGCTGCTCCGCGCCCTCACGCAGCCGCTTCAGGTAGCTGAGCGCGTTCACCACGTACAACGCGGGCTGGGTGAACTGCGTCTGCGCCAGCTCCTTGCCCGGGTCCTCCAGGCACAGCCGCTTGATGGAGTAGCCCAGGATGCCGTCGGCGATATCCGTCAGGTCCGGGAACTCGTCGAACAGCGCGGCGCCCATGCCGCGCTCCTGCGAGCCCTGCCCCGGAAACATCGCCGCCTTCCGGGCATTCACCACCGCGGAGGCCGCGCCGCGGGTGTGAGTCGCCCAGGGGGAAGCCGGCACCGCCACGGGCGCGGGCGCCCTCGGCGTGGGAGCCTCCGATCCCGCGCAGCTCCGCGTCACGCCCTCCAGTTCCCGGTCCACGCGGGAGAAGGGACTGAGCAACGGGAAGAGCCGCGACGAGGACTCCCGCGTGAGGATGCGCTTGATGATGGTCGCGAAGGACGCGGCGGGCCCCACGTCGATGTAGTCACAGCCGCCCTGCGACTCCAGTTGCTGGACGGTGTCGTACAGCCGGATGGGCGCCCGGACGACGTTCCAGAAGTGGTCGCTGCGCAGGTCCTGCACCCGGTTCGCCGTGGTGCACGAGAACATGGTGATGCGCGGCCACGACAGCGAATCGGCGCGGACCCGGCTCCGGTACTCCTCCCGCAGCGGGTCCAGGTGCGAGGAATGGAACGGATAGCGCACCGGCAGCCGGTGGAAGGCCACGGAGCGCTGGGAGAGCTCCTGCTGAATCCGCCCCAGCCCCGCCTCATCCGCGGCGATGACGAAGTTGGACGGATAGTTGATGGCGGCGATCTCCCCGTCCCGCGCCACGGCGGTGAAGCCTCGGCACACGTCGAGCTCGTGCAACACGGCGAGCATGCCTCCGCGAGGCGCCGCCCGCGCGAAGAGCTGCGCCTGGGCCGCCACCACCGCGACGGCAGCCTCCATGGAGAGGGCCCCCGCCGTCGTCGCCGCCGCCACCTCGCCCATGCTGGCGCCCACCACGGCGTCTGGCTGGATGCCCCGCTCGATGAGCAGCCGCGCCAGGGCATGCTCAATCATGAAGATGGCGGGAAAGGAGACCAGGACGTCGTCCAGCGGGTCCAACCGCGCGGCGCGCGGGTCATAGATTCGCTCGAGCACCGAGTGCCCCAGCCGCTGTTTGAACTGCGCATCCAGTTCGCACAACTGCCGCTTGAACCCCGCCTGGGTGTCAAACAGCTCCTTGGCCATGAAGTACGACTGGGTGCCCTGGCCGGAAAAAAGGAACACCTTCCTCCGTGCCTGTCTCGACACTGAATCAACCATGATGTCCACCGCGCAGGAGTTGGACCAAGCCGGTCAGAGCGGCAGTCGCGACTCGACGATGATGGGCACGCCCTGGGACGGCGCCAGCGTGTTGCTCCGGCGCACCACCTTCGCGTGGTAGCCGGGCCTGGTGTCGAACCGCATGCGGCGCACCGTCTCCGAGACGAAAATCTTCATCTCGTAGTACGCGAAGCTCATCCCGATGCACTTCCGGATGCCGCCACCGAACGGGAAGTAGTGGAACGGGCTCACCCGCTCCTCCAGGAAACGCTCCGGGCGGAAGACCTTCGGGTCTCCCCACAGGTCCGCGCGGTGGTGCGTGCCGTAGATGTTGGGCGACAGCACCACGTTCGCCGGGTACGTCGTGGCGCCAATGGTCTGCGGCTCCTTGAGCACGCGGGCCACCAGGCTGAAGACGGGCGTGATGCGCATCGTCTCCTTGACCACGGCATCCAGGAACTTCAGCTCATTGATCTTCGCCGGCGGCAGCACCCCGTCCACGGTGTGGGCCGCGAGCTCATCCCGCAGCTTGCGCATCGACTCCGGGTGCCGGCAGAGGTGGTAGACGCACCACGCGGCGATGGTCGCGCTCGTCTCGTGCCCCGCCATCAGCAGCGTCATCAGCTCGTCGCGCAGCTCCTGGGGCGTCATCACGGAGCCGTCGTCGTAGTGCGACTGCATCATCAGCGAGAGCACGTCCTGCCGCCCGCTGAGGTCCTGGCTCCGGCGGTTCTCAATCTCTTCGTAGATGATGTCGTCAATCGCCTTCAGCGAGGCGAAGACGTCCAGGGAGGGAACCACCTTGCCCACGGCCCGCGCGAAGCCCTCCGCCGCGGGCTTGCCCTCCGCGTTCGGGAACAGGAACAGGGCCAGCTTGAGCACCTGGTGCACGTGGTGCCGGAACCGCGCAATGGTCCGTGCGTCCTCCAGGCCGAAAATCACCCGGAGAATCACCTCCAGCATGATCTGCTGCGTCTCGTCGTGGACCGCGAATGCCTTCCCGATAGGCCACCGGTCAATCGCCGCGTTGACGATGTCCCGGATGACCGAGCCGTACGCATGCATCCGCTCGCCCAGGAAGGTGGGCATGATGAGCTTGCGATCGCGCCGGTGCCGCTTCCCGTCCAGCACCAGCAGCGAGTTCTCCCCCACCACCGGCTTCAGCGCGTTGTTCGCCTTCCCGCCGAGGAAGAGGTCCGGGTCACCCTTGAAGATGACCTCGATCATCGCGGGGTCGCTGGTCTGGATGAACGGCGGCGTGCCCGGAATCTTGAGCGTGAAGGTGTCCCCGTACCGGGCGGCACAGCGGTCCAGGAACTCCGTGGGCCGCAGGAACAACATCATCAGTTGCGCGATGCCGGGCATCCCCGGACCGCGAGGCAATGCCTGAGCGCCAGCGACTGGCGCGACAGGCGGTGGTTTTGACAAGGCGCGGTCCGGCTCAACTGGCTCTGATGTTCCCATGCAATCCAGTCCTCGGCCCGGCGGCCGACCGCACACCCATGGCGGGGTCTACCCGGGAGACAACTGCTGACGCGGCTCGCGGAACGACTCCAGGATCATCAGGGCGGCCCCCACGACGACCGCTGTGTCCGCGATGTTGAACGTGGGCCAGTAGAAGTGGTCGCCCACGTGCCATGACACGAAGTCCACCACGTGGCGCAGGCGCACCCGGTCCACGTAGTTGCCCAGCGCGCCGCCAATCATCGTCGCCAGCGACCAGCGCTGAAGCTTCAACGTGGGCGACGTGTAGAAGTAGTAGCCAATCAGCAACGTGATGCAGACGGCGCCCACCACATAGAAGAAGGGCATGCGCCACGCTTCGCCGAAGCTGGAGAAGAGCCCGAAAGCCCCTGCCCTGTTCTCCACGTAGTGGAAGTGCCACCAGCTATCGAAGACGGCCACGGGGCGCCGGGCCCCTTCGCGCGCCAGGTGTTTGCTGAATTGGTCGGCCGCGAACCACGCGCCGCCAACGGCAAGGAGATAGCCCAGGCGGGCAGGCCCGTTCGTCAAGGAAGGAGTGTTCATCGTCGGAATGGCGAGTGGCGTGTGACCTACACCCACTCGTACTGACGATGATAGTCGACCACCCTCCTCAACGCGAGCATGCGCGGGCGGCGCTCCGTCCGCGTCACCAGCGGGAGATAGCGCTCCACGTCCACCTGACGGTTCTTCGTTGGAACCAGACAGCGCAGGTTCTCTTTCAGCAACTCAACATACTGCTCGAATGTGAGCCGGCGGCGGCTGCTCAAGTGTCCACCCACGTCCATTCGCGCCAGCGTGGCGGCGGACTCCGGCCCGATGACGCCGCTGAAGAACTCCGACGAACACCCCGACCCATAGGAGAACATTCCCACGCGAGCGGACCGCGTGGGCTGGATGGCGTCGATGATGCTGCACAGGCCGAGGTAAACCGAGCCCGAGCACAGGTTGCCGACGAGGCTGGGATAGTGCAGCGAGGGCTTCACCCGCCGGAGGAAGTCGGCCTCGATGTCCTCCGCCTCGCAGCCCGTGAGCTCGCGCATCATCTTGCGGTGCCCGGCCTTCACCAGGCCCGCGAACGGCGTGTGCATCGCCAGGTAGTCGAACGTCGACACGAAGTCGACGCCGTCCACGCGGCGGCCATAGGCGGCGAAGCTGTGCTTCAGGCAGTCCAGGTACGTGAAGAGCGACCGGTCCACGTCGCCAATGTCAATCTCAGGCGAGGGCCGCGCGGTGTCGAAGACGTCGTAGCTGTAGTTGCCGAACGCCCCCAGGTCCATCTTCATCACGCGCGGCGCGTCACCCAGCAGCACGGCGACGCCACCCGTGCCCATCGCCGGCTCGGAATAGACGCCGCTTTCGTCCACCAGCGTCACGTCCGTGGCAATCACCAGGGCCTTGGCTCCCGGGGACACGCCCGACGCGATGTAGCCCAGCGCCAGTTGGAGCGCGCCAGTGGCCGCGTAACAGGCCTGCTTCACCTCCAGGAACCGGCAGTGGCGGCTCAGCCCCAGGTGCTCGTGGGCGTAGGAGGAGATGGACTTGCTGAAGTCCACCCCGGACTCGCTGGAGGTGACCAGCAGCTCGATGCGCTCGCGCTCCTCCGGCGGCAGCGCATCCACGATGGGCCGCGCCGCGTTGACCGCGTTGGTGACAGGGTCCTCGAAGGGCAGCGCGACGCCGCGCTCCTGCATCATCAGGTTGGCGAAGCGCTCCGGGTCCAACCGCCGCCCCCGGAACAGGTCCATCACCGGAATGGAGGCCGCGCCGCCGTAGGCGTTGATGGCCTCGATGCCCACCCCGCCGGGAGTCCGCTCAGCCACGCCCGACCTCACCGGCCAGGAACCCCACGAGCGCGTCGATGTTGCGGATGTCCGCGAACTTCGCCAGGGACGTCTGCAACCGCAGGGTGTCCAGGATGGACGTGAGGATTTCGACCCGGTCCACCGAGTCCGCCCCCAGCTCCTTGAGGTTCAGGTGGCCCGCGATGTCGTTGGTGCGCACGCGCGGCAGCACGCGCGTGATGGCCTGATGCACGACTCCGCGGATTTCTGCGTCTGTTAGCGGCTCACCCACGGTGGCCTCCTTCCGAAGCGGCATCGAAGCGCAGTTTGACGGTCGCCACGGCGATGTCCCGGCCCTGCGCGCCCTCGCGAATCCGCACGTTGAACAGCTCCTCTTCGCCGCCCAGGCGCGCCCAGTGCTGGACGTCGATGTCGAAGGTGGTGTCCAGCGCCGCGTTGCCCAGGAAGCACAGCTGCTGGTCCAGCACCACGCGCGACAGGAAGGTCTGCTCGCCGCGCCCCTGGTGCTTCGCCAGTTGCCAGATGGCCCAGTCCACCACGGAGAAGTACGACGCGAAGTAGATGAGCCCCACCCCATTGACGTCCCGGATGACGTCCACGGCGTACCGCAGCGGGAACCGGTCCACGGTCCGCCGGTACTCGGCGGAGTCCACGTCGTGGAAGGTGCCTCGCGCCCGCGCGTCACCGTACGCCCGCCGGGGTGAGTACGCCTCCGGCAACAGCGGCAGGTGCGCGTACTGGAACCCGACGGGCGAGGACTTGATGAGGCCCTCGTTCGACTTGCCGTCCGCGCGCGTGATCCACCGGTTGAAGGTCTCCGCGTAGAGGCGGCCCGGGCGGGGCCGCTCGTACAGCTCCTCGTGGTCGAACGCGTCCTCCTCCGGGCCGAAGCCGTCCGGCGCCTTGCAGATGCGGTGCACCGTGAGGACGGACTCACTGCCGAAGTTGTACGCCTTCGACGTCACGTCGAGCGTGTCGCCGAAGCGCAGCGCGCCCGGGTGGAGCCCGGCGTCGCCCCGGATGCGGAAGTAGTAGAAGGCCA
The DNA here is from genome assembly GCA_046520405.1 of Myxococcus sp. 1LA. Classification (GTDB taxonomy): domain Bacteria; phylum Myxococcota; class Myxococcia; order Myxococcales; family Myxococcaceae; genus Myxococcus. The sequence continues at coordinate 49,522 of JBKGHI010000019.1, forward strand.
GGTAGGTCGGCGCACCGGAGGCGTTGGTGGCGGTCAGCACGTCCGTGCCACACAGGCGCGTCACGGTGTCCCAGGCCCAATCGCCAATCTGGCCGGCCACCAGGGACGTCTGGCCGCACATGCTGGGGGTGATGCGCAACCTGCGGCGCACCACGCTGTCAGGGGCCGCCAGGGGGACGGCGGACGCTACGCTGGACATGGCTTCGCTCGTGGCCACGGGGCTAGGAAATCCACTGGTACTCGCGATGGAAGTCGCGAATCGCCGTCAGGAAGAGCAAGGGCCTGTCCCACCCTCCCGGACGGATGCCGCGGACGACTCCGAAGTCCAGCTCGGCGTTCCGCGTCCCGAACCGCACCAGGCCGTTGCCCTTCAGCAGCGCCTCATAGTCCGGCATGGAGAGCTGCTGCCGGCGGCCCAGCGCCTCCGCGAGCCCCAGGGCGCGCTGCCGCTGCTGGCCGTCCTGCGTCACCACCCCGCTGAAGAACTCCGAGCCGCACCCGGAGCCATAGGAGAAGCAGCCAATCCGCTTCGGGGTGGCGAAGTCGCCGTGGTCGATGGTGCCCAGGAGCGAGAGCGCCATCGTGGCGCCCATGATGTTCCCCACGCGCTGGCAGTACGTCAGCCCTGGGGCCACCCGCCGCTGGAAGTCCGCCTCGATGTCGCCCCGGTTCGCGCCGGAGAACTTCCGCATCATGGTGCGGTGGGCGCCCTTCACCATGCCGCCGAACGGCGTGTGGAAGGCGAGGTAGCCGAAGCTCTCCGCGTAGTTCGCCGCGGGGACGCGCCGGGTGTACTCCTGGAACGCGTTCTCACAGCAGTCCAGGTACGACAGCAGCGACAGGTCCGCGTCCCCCGCCTCGCTGTCCGCGACCGGGCGGCACGTGTCCATCACCTCGTAGCCGTAGTACCCGTTCGCCCCCACGTCGACGCGGAACACCCGGGGCGTGTCGCTCACCAGCATGGCCACCGCGCCCGCGCCCGAGCTCGGCTCGGCGAAGGACCAGTCCTCCTTCGACGCGTCTCCGCCCTCAGCGATGGAGAAGCGCGACAAGTCCGTGGCCACCACCAGCGCCTTGGCCCCGGGAGAGGCGCCGGACAGGATGAAGTTGATGGCCATCTGCAGCCCGGCGACGCCGGAGTAGCACGCGCTCTTGAGCTCGAAGAGCCGGCAGTTGCGGCTCAACCCCAGGTGCTGATGCAGGTAGGTGCTCATGGCCTTGCCGAAGTCGAAGGACGACTCCGTGCAGGCAATGAGCAGCTCGATGCTCTCACGCTCCGCCGCGCTCAGTGCGTCCAGGATGGGCCTGGCCGCGTTCACCCCGTAGGTGACGGGGTCCTCGTAAGGGAGCGGGACGGTCTTCTCCTCCATGAGCAGGTTGGCGAAGCGGGAGGTGTCCAGGCCCCGGTGGTTCGCGAGCTGCAGGACATCCAGCCTGGCGATGCCACAGAAGGCGTTCATCGCTTCAATCCCGACCGGCCCCATGGCTTCGCCTCACAGCCTCGCGTGGAGGACGTCCACCAGCCCGCCAATGGTCTTCGCGTCAATCAGCTCGACCCGGGGGATGTTGAGCGCCAGCTTCTCCAGCGTCAGGTTGACGATTTCGGCGCGGTCGAGCGAGTTCGCTCCCAGCCCGACCAGGTCATCCTCGGACACGAACGCGTGCGCTTCGAGCTCGGGGACCACCTCCCGAACACTGCTGGTGACGATGTCGAAGAGGGTCTTCTTGTCCATGGCACGACTCACGTCCACTGGGGCGCCTAGCGGGGCGCTCCCAGGTGACAAGGAAATGAAGCGGGTTGTCGGCGTGAAGGACCGGGGTCCTCCGGAAGCGGTCTCAGTCCATGACCGCCTCGAGCTGCTCGGCGCTCACCTCGACTGCGACAGAGCGCTGCAGCAAGCCCACGGAGACGATGAAGCGGAGCTGGCTCTTGCTCGTCACCAGGCTCCCTTCCAACCCCGTGAGCGGCCCATCCACGATGCGCACACGCTGACCCGCACGCAGATAGTCCCAGGGCTTCGAGGTGACGCCCGAATCCGTCACCCGGCGAATGGCATCCAATTCCTGCGCCGGCACGGCTTCGGGCCCCGCTTCGCCTCCCAGCAAGCGGATGACCCCGGGCGCCCGGACGATCCGGTACGGATTGCTCTTCTGATAGCGACAGAAAAGGTACCCGGGAAAGAGCGGGAGCTTCGCCTTCACGCCCGAGGATTTGGGAGGTGTGTACGTCGGCAGGAAGAACTCGTAGCCGTGTTTCCCCAACTGCGCGGCCGCGACCTTCTCGTGATTCACGCGGACGAGCAATGCTACCCAATCATTCTCATCACACCGCTGCCCAGGCATTGATACATCCCCCGAAATGCGCTGGCGACCCCCGCAGCCACTCTTTCTCAGAACCTGGCAGAAAATGGGCGTCCAACCGACCACTGGTCAGGCTGCCGCCACAACCCCCTGCCCCATCCTTGCGACGACACCATGACAGGACCGACTGAAACCGCGCCTGTCACGGGCAGCGAGGATGGCGTTCTGGAGGCCCTAAGGCTCGGCAACGACACCGTTTTGAATGTTTGGCATACGCTTCCATACGGCGCTGTGTCAAGCAGTCCGCCCTGAAGGATAAACATCATTGATGTTGAAAACACTCCGAGGCGTGACCAGAGCGTGACTGCCTTCCAGAAGACGCCGCGGCCCGAAGCTTGCTGATACAAGCCTGCACTTGAGAGCCATTGAACTACTCTGGAGTGAACGGAAACCGCTTTATTCCGCAAAACCCATGAGGTTTCGTTTGTGCTTTCGTCACGTCTTGAAACAGACAGCATGGCCTGACGGATGCTGCAAGGCCAAGGACGCCCTCCCGCATTGGGTGCCGCCCGGAGCCGGGGCAGTCCCCGCCCGTCGGAGGACGCGCCCCTGGCGTCCGGGCCGGCCCCTTCCCCGCCCTCCCGCCATGCGGCCCCTGCGCCGGTTTGGATCGCCCGCACCAGCCGAGCGCGATCCATTCTGGATCAGCGCGTGCCATGCCCGCGGCGCGCTGCCGTGATTCCAAGCACTTGTAAATGGCACAGCCCATGCTCTGGGCACCGGGCATGCGGGCATCCCAGGCGGAGGCCCCCATTCAAGGAGACTCACGATGGAAGTCCGGTTTCATGGCGTTCGGGGGAGCATCGCGGTGTCGGGCTCGCGCATCGGCGGCAACACGGCGTGTGTGGAGATCACCAGCCAGGGCCACCGGCTCATCCTGGATGCGGGGACGGGCATCCGCGCGCTGGGGGAAATCATGATGCGCGAGGGCGCGCCCCAGAAGGCCACGCTCTTCTTCTCGCACCTGCACTGGGACCACGTGCAGGGCTTCCCCTTCTTCACGCCGGCTTACCTGCCCACGTCCGAGCTGACGCTCTACGGCCCTGGCGCCAACGGGGCCCAGGCGCTCCAATCCGAGCTGGCCGCGCAGATGCAGCCGCCGCACTTCCCGGTGCCCCTCTCCACCATGCGCTCGCGGATGGACTTCCGCTCCGCGCTGCATGCCCGGCCCGTGGAGGTAGGCCCCTTCCGCGTCACCCCCATCGACGTGCCGCACCCGCAGGGCTGCCTGGCCTACCGGGTGGAGGCGGACGGGCACTCGTTCGTCTACGCCACGGACGTGGAGGTGCGCGTGGAGGACCTGGCACCGGAGGTGGGCCGGCTCTTCGAGGGCGCGGACGTGCTCTGCCTGGATGCGCAGTACACGCCGGAGGAATACGAGGGCCGCAAGGGTGTGGCCAAGAAGGGCTGGGGCCACTCCACGATGATGGACGCGGCGGGCGTCGCGGGCCGGGTGGGCGCGCGCCGGCTGTGCCTCTTCCACCACGACCCGGCGCACGGCGACGACGTGCTGGAGGACATGGCGGAGCGGGCCCGTGCGCTCTTCCCCGTCTGCGAGCCCGCCCGCGAGGGCCAGCGGCTGATGCTGGGCCGCGCGGCCTGAGAGGGGCCGCCCCATGCCCCCCGGCCCTGGATGTTATGGTGCGGCCTCGGCCTTCGTCCTTCCGCCGCTTCCCGCCATGCCTCAAGCCCCCTCGGACGTCTCCCAGGTCCTCCTCCCCTTCGGAGGGCTCGTCGGCAGGGAGGTGGACCTCGACGCGTTCCTCCAGACGCTGATGGACCGCATCGCCATCACCCTGCAAGCGGACCGCGGCACGCTCTGGCTGTTGGACCCGGCCCGCCGTGAGCTGTTCAGCCGCGCCGCGCACCTGCCCGAGGTGTCGCAGATTCGCGTCAAGCTGGGCCAGGGCGTCGCCGGCACCGTCGCCGAGGCGGGCCACGCCATCAACGTGCCGGACCCGCGCGGCGAGCAGCGCTTCTTCGCGGACATCGACCGGATGACGGGCTACCGCACCACCAGCCTGCTCGCGGTGCCCCTGCGGGACGGGGACGGCGCCCTCTATGGCGTGCTCCAGGTGCTCAACCGCCGCGGCGCGGACCGCTTCACCGACGAGGACACGCAGCGGCTCACCGCCATCGCCTCGCAGGTGAGCACCGCTCTCCAGAGCACCAGCCTCTACCAGGAGCTCCAGCGCGCGAAGGACCAGCCCCAGGTGCCGGTGGGCTACTTCTTCAACCGCATCATCGGCGAATCCCCGCAGCTTCAGGCCATCTACCGCCTGGTGCGCAAGGCCGCGCCCACCGACGCGACGGTGCTGCTGCGCGGCGAGAGTGGCAGCGGCAAGGAGCTGTTCGCCCGCGCCGTCCATGTGAATGGCCCCCGCAGGGACCAGCCCTTCATCAAGGTGGACTGCGCGGCGCTACCGGCGACGCTCATCGAGAACGAGCTCTTCGGCCATGAGCGCGGCGCCTTCACCGGCGCGGACCACCGCGTGCCCGGCAAGTTCGAGGCGGCCAACGGCGGCACGGTGTTCATCGACGAGATTGGCGAGCTACCCCTGCCCGTGCAGGGCAAGCTGCTGCGCGTCATCCAGGACCGTGAGTTCGAGCGCGTGGGCGGCACCCAGGCCGTGAAGGTGGACGTGCGCATCGTCGCCGCCACGCATCGGGACCTGGCCCGCATGGTGGCCGAGGGCCGCTTCCGCGAGGACCTCTACTACCGCATCAAGGTCGTGGAGGTGGTGCTGCCGCCCCTGCGTGAGCGCGGCGCGGAGGACATCGAACGGCTCGCTCGCCACTTCGTCGCCGCCGTCGCACGGCGTCACCGGCTGACGGCGCCCCGGCTCAGCGCCGCCGCGCTGGAGCGACTCAAGCGCTACCGCTGGCCCGGCAACGTGCGCGAACTGGAGAACTGCATCGAGAGCGCCGTGGTGCTCTGCGAAGGGGAGATTCTGGAGGAGCACCTCCCCCTGCCGAACGTCGACCGGCCCGCGCCCACGCCCGCCTCCGTCGCCAGCGCCCCGGACGCGAGCGCGCCGATGGACTCCGGCCTCCTCCCGCTGGCAGAGGTGGAGCGGCGCCACATCCTGCGTGTACTGGACGCCGTGAAGGGCAACCGCACCGCCGCGGCCCGCGTGCTGGAGATTGGCCGCAACACGCTGGCGCGGAAGCTCAAGGAGTACGGCCTGGGCGACGAGCCCTGACGCACCGCGGAGGGCTACTTCCACCCCTCCCTCCAGGGCACCTGTCCGCTGACCACCGGTCTTTTCGGCTATCCGACTTGTTCCGGGGTGAGCAACGGCATACGACGAGGAGACCTCCAGCCATCGGGCGGGAGGCTTCAGCTCAGGGGGATGCGCATGAAAGTCGTCAACAAGCTGCTGGAGAAGCTTCCCGACGCCGTGGCGGGCAAGGTGCCCGACGTGAAGCTGCAGGACCAGGACATCAAGGTGTCCCTGGCCCAGGGGACCCTCACGGAGGAGAAGGTCCTTCCGCCCAAGCTGGCCATGCACGGCATCACCCTCTCCTTCGAGGCCACGGGCGAGGCGTCCATCCGCAACTTCAACTCGCCCGGCGACGTGGATGAGAATGGCATCGTCGGCGAGCCGAGCCCCGAGGGCGCCGAGCCCGGGCCGCGGCCTCAGCTCCTCCTGGGCACCGACGTGGGCTGGATGCGCTACCAGGTGGCCGCGCGCGTGAAGGCCGCCGTGAGCACCAGCCTGTCCTTCCTCGCCTCGGAGCAGCAGACGGAGCTGTCCGTCACGCTCAGCGACTACCGCGCCCACCCGCTGGGGCAGAACATGCGCGAGGCCGTGCGCACAGACCTGTCCGAGCTGCGCCTCATGCAGGCCACCGACCTGGCCAAGCTGGCGCCGGGGGACGCCGTGGCGTGGCAGGCCCGTGGCGCGCTCCAGGCGCGGTTGGACCTCAACTGGGCGGACGTCTTCCCCGCCAACCTCAGCCGCCTGGGCTTCCTGCGCGGCAACGAGCTGCTCTCGCTGAAGGTCAGCGCCAAGGCCAGCCTGTCCGCCCGGGTGTCCCTCACCGACGACTACCAGCTCAGCTTCTCCCGCACGCGTCCGGGCCGCATCCAGGTCGCCGTGCGGAAGGTGAAGTCCCACGAGCAGGCGCTGGCCGCCGGCCTGGGCATCACGGTGGAGCTGTTGGACCCGGCGGCCGTGAAGGCGCAGCTCGGGCAGCTCCTGGAGGCCCTGCTGGGGCCCGTCCTGCGCGAGCTCGTCAAGAAGGGCGCCACCGCGCTGGAGCTCATGGACGGCCTGGTGGACAAGGCCAGCAAGTCGAAGCTGGATGACACCCAGAAGAAGGTGCTGGGCCTGGTGCTGGAGCGGCTGGGCATCGACCCGCAACTGGCGGACCCGGCCAACCTTCCGCAGGCCTGGGCCGACTTCAAGGCCCGCGTCGCCGAGTCGCTGGAGAACGCCGTCCGCTCGCACATCGCCGAGGGCTTCCAGTACGAATACCTGCGCCTGGCGGAGGCCTCCACGCTGCTGGAGGTCGTCGTGGAGGACGTCACCGCGATGCGCTTCCACGAGTCCCTGCTCAAGGGCAACCTGGTGGAGCTGCTCAAGTGGATGAAGGGCCTCCCCGCCCAGCAGCGCGAGTTCGAGCTGCGCAACTACCTGCACGCCACCACGCTCACGCGCCAGCAGGCCTACGGCTTCTCCCTGGGACTGGGCTCGTTCGAGCTGCTCAAGGCGCAGAACGTCCGCAAGCAGTCCTGGGTGGTGCAGGAGAACTTCCAGGGCGCCCGGCGCATGGCGTTCCTGGGACGCCGGGGCTACGAGGACAAGCTGCTGGGCACGCGCGGCCAGTGGGTGGTGGACCTGAAGGCGGACATGACGCGCTTCGCCCCCACGCCCGTGGCCACCGACTTCGGCTACGGCCTGCACCTGATGTTGTGGGGCCGGCAGAAGAAGCTGTCGCGCAAGGACCTGCAACAGGCGGTGGATGACGCCGTCGTCTGGGGCGTGCTGGACGCGAAGGACGCGGCCTCCGTCATCACCGTCATGCAGGAGGACGTGGGCAAGCACCCCATCGAGACGCGGCTGGAGCTGAAGATGGCGGACGACTCGTTCCGCGCCCTGGTGCCCCGCATCCAGGCGCTCGACCTGCCGCGCTTCTCACGCGCCCTGGCCCGCGCGCTGCCCTGGAGCGAGCAGCTCCCCCGCGCCTCCGCCGAGTTCCGGCGCGCCGTCTACGCCCCCATCTGGGAGGCCTACCTCCGCGAGGTGCAGGAGCAAGGCAGCCTCATGCTGAACGACCTGTCGCCTGCCCGCGCCGCGCAGATCGCCAAGTGGTACTTCCAGAAGGACCCCACGGTGAGAGACCTGGGCAAGGACCTGCAGCTCATCGAAAGCGAGTGGCGCCCGGGCGGCGGCAACTTCAGCTTCGCGGAGGTCATCTCCAAGAACCCCAACACGCTCATGCGGTGCCGGAACTTCGTGAGCGGCATGGTGCGCCTGCGCCGCGCCATTGACGAGCGCAAGGCCCCGGACGAGCTGCGCACCGTGTTCGGCGAGCTGGAGGGCATGTGGACCACCGGCTTCCACCTGCGGGCCGCGGGCGCCCTGCTCACGGACCTGGCGCAGTCCACGCCGCTGGGGCTCGCGGGCGTGGAGCGGACGCTCACGGTGCGGGTGGCGGACAGCGAGGAGCAGCTCGTGTTCTCCACCACGCGCGGCACCGGCAACACGACGGCCGGCTGAGCGGAGCCCTTCACGCGGTCCGGGCGTCCGTGCCCGGGCCGCGCGCTCACAGCGACCGGGACAGGACGACGGCCGCGGCCATGGACAGCACACCGGCCGCCGCGAAGTGCCGCCAGGCCCGCCGGGCCAACGACCCGCTGGTGGCCGGTGCCTGTGGGCCCAGCACCACCAGCGCGGGGCCTCCCTCCCGGCCCGCCAGGACATAGCTGCCTTCGGCCGGACCACGGCGCAGCTCCCCCACCACGAGACAGGACTCGCCCACCGTGCCCACGCGCTCCCAGGACAGGGCCTCCGGCTCCGCGCCAGTCGTGGAAGGAACGCTCATTCCACCCGCGGGCGAAGCCGCCGCTTCGGGCACCTCCAGGTGCGCCGTCTGGTACCAGGACGCGGGCACCGTCCCGGGCAGCGCCTTGCACCGGCGGACCTCCACCGGGGCCATCAGCGACGCGGGAGAAAAGGTCACGGAGGCCCGGACGCGCTGGCCGCGCAGCGCCAGCACCGGGGCATACGCGCGCTCACGCGACAGCAGCGCCCCGCGCCGGCCATCCGCCGCCACCTCGCGCACCTCCGCGTCGAAGAACACGCAGGGAACGCCCCCGGGCGACGTCAGCGACGCCTCCGCATCCAACACGCCGTGGTAGACGCCCCAGCCCGGAGCCTGGCCAGCCCGCAGGGCCGCCACGGCTTCATCCAGCGGCACCGGCGCGGAACCCCGCAGCACGTTGGCCCGCGACCGGGCCCAGGCACCCCGCAGCGCCAGCCCCGCGGCCAGCACCAGCAGGACGGAGCCCAGGGCCTTCACGACGGTTTCGGAGGCCAGCACCGCCCCGGCGCCCCGCACGTGCTCCAGCACGAGCAGCGACACCACCGCCAGGGCGCCAAACCAGAGCAGGGGCACGCGGTAGGGCCGGGCGGACACGTCCTTGCGCCCGAACGCGAACGCCGCCACCAGCAGCCCCAACAGGCACGCCGCGTAGAGCGGCGCCAGTGCCATCCGCCACAGCTCCATCCCATCCCCCGCGAAGGCTCGGCCGGGGCTCCGACATGACGGAGCCCGCCGAAGGCAAGGTGGGGATGGCCGGGCGTCCGCGCAAGCCTCCGCCCGCCGCCCGACTCAGTCGGGACCGGCGGCGACGCGGCGGACGGGCCGGGGCATCAGGTGCCCCCGGACCTTCAAGTCATCGAACGAGCAGGACAGGTTCCGGCAGCCCAGGGCCACCTTCGCCACGTGGTCCTCGAGCCCCACCAGCAGCTTGCGGGCGAAGCGCTCGTTGTTGAGGAACGCCTCCACCAGCACGCCCGAGGCGTTCCGCCGGAGCTGGAGCCGCACCTGGTAGGGGCCGTGGGCCGGCAGCGGCATCTCGTCCTCGACGAGCGCCTCCGTGTCCTGGGCGCTGTTGCCCACCACCTCGCGCCCGTCCGGCGTGAAGTAGCGCCAGGCCAGCCGCATGCCCACGTCCGGAATGGCGAACGCGGAGATCTGCGTGTCCTTGATGCGGAACGCCAGCTCTCCGTAGTGCTGCGCATCCGCCTCCTGGGTGTACTCCTTCCCCAGCGGCGACACGTCCATCAGCACCTCGGCCGTGAACTCGTTGGACGAGAAGTAGCGCTGCGCGATGTACGCGCGCGGAATCAGGCGCCGCCCGTTGGTCTCCTTGCCCGCCTGCACCACCTGGAGCTCCCCATCCACCAGCCGCCAGTCGCCGCTGTGGACGTTGACCTCCTCCTCACCCTCGTTGAAGCCCAGCTCCAGGCGCGAGGTCCCTCCGGGCCTGGCGGGCGCCACCATGGACATGGACGCGAACACCTCACCGTAGGTGTTCGGCGGCAGGATCGCGGGCTTGGGAGGACTCGGGGGGAACACCGGGGACCCTGGCCCCACGAAGCCCCGGACCGCGAGGCCCAGCAGCGCGAGCCCGCCCACCACCGACAGGCCGCTGCGCACGCGGCGCCACCCCGAGCGGAACTGCCGCACCAACGCGCTCTGCCTCGCCGGCCGCGCGACCGCGGGCACTAGGCGCCCGTCCAGGTCGCTCTGCGCCAGGCGCGGCCCGGAGCTGGTGGCGATCATCGCCTCCAGCGCGGCGCACAGGTCCGCGGCCTTCTCGTAGCGCGCGTGAGGGTCCTGCTCCAGCAGGCGATCCACCACGGGATCCACCCGGGCATCCAACCCCGGCACCTTCGCGGAGGGCAGCTTGAAGCGGCCCAGCGGCAGCTCCCCGGTGAGCACCTCGTAGAGGATGACGCCCAGCGAGAAGAGGTCCGCGCGCCCGTCCACGTTCTTCGCGTCACGGCGCTGCTCGGGGGCCATGTAGTTCAGCGTGCCCATGGCCACCGACGTCGCGGTGAGCTGCAGGCGCGAGTCCGGCGCGCGGATGCCCGCCAGCCCGAAGTCCGCCACCTTCACGTTCCCCCGCCCGTCCAGCAGGATGTTCTCCGGCTTCAGGTCGCGGTGGATGATGCCCTTGTCGTGCGCGCACTCGATGGCGCGCGCCACCGACAGGATGAGCTTGAGGCCCTTCTCCAGCGACAGCCCGGCCGACATCGCCTCGCGCAGCGAGCGGCCTTCCACGTACTCCATGACGAAGTAGTAGTTCTCGCCCGCCACGCCCCGGTCGATGATCTGGATGATGTTGGGGTGGTTGAGCGCCGCCAGCGCCGTGGCTTCCTTCTCGAAGCGCGTGACGAACTCCGGGTCCTTCGCCAGCCGCGGCGGCAACAGCTTCACCGCCACGGTGCGGCCCAGCGACTGCTGCCGCGCCAGCCACACCTCGCCCATGCCCCCGCGCCCGAGCATCTCCATCAGCTCGAAGCCCGGCAGGTCCACCTTGCCGGCCCCCACGAAGGTGCTGTCCTCCTGCTGCCCGTGCAGGTCGGAGCGCGCGCTGCCCAGGCCCGTCTTCGCGGACGAGCGCACCAGCGTCGGCTCCTGCGGCGCGTCCGAATCCCCCACGCCGGAGGAGAAGGCCACGCCGCTGGCCGGCGCCGCCACGCCCGGCAGCCCGTTCACCTCGCCGCCGGGCCGCGCGGGCTCCGGGGCGCGTGAGAGGGAGATTTCAATACCTGGATCCGGATCCGCGTGCGGCACCGCCGTCACCACGCCGGACGTGCCGTTGGTGGGCGTGCGGCGCTCCGTGATGCCGCTGGCCGTGGGAGGCATCGTGTTGCGCGCCAGTTCGGCGGACACGTCACCCCGGCGGGCCTCGAAGCGGATGCCGCAACGGCACTGGACACGCTGGCCGCTCACATAGACGCGGATGTCGTGTTGATGGCCGCAGTTGGGGCAGGCCTGCGTCGTCGAGGTCATACGCGGCGCGAGGAAGAAGCGGCGGTGGTGTATTCCAGCCCGTGGACGCGGTAGGTCGGCACGGCCTTCTCCTTGCCCTTCACCTGGAGGGCCGGCAGCCCCTCCACGTCGAAGCCGGCGCCCGCCCTGCGCACCGTGGTCTCGGAGGCCAGCACCTCGCCGCTCTTCGCCATGCCACACAGACGCGAGGCCGTGTTCACCGTGTCGCCAATGGCGGTGAACTCGTGGCGCTCCGCGCTGCCCATGTAGCCGACAACGGCCTGACCGGTGTTCACCCCGATGCCGACTTCAATGGGCTGCTTCCCATCCGCCACGCGGCGGCGGTTCAGCTCATGGACGGCGTCCTGCATCTCCAAGGCGGCCCGCAGCGCGCGAGCGGCGTCGTCCGGGTGCGACAGCGGCGGCCCCCACACGGCCATGACGCAATCACCAATGAACTTGTCCAGGTTGCCCTCGTGGCGGAACACCACCCCGGCCATGGCGGTGAAGAATGCGTTGAGCATGTCTACCACCTCTTGCGGAGAATCGTTCTCCGAGATGGTGGTGAACCCGCGGATATCCGCGAAGAGGCAGCTCACCTCCGCCAGGCGGCTCTGCGCCAGGTCTTCCGTCTCGCCGGCGATCACCGCGTCGGCGACGGCCTTGGACAGGAAGCGGCTGAGCTCCGCGCGCGTGACGGCCTCGGCCTGGATCTGCTCGGCCAGGGCCGCGTTCTCCAGCGCGATGCTGGCCTGGGAGGCGATGCCGGAGAGGATGGTCAGGTCCTTCTCCGAGAAGGCGTTGATCTGCTGCCGGCTGTCCAGGAAGAGCACCGCCTGGATCTTCCCGTTGACCTTCAGCGGCACCGCCATGGCGGACCGGATGCCCTGCGCCACGATGCTCTCCGCGGCGGAGAAGCGCTCGTCGATGATGGCGTCCGCCGTCAGCACCGCCTTGCCCGTCTCCACCACCCGCTTGAGCACGGTGTCGGACAGCATGACGTTGACGGCCTTGTCGGAGCGGTGGTGCACCGCCGACGGGATGAACTCGCCGTCCGCGGCCACCTTCAGGATGACGCCGTGGTCCGCGGCCAGGAGCTGGAAGGCCACCTTGAGGATCTGATCGAACAGCCCCGTCTGGCTGCCCTGCAGGCTCACCTGGCGGTGGAACTCGTGGGCGATGCGCAGCTTCTCGTAGTCGCGGCGCAGGGCCTCCACGTCCGACACCTGCTCGGCGGGCCGGAAGTTCTGCGGCACCTGGTCCATCTGCGCCAGGAAGGCCGGCATGGAGATGGACTGCGCCACCACCGTCACGCCCGGCGCGGTGGGCGCGTTGGCCTGGGACGCCGGCTCGCCGCTGTGGAAGATGAGCCGCGAGGCGCCCAGGGAGATTTCATCCCCGTCGCGAAGCTTGAGCTCCTTCACCCGGCGGCCATTCACGAAGGTGCCGTTGGAGGAGCCCAGGTCCTTGAGGATGAAGTCCTTGCCCACGCGTTCGATGACCGCGTGTTCCTTGGACACCTCCCGGTCCACCAGCCGCAGCGTGTTGGACGGATGCCGCCCCAGGGACGTCGCGGGCCCCAGCGGAAACTCTCCGAGCGTGCCATCCGCGAAGCGCCCTGTCAGACGGGGGCCGCGAATCTGCCCGGGTTTGGGAGCGAATGGGACGGGGGACTGGCTCACGCGGAAATCCTCACCGGCCCGGACACTACCAGAGGCCATCGGCACCGGGGAACGCTCGGAAATCACCACTGCACGTCTGCTCAGTAACCGCTTGGAAGGACGGCGCCTCAGCGGCCAGGGGCCGGCCGCCCGCCCGCCGTTCGCCGGTCCGAGCCGCCCGCCCGGATGGCCAGGCCCACCGACGGCATCAGCGTCAGCCCCCCCAGGTCCCGCTCCACCCCGAAGAGCTGGGGCCTGCTCCGGAAGTAGCCCCCCGTCAGCTCGGCGTAGAGGTGGACGTACCGGTAGCCCACCGCGATGCCCAAGGTGGAGCCGATGAAGTGGCTGCCCACCGTGGCGGGAAGCGACGCGTCGAAGCCCGTCACCGGCTTCCCCTGCTGGGCGTAGTCCACCAGCCGCGCGTCCAGCCGGGTGCGGCTATAGATGTACTTGGGGGCGGCGTAGAGCTTGAAGACGTCCCCCCAGTCCGCGCTCATGTAGAGGGGCACCTCCACGTCATAGCGGCTGAAGTCCCCCATCTGCACCACCTCCAGCACGTCCAGCACCGGGCTGCTGAAGAAGTGCCGGGATACCCCCACCCCCAGGGCCAGGTCGAAGGAGCGCTGGCCCAGCTCCAGGTACCGGCCCACCTCGTCCCCGCCATGGACCAGCAGCACCTTGATGTCCCCGCGCAGGGCGATGCCGCTGTAGCGCAGGCCCACATCCACCCGGTCCACCACCCCCACCCGCATCATCAGCTCCGGGTTGGCGCCCGGGGGGGCCACCATCAGCGCGACGCCAGCCGTCAGCAGCCGCTGCTGGGCCTCCTCGCTCAGCGAATAGGGACGGTCGTCATCCACCGCGTCCCGGGCCGCCTCGCCCTCGCTGATGCCCGCGTCCACCACCTTGATGAGCGTCCCCACCGGAACGAAGACCCCCACCCCACCCGTCACCTGGACCTGCCCCGGCGCCAACGGCCGGGCCGTTTGCTGCGTGGACAGCGTGGAGGCACACCCCGGCGCCAGGGCCAGGAGCAGCAGGGGAAGAAATCGCATGGAAAGTCACGTTATCCCCTTTCTGGCGCAGATGCTTCATTCCGGGGCGCCGCGCTGGTAAGGGGGCGCCGTGCGAATCAAACAAAAGCCCGAGGACTTCTCCGTCAAGGAGTCATACCGTTTCGACGAAGTCGACTCGGGACGTCACCGCGTCTACCTGATGGACAAGCAGAAGCTGTCCACCTTCGACGCCGTGACCCGGCTGCGGGATGCGTTCGGGCTCAAGCCCGGCGCCATCAGCTACTGCGGCCTCAAGGACAAGCAGGGCCGGACCGAGCAGATCATCGCGGTGGACGGCGCCGACGTGGACATGCAGGACCCTGACCTGCGCCTGAAGTACCTGGGCCGCACGGACAAGCCGCTGTCCGCGGCCAACATCACCTCCAACCGCTTCTCCGTCACGGTGCGCGCGCTCCAGCCGGAGTCGCTGGGGCCCCTCAACGTGGCCGCCGCCGAGGTCAACCGCCTGGGCGTCATCAACTACTTCGACAGCCAGCGCTTCGGCTCGCTGAAGCACGGCCAGGGCTTCATCGCCAAGGACCTCATCCGGGGCGACTTCGAGGCCGCGCTGCACAACTACATGGCCAAGCCGTCCGAGCTGGACCGGACGGAGGACGCCAAGATCAAGGCCTTCTGGAAGGAGAACTGGGGCCGCTGGGACGCCCGCGTCCCCTACGAGGGCACGCGCAAGTACCACCGCGTCCTCAAGTCCCTGCGCGACCAGCCGGGTGACTACCTGCGCGCCTTCATGCAGATCGACGCGGACTACCGCGCGATGCTGATCTTCACCTACCAGAGCTTCCTCTGGAACGAGGGCGTGCGGCGCTACCTCCAGCTGCTGCTGCCGCGCGAGCACCTCTTCCCCATGCGCTACCAGGCCGGCACGCTGCTGTTCCACCGCGACGCCAGCCCGGAGGTGCTCCGCACGCTGCGCGACGCCACCTTCCCCCTGCTCGCGCCGAACTCGACGTTCAGCGACCCGAAGGTGGAGGAGGCCGTGCGCTGGGTGCTGGGCCGCGAGAAGCTCCAGCTGTCGGACCTGCAGGTCCCCGGCGCGGAGCGCAGGCTCTACTTCAAGCACGAGGAGCGGCCGCTGCTGTCGTTCCCGCACAAGCTCGTCGTGGGCCGCACGCAGGCGGATGAGCTCAACCGCGACGACATCAAGGTCAACATCGCCTTCACCCTGCCGCCGGGCGCCTACGCCACCCTGGTCATCAAGCGGCTGTTCCACTTCGAGTACGCCGAGGACAGCGCGGAGACCATCCGCGCCTCGCAGCGCCCGAAGCTGGTGGAGGCCGAAGCCGCCGCCGCCGCGCACGAGCCCTCCAGCCGCCGGGGTCCGCCCCGCCGTGACGGGGACGGCG
>JBKGHI010000001.1:0-181660 GCA_046520405.1 Myxococcus sp. 1LA
GGCTTCGGCCGGCACCCAGGCGAAGGCCGTCGCGGGGCCCACGGGCGCGCCGGGCGTGTCGAAGGAGGGCAACACCATCACCTTCACCAACGACGGCACCTCGCCGATGACCATCAAGTTCACGCCCAACGCGGGGGAGAAGGAACTGGACGCCATCACCGTGCCGCCGGGCAAGACGCAGACAGTCCAATTCCCGGAGAACTGGTCGGGCAACTTCCGGAGCGATTCGGGTGACGGCAGCGCGGCCACGCTGGGCGAGGTCAAGTTCGACGGTGGCTTCGGCAAGACGTACTACGACGTGAGCTACATCGAGGGCCACAACGCCTCGATGACGATGCAGCCCGAGGAGGGCGGCCGGGTGTCGGGCACGCACGATGACCTGCTGTCGGCCGCACCGGATTCCATCAAGGCTCGCAACGCGGACGGCTCCGTGTACGGCATCAAGAAGAGCACCACGTCCAACGTGTTGGACGGCGGCGTCGTGGACTTCTACCGGAAGCACGTGGGCGCGGATGAGGGCTACGTCATCCCCACCGACGATGCGAGCACCCTGGGAACCAGCGACAAGAACCTCGTCGTCCGGATGAAGAACCTCGTCTGAGCCGCGCCAGCAGGCCCGGCGGCTCGCGCAGGTACCAGGGCGCGTTGATGACGATGATGCGAGGGCCGCCGCGAAACAGGAGCATCATCTTCAGCAGCGTGGCGGTGTGGCTGGGGAGGATGAAGTGGTGCCAGCGGCGCTCGACGAGCTCTGGCACCAGCACGGCGATGAACCGGTCCGGATGCTTCGCGGCCAGCGCTTGGACGTAGCCGAGCAGCGGGTCCATGACCTGGCGATAGGACGGCACGAGCACGTCCAGCCGTGGCACGGGCAGCCCCACCTTCCGCAGCGGCGCGGCCACCTGCCATTCCCACCGCCGCTCCAACTGCTCGGGGACGTCGGGCTGCCCGCGGACCTGCACGGCGTACACGTCGGGTGACATGGACAGGGCCAACCGCAGGCCCTTCTCGGTCACCCGGTCCAGGCGCCGCAGCGGCACGACCACCACGGGCGCGGTGAGCGGCGCCACCGACATGGGACGGTCCGTCTCCGTGGCGGCGTGGACGCGCTCGGTGTGGCGGCGGGTGACCCGGAGCAGCGCATAGGTCAGTGGGACGAAGACGACGGTCAACCAGGCGCCCTCCGCGAACTTGGCCGTGGCCACCACGACGAGCGCCGTGGCCGTGCACGCCGCGCCCACGCCGTTCACCCACTGGAAGTGCCGCCTGGCGCGCCCGCCCGTGCGCCGCCAGTGCATGACCATGCCCAGTTGGGACAGCGTGAAGGCGGACAGCGCGCCCACCGCGAACAGCGGGATGAGGTGGTCCGTCACGCCGTTGAAGAGCACCAGCAGCACGGCGGCCAGCAGGGACAGGGTGACGATGCCCGTGGAGTAGACGAGCCGCTGGCCCACGTGCGCGAAGGCGGGGGGCAGGTTGTTGTCCAACGCCAGGGCCCGGCACAGGCGAGGGAAGTCCGCGAAGCTGGTGTTGGCGGACAAGCACAGCACGCAGACGATGGCCGCCAGCGTCACGTAGTAGAACGCGCCGCGCCCGGTCACCGCCGCGACGACCTGTGACAGCACGCTCTGGTACCCGGCCTGTCCCGGCGCCGTCGCGCCAATGTCATAGGCGTGGCTCATCCACGCCACGCCGCAGAGCAGCATCACCAGGATGCTCACGATGCCCATCAACGTCCGGCGCGCGTTGCGCACGCGAGGCTCGCTGAAGATGGGGACGCCGTTGCTGACGGCCTCGATGCCCGTCATCGCCGTGCAGCCGCTCGCGAAGGCGTGCATCAGCAGCCAGAGGCTCGCCGTGGCCGTGCTCTCCGGCAGCCGGGGCGGAGGGATGACGGGCACGGGGCTCCCACCGGAGGCGAGCACCTTCCACGCGCCCACGAGCAGGGTGAGGCCCAGGCAGCCGACGAACAGGTAGGTGGGCAGCAGGAAGGCCGTCCCCGCGGTGCGGATGCCTCGCAGGTTCACCACCATGATGAATCCAAGGAGGGCCAGGCACAGGAGCAAGGTGTGGGGGAACAGGCTGGGGACGGCGGAGACGAGCGCGCCCACGCCGGCTGAAATGGCCACCGCGACGTTGAGCACGTAGTCCAGCGCCAGCGCCGCGGCCGCGAGGAGCGCGGGCTTCACCCCCAGGTTGCCGGCCAGCGGAGAACGAGCCGCCGCCGTCGGGGTACGCGGCGATGGTCTGCCGGTAGGAGAACTGCACCACCAGCAGCAGCGCCACGATGACGCCGGTGAGCAGGCCGATGTAGCGCGGCCCCGCGCTGCCCAGGACGAGCAGGACGGTGAGGGCGGCCTCGGGGCCATAGGCGGCGGAGGCCAGGGCATCGAGCCCCAGCACGGGGATGCCGGTCAGTGGGCCAATCTTCTCCTCTTCCGCCTGCTCGTTCGGGATGGGCTTGCCGAACAGGAGCCGCCACAGGGACATGGTTGAAAGGTAGTGCCGCGCATCCGCGGGGTTCGACAGACAGTCAGCGGGGCATGCGCCTGGCCCTACTTGGAAAGTTCCTGCGTGCTGCGCACCCTCGTCATGGATTTCCCCGCATGACGGAGGCGCGATGAGCCCGTCCGAGTTGACGGCCGAGCAGCTTCAACATCAGGTGCATTCGCTGGGAGAGTGGTTCCACAACCTGGACCTGAATGGCGTGCAGACGGCGCCCGGGCATCCCCTGGGGGACTTCCCCGCGGTGTTCTGGCGGACCTTCCAGCGCGCCTTCCCCACGGACCTGAAGGGCAAGTCCGTCCTCGACATCGGCTGCAACGGGGGCTTCTACAGCATCGAGATGAAGCGCCGGGGCGCGGCGCGCGTGGTGGGCATCGACAGTGACGCGCGCTACCTGGCGCAGGCCCGGCTCGCCACCCAGGTCCTGGGCGTGGACGTGGACCTGTATCAGCTCGACGTGTACGACGCGGGCGCGCTGGGGGAGAAGTTCGACATCGTCCTCTTCATGGGCGTCCTCTACCACCTGCGCCATCCCTTGCTCGCGTTGGACCTGCTCCACGAGCACGTGGTGAAGGACCTGCTCATCTTCCAGACGATGGAGCGCGGCAGCACGCTGGTGGGGCCGGTGG
Organism: Myxococcus sp. 1LA; assembly: GCA_046520405.1. Lineage (GTDB taxonomy): Bacteria > Myxococcota > Myxococcia > Myxococcales > Myxococcaceae > Myxococcus. Next base: position 3,135 of record JBKGHI010000001.1, read on the forward strand.
CGCACGACTACCCCATCACCGAGCGGTCCGCCTTCGAGCGGCCGGACTTCCCGAAGCTGCACTTCATCGAGCACCGCTACGCCGGCGACCCTACCAACTGGTGGGTGCCCAACGCCGCGTGCACGGAGGCCATGCTCCGCTCCGCGGGCTTCACGGTGCTCGACCGGCCCGCGCGGGAAATCTACCTGTGTCAGCGAAGCATGCGTCCGGAGGTGCTCCAGTGATTGAGGCGGTGAAGCTGTGGAACGAGCCCAACAACATGTCGCATTGGGACTTCGGCGTGGACGCGGACTGGAGCATCTTCTCGCGGATGGTGCGGCTGGCGGGCGCCGCGGTGCGCACGGAGAACTCGAGGCTGCCGCGCGTGCTGGGCGGCATGGCGCCCATCGATGTCTCCTTCCTCCGCCGCATGGAAGCCCAGGGGGCCCTGGATGAGGTGGACGTCGTCGCGGTGCATGGCTTCCCGCTGGACTGGAACCACTGGCAGTTGGAGGAGTGGCCCCAGCGGCTGGAGGAGATTCGCGCCGTGTCGCGCCACCCCGTCTGGGTGACGGAGGTGGGGGTGTCCACCTTCGGCGCGGAGGAGGTGCAGGAGTTCGGCCTGCGCCGCACCGCGGAGCTGCTGCTGGGCCACGTGGACCGCGTGCACTGGTACAGCCTCTATGATTTGCCCAAGGCCTGGCCCGCGACCACGCGCCACCGGGAATCAGAGGGCTCGTCGTACTACCGCCATTTCTACATGGGGCTCTTGCATGAGGACGGTTCTCCGAAGCGGGCCATGCGCCACTTCGCGGACTACACGCCGCAGCTCGGCATCTGCCAGTGGTTCCACTTCGAGGACCACCGCCTGGATGACGCGGTGGCGTGGCTCCGGAAGATGGGCGTCCGCAAGCTGCGCACGGGCTTGAGTTGGGCGGACAGCCACCGGCCCGGCGCCCAGGCGTGGTTCGACCGGCAGATGCGCGCGCTGGACGGCTTCGACGTGACGCTGACGTACTGCTTCACCCCGGGCTCGCGTGGCCTCAAGGACCATCACACCAGCCCGCCTCGGCAGGTGGAGGAGTTCGCGGACTTCTGCGCGCGGATGACGCGCCGGTACGCGAGCTGACGCACCTCAGGTGCTGAAGGGCATGTGCTCGCGCAGCAGGGCTTCATAGCGCGCAGCCGCGCCGCGCAGCCGCGCTGCTTCCTCGGGCGCTGTCACCGCCAGCGCGGTGGCCGCGAGGACGTGGTGGCCAATCTGGAAGGCCAGGTAGCAGGGCCGATAGAAGGCCCGCAGCCCCGTGCTAACGGGACGGCCACCGACCTGGGCGACGCGCTCGGCGAGCCGCGCCTCCTCTCGGGCCTCGAAGCCCAGCTCCACCGCGGCGCCCACCACATCCCAGGCCACGTCCTGACAGCCAATCAGGTCAGGGCCCGCGTGGTGGTCCACGGCATCGCACTTCAGCAGCCGTCCATCCGCCAGCACGAGCCACTCCCACGCCTGGAGCTTGTTGTCGGTCTCCATGCGGCTCATCTCGCGCGCGAGCGTGGCCAGGTGCTGACTCCAGCCGTCGAGCTGCCGGGCACTGGCCTCTTCGCCCATCGCCTGCGCGGTGTTGTAACGGGCCATCTCCAGCAGCGCGTCCACGGGAGCGCCTGCGGCCTTCGCCGACACGCGCAGGTGACGGGCGCGGAAGCCCAGGTAGTCGCCCACGCGCGCCACCAACACGCGGCGGTCGTACGCCGGCACCCGCGACAGCGGACGGGCGTCTTCCAGCCAGCGCTGCACCAGGAAGCCGTGTCGCAGTCCCTCCACGGGCGGAGTGAAGCCCGCTTCCGCGAGCTGCCGGGCGCGCTGCAGCCGGTGTTCACCGAAGCCGCCCAGGCCCGCGAACTTGAGGAGGAACGGGCCGCGCGGTGTGAAGAGCCGGTACTTGCGACGCTCCTGCTGGACGTGGACTGGCGGCCAGTCACGGGCGCCTGGAAACAGCACGTGCCGCCATGCGCCGGCGCCCAGGTCTTCCAGGGGCCGCTGCGCGCGGCCGGTGAGGTCCTCGCACCAGCACGCCAGGGCGGAGCGGGCATCGCCTGGGTGGAGGAACAGCGCATCGAACTCCGTCAGGTATCGCCGCGCCTGTTCCCAGCGGGTCCGGTGCCGCTCGCTGGCCATGGGGCCGGGCGCTCCCGCGTGGCTGGGAAAGAAGCACAGCTTCCGTCGCGCCACGCCGTGGTCCTCCAGGAAGTCCGCCACCGCGCCGAAGGAGCTTCCCGACAGGCCAGGGCCTTCGTCCACGATGGCCACGTCCGCGTGCTCCGCCCGCGCCAGCATGGCGGCTTCCAGCTCCGGGCCCACCTGGCAGACGCGCTGGTAGGGATGCCCCGTGGGCCGGACGGTGAGGGGCGGCGCCGCCTTCGCCGCGGCGGCGACCGCGCACGCCAGGCTCGTGCCGATGCCTCGGATGCCCACCACCAGTGGGGAACGCAGGGCCTTCGCGGCCTCCAGGTACTGCTCGGGATAGAGCGCGTGGTAGGCGTAGCCTTCGGGGGTGGAGAGGCCCACGCGCTCCGGCAGCGGCGCTCGCTCCATCGCCTCCAGCGGGCCTCGAGGCACGGGTGTCACGTCCGTGAAGCCCGACTCCCAGGAGCGATGAAGGGCCTGCGCGAGGACGAAGGGCAGCGCGAGACACGCCGCGCCCAGGGGGCCTGGGTCGTCCTGTCGCCGCTCGGCGAAGTCCTGGTCCAGCACACCCTGGGCCAGCGCGCCCGCTTCGATGAACAGCGTGGTCAGCGCGGCATGGCGGGCCAGGCCCGGCGCCAGCGCCTCCCATTGCCGAAGGCGCGCCTGGAGCACCGCCAGCAGCTCCCGGGGTGATGCCTCCCTCACGGCACTCCCGTACACGAGCATCCGCTTCGCGCCCCTTCAGTCCTGTCGGAGGTGGCGGTAGGCGATGGTGGCCAGCGCGTCGAAGTCCGGCACGTCCCAGGGCACCTCGCGTGAGGCGTGCACCGCCTGGGTGTACGCGATGAAGGCCATGAGCTGTTCGGGGCTGGGGGACACGCGGCTTCGGCGGTCCTTGGCCAGCGACAACGCCTCCAATGGCGCGAGCCCGCCCTCCACCAGGACACAGAGCGCCAGCAAAGCGCTGCGCCCGATGCCGTGCTCGCAGTGGATGAGCACCTTCTCGCGCCGGGCCAGCCTCGCGCGGACCCAGGCCACGCCGTCATGAATCATGGGCAGCCGGATGGCGCACATGTCCTGCGTGGGCAGGTGGAGGAGGGTGATGCCGTGCTGGCGAAGCACCTGCTCGTCGTCACAGTCCTCGACACGCACGTCCACCACGGAGCGGATGCCCAGTTGGCCCGCGAGGTAGGCCGCGGCCTCCATGGGGTAGCGGCCGCCCACCACGAGCGATGGCGTCATGGCGTCCAGGTTGAGCTCCCACTTGTGTGTCATTCCCAGCACGGCTGCATCCCCCCCTGCGTCGCCTGCGTCTTCGACCAGGAAGATAGGGAGGTCCACGCCAGGGACGGCGTTCGTTCACGGGTTCGTCCGGGCAGCGGGCTCGCGGTCATCCGCAGGGCCCGGCGTCCGGACGCACCAGGGGCGGATTGTGCACGTCGGGCCTCCGACACATGGCGGCCAGCCGGACGTCCGCCCGTCCACGGCCGCGCCGCCCGCGCCGAAAGGGCGGGTTGTCCGGACCCCGCTGACGCCACAGAACCCTGGGACGGGAGGTCAGCATGGCGGACGGGATGATGAGGGCGGCGGTCGTCACGGGGCCCGGTGGGACGCGGGTGGACCGCATCGCCCGGCCCGAGCCCGGTCCAGGCGCCGTGCGTGTGCGGCTGGAAGGCTGCGGTGTGTGTGGCTCCAACCTGCCCACCTGGGAGGGCCGTGACTGGTTCCGCTACCCGCTGCAGCCCGGGGCGCCGGGACACGAAGGCTGGGGCGTGGTGGATGCCGTCGGGAGCGGGGTGACGGGGCTGCGCGTCGGAGACCGGGTGGCCACGCTCTCCTCGGCGGCTTTCGCGGAGTACGACGTGGTGGCCGCGGCGTCGGCCGTGGTGCTTCCGCCCTCGCTCGCGGGCAAGCCCTTTCCAGGAGAGCCGCTGGGCTGCGGCGTGAACATCTTCCGCCGCGCGGACATCCAGGCGGGGCAGACGGTGGCCATCATCGGCATCGGCTTCCTGGGCGCGGTGGTGACGCGGCTCGCGGCGAACGCGGGCGCGCGCGTGCTGGCCATCTCCCGGAGGCCCTTCGCGCTGGAATTGGCCCGGGCCTACGGCGCCACCGAGTGCATCCCCATGGATGACCATGGCCGCATCATCGAACGCGTGAAGTCCCTCACCGAGGGCGCCTTCTGTGACCGCGTCATCGAGGCCGTGGGCGCGCAGTGGCCGCTCGACCTCGCGGGCGAGCTCACGCGCGAGCGGGGCCGGCTGGTCATCGCGGGCTACCACCAGGACGGGCCCCGGCAGGTGAACATGCAGTTGTGGAACTGGCGCGGCCTGGACGTCATCAACGCCCACGAGCGAGACCCGCGCGTCTACGTGGAAGGCATCCGGCTCGCGGTGGAGGCCGTGGCCTCCGGCGCGCTGGACCCCTATCCCCTCTTCACCCACCACTTCCGGCTGGAGGAACTCGACCGCGCCTTCAATGCCCTGAGCTCCCGGCCGGATGGCTTCCTCAAGGCCCTGGTCACCCCATGAGTGCACCCGCGATGCGCCGTCCCCGCTTGGGCTTCCTGGGCGTGGGCTGGATTGGCCGCCACCGGATGGAGGCGCTGGTGCGCGAAGCGCCGGTGGAGGTGGTGGGCGTGGCGGACCCCTCGGAGGCCGCCGCCGAGGCGGCACGTGCGCTCGCGCCGGGCTGCGAGCGGGTGGACTCCCTGGACGCGTTGCTCGCGTTGGGGCTGGACGGGGTGGTCATCGCCACGCCCAGCGCGGTCCACGCGGAGCAGTCCATCCAGGCGCTGGAGCGCGGGGTGGCGGTGTTCTGCCAGAAACCGTTGGGACGCACCGCCCGCGAGGTCCAACGCGTGGTGGACGCGGCCCGCAAGTCGGACGTGCTGCTGGGCGTGGACTTCAGCTACCGCTACGCGGAAGGCATGCGCACGCTGCGCGCGCATCACCAGTCCGGCGCATTGGGGCAGGTGCACGCGGTGAACCTCGTCTTCCACAACGCCTATGGCCCGGACAAGCCGTGGTTCTACGACCCGGCGCTCGCCGGGGGGGGCTGCGTCATGGACCTGGGCATCCACCTGGTGGACCTGGCGCTGTGGGTGCTCGACTTTCCCGCCGTCCGCCGGGTGAGCAGCCAGCGCTTCGCCCAGGGCGGCCGCTGCGTGGCCGCGAGGAGGCCGTGGAGGACTACGCCGCCGCCCTGCTGGAACTCGACGGGGGCACCGCCGTCCAGCTCGCCTGTTCGTGGAAGCTGTCGGCTGGCTGCGACGCGGTGATTGAGGCCTCGTTCTACGGAACGGGCGGGGGCGCGTCGTTCCGCAACGTGAACGGCTCCTTCTACGACTTCACGACGGAGGCCTTCCGGGGCACCGAGCGCGTGCGGCTGGCCGAGCCGCCGGACGGCTGGGGCGGACGGGCCGCCGTGGACTGGGCCCACCGCCTGGCACGAGGCGAGCGCTTCACGCCGGAGAACGCGCGGTTGGTGCACGTCGCCGAGGCGCTCGACAGGCTCTACGCCTGAGAGCGTTCGTGTGCCCGGCCCCCGAGACACGGAGGCATCGGGCCCGGTGAGGCCGCTGGAAGGTGCGGGACAGAAACGCCGTTCCTCGCCTGACCATGCAGACCCCTCCCGTCTCACGCGGCTCAATGTGGCGAGCGCTGGGCTACTTGCGGCCCTACCGTCGCACCATCGTCTTCATCCTGCTCCTTGTCCTGACCTCCGCGAGCCTGAGTGCCCTGGAGCCCCTGGTCCTCAAGGGTATCTTCGACCAGTTGGGCAGCGAGGACGCCACGAAGCCGGTGCTGCTGGGCGTGGGCCTGCTGGTGCTCATGGGCTTGCTGCGCGAGGCCCTGGGCGCGGCGTCCAATTGGCTCACCTGGCGCACCCGCATCCAGGTGCACTTCGCCCTCAACGAGGCCACCGTGTCACGCCTCCACCGGCTGCCGCTGAGCTTCCACCGGCAGGAGGGCGTGGGCGCGCTGATGACGCGCATGGACCGTGGGCTCCAGGGCTTCGTGGGCGCCATCACCGAGCTCACCTTCAACGTCATCCCCGCGGCGGTGTACCTCTGCATCGCGGTGGCCGTCATGCTCCAGCTCGACTGGCGGCTGGCGTTGCTGTCCCTGGCCTTCGCGCCGCTGCCGGTCCTCATCGCCCGGAGGGCCGCGCCCGTGCAGGCCCGCCGCGAGGAGACGCTCCTGGAGCGGTGGACGCAAATCTACGCCCGCTTCAACGAGGTGCTCTCCGGCATCATCACCGTGAAGAGCTTCGCCATGGAGGAACGGGAGAAGCAGCGCTTCCTGCACGGCGTGCGGGATGCCAACGCCGTCGTCACGCGGGGTGTGGCGTTCGACTCGGCGGTGACGGCGGGGCAGAACACCACCGTGCTCGTCGCGCGCGTGGCGTCCATCTGCATGGGCGGCCTTCTGGTGATGAAGGGGCAGCTCACCGTCGGTACGCTGGTGGCTTTCCTGGGCTACATCGGCGGGCTCTTCGGTCCGGTGCAGGGCCTCAGCGGGGTGTACAAGACGCTGCGGACGGCCTCGGTGGCCATCCGCCAGATTTTCTCCATCCTGGACGCGCAGGACTCGCTGGGCGACGCGCCGGACGCGCACGAAGTCACGCACATGCGCGGCGACGTGACATTCGAGGACGTCCACTTCGCCTATCCCTCCGGCGCGGGCAGGCCGCTCATCAACGGCATCTCCCTCGACGTCCGGCGCGGGGAGACGGTGGCCCTGGTGGGGCCCAGCGGCGCGGGCAAGACGACGCTGATGAGCCTGCTGTGCCGCTTCTATGACCCGGACCAGGGCGTCGTGCGCGTGGATGGAAGCGACATCCGGACGCTCAAGCAACTGTCGCTGCGGCGCAACATCGGCGTGGTGCTCCAGGACGCGCTGCTCTTCAACGAAAGCGTGAAGGGGAACATCGCCTACGGCCGGCCCCATGCGACGGACGCGGAGATTGAAGCCGCCGCGCGCGCGGCGCACGCGCATGAGTTCATCCAGGACCTGCCGCAAGGCTACGACACGCTGGTGGGCGAGCGCGGCAACCGGCTGTCCGCGGGAGAGCGGCAGCGCATCGCCATCGCCCGCTCGCTGCTGACGGACCCGCCCATCCTCATCCTCGACGAGCCCACCAGCGCGCTCGACGCGGAGAGCGAGGCGCTGGTGCAGGACGCGCTGGGCGAACTGATGAAGGGGCGCACCACCTTCGCCATCGCGCACCGCCTCTCCACGGTGGTGAACGCGGACCGCATCCTGGTGCTCAAGGACGGCCGCATCATCGAGGAGGGGTCGCACGCGGAGTTGATGCGCCGCGACGGCTACTACGCGTCGCTCGTGCGCAAGCAGACGCGTGGGCTGCTCCCGGAGTTGCCCGCGTCGCCGCTGCCGCCCACGCCCGTGGCCGCGTAGGGCCCGCCACCTCGGTGGCTCTTGGGCGGCCGTGACGGGGCCGCTCCCCTGGGTGCCCGCTCGGAAGTGGCTGGGGCGCGTGCAGGCGCCTGAGCGGGATGAACGTCGGTAGGAGATGGCTAGCACCAACAGGTGCGGTGGCTACCTTCAACATGCGTGGAGGTGGCGACGCCCATCCACTGCCTGCGTGAGCCGGGGGGCTACATGAAGCAGAGACAGATTCTCATCACGGGCGGCGCGGGCTTCATCGGCTCGCATCTGGCGGATGCGCTCCTGGCCCGAGGGCACCGCGTCCGGGTCCTGGATGCCCTGGTGCCTCAGGTCCACGGCGAGGCACGCCAGCGTCCGGAGTACCTGTCACCGGACGTCGAACTCGTGGTGGGCGACGTGCGGGACCGGGACGTGGTCCGCCCGTCGCTCGACGGTGTCGATGCCGTCTACCACTTCGCGGCGGCGGTGGGCGTGGGCCAGAGCATGTACGAGGTGGCCCAGTACACGGCGGTGAACAACCTGGGCACCGCGGTGTTGCTGGAGGCGCTCATCGAACGCCCCGTTGAGCGGCTGGTGGTGGCCTCCAGCATGAGCGTCTACGGAGAGGGGCTGTCGCGCGCGCCGGATGGCCGCCATGTCCCCGGTGGGCAGCGGCCGCTGGAGCAGCTCACGGCGGGGAAGTGGGAGCTGGAGGGACCGGAGGGAGAGCCGCTCACGCCCGTGGCGACACCCGAGTCCAAGCCGCCCGAGCTCTCCTCCGTGTACGCGCTGTCGAAGTACGACCAGGAGCGGCTGTGCCTCATCCTGGGCCGGGCCTACGGCATCCCCACCGTGGCGCTGCGCTTCTTCAACGTCTATGGCCCCCGGCAGGCGCTCTCCAATCCCTACACTGGCGTGCTCGCCATCTTCGGCGCGCGGCTGCTCAACGGGAGTCCGCCGCTCGTCTTCGAGGATGGGTTGCAGCAGCGGGACTTCGTCAACGTGCGGGACGTGGCGCGCGCCTGCGCGTTGGCGCTCGACGCGAAGGACGCGGTGTCACAGGTCATCAACGTGGGCAGTGGCCGCGCCATCACCGTGAGGGAGGTGGCCCGGGCGCTGGCCGAGGTGATGGGGCGGCCCGGCCTCCGCCCCGCGGTGACGGGGCGCTATCGCATGGGCGACATCCGCCACTGCTTCGCGGACATCTCCCTGGCGAGGGACCTGCTGGGTTACGCACCCGAGGTCTCCTTCCACGACGGGCTCGCGGAGCTGTCGTCGTGGCTGGGAGACCAGGTGGCGACGGACCGCGTGGCCGAGGCGCGCGCGGAACTCGAGGCACGAGGGTTGACCGTATGAGTGGGGCGGAGCCTTGGAAGGGGGAGGGCGGCAGGGCGGTCATCTTCGGCGGGGCCGGCTTCATCGGCTCCAACCTGGCGGACCATTACCTGTCCGCGGGCCGCGCCGTGCGCATCGTCGACAACCTGACGCGGCCAGGCGTGGTGCACAACCTGCGCTGGCTCCAGGCGCGGCACGGCGCCCGGCTGGAGGTGATGACGGCGGACGTGCGAGATGCCTATGCGGTGAAGCAGGCCGTGGTCGGCGCCAATCAGGTCTTCCACTTCGCGGCCCAGGTGGCGGTGACGACGAGCCTGGAGGTCCCCATCACCGACTTCGAGGTCAACGCCGGCGGCACCTTGAACGTGCTGGAGGCGCTGCGCGCCATGGAGCGGCCCGCCCCGCTCGTCTTCACGTCCACCAACAAGGTCTACGGCGGCATGCAGGGGGTGGAGCTGGTCCAGGGCACCAGCCGCTATGAGCCCCGGGACACGCGCCTGCGCAGCCATGGCGTGGACGAGGGCTGCCCGCTGGACTTCGAGAGCCCCTATGGCTGCTCCAAGGGCGCGGCGGACCAGTACGTGCTGGACTATGCGCGGGCCTACGGGCTGAGGACGGTGGTGTTCCGGATGAGCTGCATCTACGGGCCCCGGCAGTTCGGCACCGAGGACCAGGGCTGGGTGGCGCACTTCCTCCTGCGCGCGCTCGAAGGCCAGCCCCTCACGCTCTACGGGGATGGGAAGCAGGTGCGGGACATCCTCGACGTGAAGGACCTGGTGCGCGCGCTGAGTCTGGCGCAGCAGCACATGGGACGGCTCAAGGGCCAGGCCTTCAACATGGGCGGCGGTCCCACGCGGGCGGTGAGCCTGCTGGAGTTGCTGAGCCTCATCGCGCAGCGCACGGGCTTGCATCCCTCCATCCAGTTCGAGGACTGGCGCACGGGGGACCAGCGCTACTACGTCTCCGACACACGGAAGTTCCAGGCGGCGACGGGATGGGCCCCGCAGGTGGGGGTTCGCGAGGGCGTGGACCGGCTTCACGATTGGTTGCGGACGCTGGTTCGGGAACGGCCAGCCACGGGGCTGGGGGCGGGACGTGAAGTCCACGCGGGCTAGGGGCCGCTCCACTCGCCGCGTCCTGATGACCACCGACACGGTGGGTGGCGTCTGGACCTACGCGCTGGAACTCTGCCGGGCGTTCTCCGAGGCGGAGGTCCAGGTGGAGCTTGCGACGCTGGGCGCGCCCATGACGGCGATGCAGGCCGAGGCGGCGCGGAAGGTCCCCGGGCTGCGCCTCCATGAGAGCACCTACCGGTTGGAGTGGATGGACTCGCCCTGGGCGGACGTGCGGGCCTCCGGCGAATGGCTGCTGGCGCTGGAGGACCAGTTGGCCCCCGACGTCATCCACCTCAACGGCTACGCCCACGGCTCGCTGCCCTGGCGCGCGCCCTCGGTGGTGGTGGCCCACTCATGTGTCTTGTCCTGGTGGGAGTCCGTCCTTCGCGAGCCGGCGCCAGCGCGATACGCGCGCTACCAGCGGGAGGTCCGGCGCGGCCTGCGCGCGGTGGACCAGGTGGTGGCCCCCAGCGCGGCGATGCTCGCCGCCATTGAACGGCACTACGGTCCGCTGCCCACGGCGTGTGTCATCCCGAACGCGCGCCGGGCGGAGGACTTCGCCGCGGCGCCCAAGGAGCTGTTCGTCCTCGCCGCGGGCCGCTTGTGGGATGAGGCCAAGAACCTGGCCGCGCTGGAGGCGGTGGCGCCCCGGCTGGCGTACCCCGTGCGCGTCGCCGGGGAGACGCGGCACCCCGGTGGAGGGAAGGCGGCCCAGGCTCGGAACACCGAGCCCTTGGGCCAGCTCTCCCCCGAAGCGCTCGCGGCCTGGATGGGACGCGCCGCCATCTACGCCTTGCCAGTGCGCTATGAGCCCTTTGGCCTGTCGGCGCTGGAGGCCGCGCTCGCTGGATGCGCGTTGGTGCTGGGAGACATCCCCAGCCTGCGCGAGGTGTGGGGGGACACGGCGGTGTTCGTGCACCCGGAGGACCTGGAGGGCCTGACGGTCGCGTTGCGGCGGCTCCTGCGGGACGCGGCCCACCGGGAACGCATGGCCGCCAGGGCTCGGGCCCGCGCGCTCATCTTGAACCCCCGCCGCATGGCGGAGGACTACCTGCGGCTGTACGCGACGCTCCGGGTGCGGCCGGTCCGGCCTCTCGCCGGGGTCGCGCTCGGCGCGCCTTGACGATGGAAGGGCCACCGCGAATGCGCATCGTCTTCTTCAGTCACTCGCTCATGTCGGACTGGAACCACGGCAATGCGCACTTCCTGCGGGGCGTGGTGACGGAGCTGTGCTCGCGAGGCCATGACGTCCGCGTCTTCGAACCCGCGGATGCCTGGAGCCTCCGCCACCTCCTGGAGGAGCCGGAGGGCCCGGCGGTGCTGTCGGAAGTGGCGAGCGTCTACCCGCACGTGCGCCCGGAGCGGTACGACCTGGAGACGCTGGATTTGGACCGGGCCCTGGACGGGGCGCGGCTCGTCGTCGTCCATGAATGGAGCGCGCCGGAGCTGGTGCGTCGCCTGGGTGAGCGGCGAAAGGGAAGCGATGCCTTCCGCCTCCTCTTCCATGACACGCATCACCGTGGCGTGAGCGCCCGGGAGGAGATGGCTCGCTACGAGCTGGCCCACTACGACGGCGTGCTCGCCTTCGGTGATGTCCTGCGGCGGCTCTACCTGGAGCAGGGGTGGGCCCAGCGGGCGTGGACGTGGCACGAGGCCGCGGACACCCGGGTGTTCGGTCCCCGGCCCGACGTGGTGCCCGAGGACGACGTCGTCTGGATTGGCAACTGGGGCGACGAGGAGCGCACCGAGGAGCTGCATGAGTTCCTGCTCGACCCGGTGCAGGCGCTGGGCTTGAAGGCGCGGGTGCACGGGGTGCGCTATCCGGACGCGGCGCGAGCGGCCCTGTCGCGCGCGGGCATCACCTACGCGGGGTGGCTGCCCAACCACCGGGTGCCCCAGGCCTTCGCCCGGGCGCGGGTGACGCTCCATGTGCCTCGGCGGCCTTACGCCACGTCCCTGCCGGGCATCCCCACCATCCGTCCTTTCGAAGCGCTCGCCTGTGGCATTCCGCTGGTGAGCGCGCCGTGGCGGGACGTGGAGGGCCTCTTCACGCCGGGGAGCGACTACCTCGCCGCGGACACTGGCGCGCGGATGCGCGGCCACCTGCGGGCGCTGCTGGCGGACGCGGACCTGCGCCGCGCGCTCGCCGAGCAGGGCCGCCGCACGGTGCTGGCCCGCCACACGTGCGCGCACCGGGTGGATGAGCTGCTGCGCATCCACGCGTCATTGCAACCCCAGGCCATGGAGGCGGGGGCGTCGTCACGGGGGAGGGTCACCGCATGAGCAGGGGACTTCGCATCGCATTCTTCGGCTCCAGTCTCGTCTCCGCCTACTGGAACGGCGCGGCCACCTATTACCGAGGCCTCATCCGCGCCCTGCATGCGCGGGGGCACCAGGTGACCTTCTACGAGCCGGATGCCTTCGAGCGGCAGCAGCACCGGGACATGGCGGACCCGGACTGGGCGCGGGTGGTCATCTACACCGAGCAGGGGACGGAGGACGTGGAGCGGTGCCTGGAAGAGGCGGGCCGCGCCGACGTGGTGGTGAAGGCCAGCGGCGTGGGCGTGTTCGATGCCCTGCTGGAGGCTCGCGTGCTCGACCTGAAGCGTCCCGGCGTGCAGGTGGTGTTCTGGGACGTGGACGCGCCCGCCACGCTGGAGCGGCTGGAGCGCCAGCCGGACGACCCGTTCCGAGCGCTCGTGCCCCGGTATGACCACGTCTTCACCTATGGCGGCGGCGCGCCGGTGGTGTCCGCCTACCGCGCGCTGGGAGCGCGTCAGTGCGTGCCCATCTACAACGCGCTGGACCCCACCACGCACCACCCGGCGCCCGCGGACGCCCGCTTCAAGGGGGACCTGGCCTTTCTGGGCAACCGGCTGCCGGACCGGGAGGCCCGGGTGGAGGACTTCTTCCTCCAGGCCGCGGAGCAGTTGCCCGACGCGCGCTTCCTGCTGGGGGGCAGTGGTTGGGAGGCGCGGCCCCTTCCGGCCAACGTGACGAACCTGGGCCACGTCTACACGCACGAGCACAACGCGCTGAACTGCTCGGCCAGGGCGGTGCTCAACATCCACCGCGACAGCATGGCGCGCTTCGGCTTCTCGCCCGCCACGCGCGTCTTCGAGGCCGCGGGCGCGGGGGCCTGCCTCATCACCGACGCCTTCGAGGGCGTGGAGCTGTTCCTGGAGCCGGGGCGGGAGGTACTGGTGGCGCGCTCCGGAGCGGAAGTGGCCGAACACGTCCGCCGGTTGACGGAGCCCGAGGCGCGGCGCATCGGCCAGGCGGCGCTCCGGCGGGTGCTGTCCGGGCACACGTACCTGCACCGCGTGTCCCAGGTGGAGGCGGCGCTGGGCCTTCGCGCCGCGCCCGCAACGGCGACGCGGGAGTGTGTCGCATGAAGGTCGTCATCCTCGGGCTGTCCATCACCTCCAGTTGGGGCAACGGCCACGCGACGACCTATCGCGGGTTGGTGCGCGAGTTGGCGCGGCGCGGGCACGACGTGCTGTTCCTGGAGCGGGACGTCCCCTGGTACGCCGCCAACAGGGATTTGCCACGGCCGCCGTACGGCCGCACCGCGCTGTACGCCAGCCTGGAGGACCTGTCCGGGCGCTTCGGCGCGGACGTGCGTCAGGCGGACCTGGCCATGGTGGGCTCCTACGTCCCGCAGGGTGTGAAGGTCGGGGATTGGGTGCAGCGGACCGCGCGAGGTGTCACCGCCTTCTATGACATCGACACCCCGGTGACGCTGGCGCAACTGGAGCGCGGGACGTGTGAGTACCTGCGGCCGGAGCTGGTGCCGGGGTACCGGCTCTACCTGTCCTTCACCGGTGGCCCCACCCTGGAGCGCATCGAACGGGAGCTGGGTGCCCCTTGCGCGCGGCCGCTCTACTGCGGTTGCGACCCGGAGCTGTACGTCCCAGCGCCGAGCGAGCCGCGCTGGGCGCTGGGCTACCTGGGGACCTTCAGTGAGGACCGGCAGCCGGTGCTGGAGCGGTTGATGTTGGACGCCGCGCGGGCGTGGCCCGAGGGCCGCTTCGCCGTCGCGGGACCCCAGTACCCCGAGCACCTTCAATGGCCAGCGAACGTCACGCGGGTGGAGCACCTGGCGCCGCCCGAGCACCCGGCCTTCTACAACGCCCAGCGCTTCACGCTGAACGTCACGCGCGCCGACATGGTGCGGGCGGGCTACTCGCCCAGCGTGCGTCTCTTCGAGGCCGCCGCCTGTGGTGTCCCCATCATCAGCGACGACTGGGCGGGCCTGGGGACCTTCTTCGTGCCGGGGCGGGAGCTCTTCGTCTCGCGCTCGGGGGAGGAGACCTTGCGCTACCTCCGGGAGGTCCCCGAGCCGGAGCGGCAGGCCATGGGCGAGCGGGCACGCCAGCGCGTGCTGGCCGAGCACACCGCGGAGCATCGGGCACGGACCCTGGAGGACTACGTCCTGGACACGGCGCGAGGGGGCTAGCGAGCGCCGGGAGAGACATCACCATGCGGATTGCCATCATCGGGACGGGGTACGTGGGGCTCGTTGCGGGGACCTGCTTCGCGGAGTCAGGGCACGACGTCACCTGCGTGGACACGGACGCGCGCAAGGTGGAGGCGCTGCGGCGCGGGGAGATTCCCCTCTACGAGCCGGGCCTGGAGGAGTTGGTGCGGCGCAACGCCGCCGCGCGCCGCCTGCGCTTCACCGAGCACCTGCCGGAGGCGGTGTCGCCCGCCCAGGTGGTCTTCATCGCGGTGGGCACGCCGCAGTCGGAGCGGGGGAGCGCGGACCTTCAATTCGTGCTCGCCGCCGCGGAGCAGATTGGCCGGGCCCTGCGCCACTACACCGTCATCGTGAACAAGAGCACCGTGCCCGTCGGAACGTCGGACCAGGTGCGGGCCGTGGTGGCGCGCAACACCGACGTGGTGTTCGACGTCGTATCCAACCCCGAGTTCCTCAAGGAAGGCGCCGCGCTGGATGACTTCCTCAAGCCGGACCGGGTCGTCATCGGCACGATGTCCGAGCGGGCCCGCAAGCTGATGGCCGACCTGTACGCCCCCTTCGTGCGGACGGAGAACCCCATCCTCTTCATGGACCCCCATTCGGCGGAGCTCACCAAGTACGCCGCCAACGCCATGCTGGCCACGCGCATCTCCTTCATGAATGACATGGCCCTGCTGTGTGAACGCGTGGGCGCCAACGTGGACCTGGTGCGCAAGGGCATGGGCGCGGACCGCCGCATCGGCTACGCGTTCCTCTACCCGGGCATCGGCTACGGGGGGAGCTGCTTCCCCAAGGACGTGCGGGCGCTGATGTCCACCGCGCGCGACGCGGGCCTGGAGCTGGACCTGCTGCGGGCCGTGGAGTCCACGAACACGCGCCAGAAGCGCTGCCTGCTCGGCAAGGCCTTGAGGCATTACGGCAGCCTCGCGGACCACACCTTCGCGGTGTGGGGCCTGGCCTTCAAGCCGAAGACGGACGACATGCGCGAGGCCCCTTCCGTGGAGCTCATCGAAGGACTGCTGGGCAAGGGCGCGCGCGTGCAGTGTCACGACCCGGTGGCTGGCGCCGTGGCCCGGCAGTACTTCGGGGACCGGGTTGCGTACGCACCCACCTGCTACGAAGCCGCCGAGGGCGCGGATGGCATCTTCCTCGTCACCGAGTGGAATGAGTTCCGCCGCCCCGACCTCAAGCGCCTCCGGGCGTTGATGCGCCGGCCCGTCATCTTCGATGGCCGCAACGTGCTCGACCCGAGGCTCGCCCGGAGCGAGGGCTTCACCTACATCGGCATTGGCCGCGACTGACGCGCGCGGCCGGCCCGTGAGTGAGGTCCTGTTCCAGCACGCCCTGGGTGGTCCCGTGGCGGCTGGGGTGCTATCCCGCACCTTGTACCGATGAGCGCTGACGCCCCGAACGTTCCCTCGCCCCCTGACTCCTTTCAGAAGCGCCTCGACGGGCTGCTCATCGTGGCGCTCGTTGTCTGGGGTTTGACCCAGCTCGCGCCGCACCTGGCGCACCCGGCCATCTACATCTGGGACGAGGCGATGCATCAGGCCGCCACGCGCGGCACGCACGACACCTTCTTCACGCCGCACATCTACAAGGATCCGCTCTATCCCACCGACCCGCGTCACTGGTGGGCCGCGCACGTGTGGATGCACAAGCCCACGGGGCCCTTCTGGTTCGGGGCGCTGATGATGCATGTCCTGGGCGTGACGCCGCTGGCGTTGCGGCTGGCGTCGCTCCTGGGGCACCTGGCCGCGGCGATGTCCATCTACGTCATCGCGCGCAGGCCCGCCGGGAGGCCGTGGGCCGTGCTGGGGGCGGCGGGCTTCCTGGCCATGCCCTTCGGCTGGCAACTGGTCCAGGGACGCTTCTTCGGGGATGTGACGGATTGCACCCTGACGGGCTGCAACGCCGTCGCGGTGGCGCTCCTGTTCCATGCCACGCGTCAGGGCTCCTGGCGGTGGGGGATGGCGGCGGGGCCGCGGTGGGGGTGGGCTTCCTCTGCAAGACTGGGCTCGCGCTGACGCCCCTGGGCATCGCAGCGACGCTGTGGGCGCTGGGCCGGCTGCGCTTCTGCCCGGGGCCGAAATTCAGCACGGTGGCGGCCATGGTGGTCACGGCCGTGCTCCTGGCGGCGCCGTGGAGCATCTACTCCGCGTGGCGTTGGCCCGAGCTGCATGACCTGGAAGCACGGGTGACGCGCGCGCACCTGTTTCGTGACCCGACGGTGGACGTGGGGCCCTGGCACCGGCCCGTGGACACCCTCTTCAACGAGGTGAACGCCCAGAGCCTCACGCCGCTGCCGCCGGTGCTGCCGGTGGTCGCCTTCGTGTGGCTGCTGGTGCGCGCCTTGCGCAGGCGGGAGCTGGAGGTGGCGGGGCTGACGTTGTGGGTGGGCGCCACCTGGTTCGTGTTGACGCTGGGCGTGGTGAAGGTGCCCGCCATCGCGTGGGGCGCGGCGCCCGCCGTCCTGGCCGCGCTGGCCATCGCGGGCTCGGACGCCAGACGCCATCCCTCGCTGGCGGCGGCCTTGCTGGCGGGGCTCTTCACGCCGTGGTTCATCGAGCACCTGCCAGCGCTCGGCCGGGTGCGCGCCGCGCTGCCCTCGGTGTTGGCTCAGACGCGTGACCGCCCCGGACTGGCCGAGGGCGTGGTCGTGGTCGCCGTCGCGGCCTTGCTCGTCGCCCTCGTGTGCCGGTTCCTTCCGCGGAAGCTGTCCTGGGTGTCCGTGGGCGTGGGGCTCCTGGCCTCGGCCGTGCTCGCGTGGCAACTGGCCGTCACCTTCCCGGTGGCCAGGGCGAAGTACGTGTCCGACCACCTGGACGACCTGTACGTCACGTACTCGCGCGAGGTGGGGCGCGCGCTCGAGCAGCAGACGCCCGCGCGCAGCGTGCTCTTCCTGGCCCATGACTCGGACGTGCCGCACTCCATGGAGTACCTGAGCCTCATGTTCTGGAGCAACCGTATGGCGTACCGGCGGCCACCAGACGCCCCGACCGCCCGGAAGCGCGGCTACCACCCCTATCTCGTTTCGCCGCTCGCGGAGCGGTACGCCCCCGTCCCCGGCGTGCCCCCGGACGCCGCGCTGCGCGCCTATGACTTGAATGCGCCCCGGCCCGCTCCCGCGCCCCTTCCCGACGGCATGACGCCGCTGTCCTTCCGCGAGAAGGACATGGAGGTGCTGGGCGTCGCGGTGGGCCACGCGGGCGGAGGACGTGACCGGTATGTCTTCTTCCTCCGCGCCCATGGCGCGCCCCATGGGCTGCGCGTCGTCTTCCAGGGGCCCGGTGGCCGCGTGGAGCGCCACGTGGAGCCCCGGGACGCGCGGCGCAATCCCGCGGCGCTGCGCAACGCGAGCTGGTTCATCGTGCCCGTGCTGGGGCCTCCCAGCGCCGAGGTGACGCACCTGGAGCTGGGCAGCAGCGGCCAGCAGGTGACGTTGTCCCGCCCTGACGCCTGAGGCGGCGGCTTCCCACCGCACCGTGGGGCCGGCGCCTGTCGGGTGCAGAGAACTTCACTGCCGTGGCATCTCGCGGGACATGGGAAGCGTTCGCCCAGGTCAGTGGGGCGGGCGCACAGTCCCAGGTGGGGCATTTACCCGCCTGCTGGAGCCGCGATGTTGCTTCGGGTTTTCCGCCGCGCTCCCCACTGTGGGATGTGATTTTCCATCCAACGCGAGGAAGGGCGTAACACCTACCTCCATTGGGGAATCCCTGTGTCAGGGGCTTGTCGTCCCGCGGCTTCCCACAGGTGGCACAATCGGTGAAATCCGCCACGTCCGAGCCCGATGGCTCCTGAACGAGGTCGGAACGATGCGGATGAAGATGAAGCAGCAGTGGATGGGCGCGGTATGTGCGGTGGTGGTGGGCGGGAGCGGCGTCGCGAATGCCCATGACCTGATTTGCGAGAAGAAGGTGAATGGCGAGTCGGTGGTGGTGGCGGACGACTACCCCTTCACCGCGAACTACAGCTTCAAGGTGACCAACGTCCATCCGACGTTGCCGTCCATCTTGTTGACGGCGACCGATGATGTGCTGTCCAGCGAGGGCTTCACCTTCTCGCCGCCGCCGCCGGTCAGCATTCCCGTCAATGGCTCGCTGACGGATGACTTCGCGCTGCAGATTGGCAGCTACGAAGAGTGCGTGGCGCTCGCCGCGGAGGACGGCCAGGTGGACACCCACATCGACAACACGTTCCGGGTGACGTTCGACCTGGGCTCCGCCATGTGCTCGGCGCGCCTGACGTGCGAGCGCGAGGAGCCGCCTCCGATCGAATGCACCAGCGCCACCCGGACGCTGGGCTTCTTCAGCACCCGCATCCTGACGGTGACGCAGTGCCTGGCGGTGGGCCCCATCGACCTGGGACCCATTGGAACCATCTCCACGCTCCCCGCCGCGGAAGGCATCCTGTGGGGCAGCCCGGCCATGTACCCGCAGGGCGGCATGCGCAGCCAGTTGGACCGCCTCCGCTTCCTGCTCGCGCGCCAGACGCTGGTGGGCATCTGCAACCAGCGCCTGTTCGGCTCGACGCCCACGCCGTCGTCGCTGCTCACGGACGCGGTCGCCGCGCTGAACACCACGAACTGCGACCTCATCTCGTCGCTCATCGACCCCGTGGATAACTTCAACAACCAGTGCGACTCCTTCCCGCTGCCCGCGAACTTCATCCCGGGCCCCGCCACGCCCCAGACCGCGCAGGCGATCGCCGTCGACCCGACCTCCAACTCCGGTCAGAGCTGCTCGCCCTGAGCCCCGCCTGACTCATTTCCAGACACCCATTCAATCTCAAGGAAAGACTCGTCATGAAGAAGATCATGTTGTCGACGTGCGTTTGCGCGGCCCTCGCCCTGACGGCCTGCGGTGGTGACAGTGGGCGGCTTGACTCAATCCAGGATGAGCAGCCGACTGCTCCGACGGGCCCGGTGCAGACGGAGGACGGACAGCGCTTCGAGCTGCGGCTCCGCGGCTCCTCGATGGAGGGCTACAACAAGCTGGAGCTCCCCATCGGCGCCGTGCGTGTCACCGTGGACGGGACGCCGCTCAAGGTGGAGCTGGCGAAGGACCGCGTGGATGTGGCCAGCGCGGACCACGCGCCGCTGGTGGCCTACTTCTACGTGCCGGAAGGCGTGGAGCGCGTCCGTGTGTCGCTCCACCTGGGCGGGATTGGCGACTACGCCAAGGCGGAGGGCTCCGGCTACATCGATGCCGCCGTCGCCCCGGTGACCTTCGAAGCGCCCGTGCACGAACTGGCGCTGCGTGGCCGCGCGGTGGTGCAACTGGACGTGGCCCGCTCCCTCGTGGACCTGGGAAGCCACCGCCTGCTGCTCCCCAACGGCGTGGTCAACTACTGAGTCCCGCCCGGCCACCCCACTCGCCAAATCGCGCTTGACTGACAGCGTCTCACGCCACATATGAAGTGGCATGAGACGCGACAGTCGGCTCTCCGTCGCCTTGCATGTCCTCCTCCACATGGAGGACATGGGCCCCGTGGTGACGTCTGAGGCGATGGGGCGGCTGATGAAGGCCAATCCCGTGGTGGTCCGGCGGACCATGGCCGGACTCCGGGAGGCGGGCATCCTGACCTCGGTGAAGGGGCATGGGGGAGGTTGGTCACTGGCTCGCCCGCTGGATGTCGTGACGCTGGGGGACGTGTACGAAGCGCTGGGGACCCCAGCGCTCTTCAGCATCGGCCCCCGTGATGAAAGCCCGGGCTGTCTCGTGGAGCAGGCCGTCAATGCGGCGCTGGGAAAGGCGCTGGATGAGGCGGCCGCGCTGCTCATGCAAAACCTTCGCAACACGTCCGTGGCGGACCTTGGCCGCGGCGTCCGTCGCCGTCACGCTCGTGCGGCGAAGCCGCGCGTCCGGTCCCGTGCCTGACGCCCTCCCGCACCCCACCTTCACCCCGGAGCGTCCCCATGGCTGACATCACGCATCGAACCGTTCAGACGAATGGCATCAACCTGCACATCGCGGAGGCGGGGACCGGGCCGCTCGTGTTGCTCCTGCATGGCTGGCCGGAGTCCTGGTACTCGTGGCGCCATCAGCTCCCTGCGCTGGCGGCGGCGGGGTATCACGCCGTGGCGCCGGACGTCCGCGGCTACGGCGGCAGCGACAAGCCGGAGGCCATCGAGGCGTACAGCATGAAGAACCTGGTGGCGGACGCGGTCGGTCTGCTCGACGCGCTGGGGGAGCGTCAGGCCATCGTCGTGGGCCACGACTGGGGCTCCGCCGTGGCGTGGACCTGTGCCGCCCTGCATCCCGACCGCTTCCGCGCGGTGGTGGGGATGAGCGTTCCCCACCTGGGCGCGCGCCCATTCCACCGATGCAGCTCTTCCAGCACATGTTCGGTGAGAAGTGGTTCTACATCCTCTACTTCCAGGAGCCCGGCGTCGCCGAGGCGGAGTTCGAGGCGGATGTCACGAAGTCGGTCCGGACGATTCTCACGGGCACCCCGGGCTTCGACGTGACGAATGCCGCGGTGCTGGCGAAGAAGAAGGGGGATGGCTTCCTCAAGGGACTCGATGTACCGGAGGCGTTGCCCTCCTGGCTCAGCGAGGCGGACGTCGCGTACTTCGCGAAGGAGCTCGCCGGCAGCGGGTTCCGGGGCGGGCTCAACCGCTACCGGAACATGGACCGGGATTGGCACGAGCTGCCCGAGCTGGCGACGGCCACCATCCAGCAGCCGGCGCTCTACCTCGTCGGAGAGAAGGACCCGGTGCGCGGCTTCTCGCCCGTCGAGCCGATGAAGGCCCTGGTGCCCAATCTGGCGGACATCCAGGTCATTCCGGGCGCGGGGCATTGGGTCCAGCAGGAGCGCGCCGAGGAGGTGAACGCCTCGCTGGTGGCCTTCCTGAAGACGCTGCCCGCCTGAGCCGCGCATCCTGCTCAAGTGTGCTGCTCCGAAGGGCGCGCAACTGTGCCGCAATCCCTTTCATCCCGTGGCGGTGCGTACGGGATGAAGTATAGGTGAGCGCCGACTCAACGGAGGCCGTGCTCATGGTGATTCCAGGAAGCTGCCACTGCGGGAACCTGTCCTTCACGCTCGTCTGGGAGCCGGCCCCGGAAGAGATTCCTGCGCGGGCATGTGGTTGCTCGTTCTGCACCCGGCACGGGGGTGTCTGGACCTCCCATCCCGGCGGGACGCTCAACGTCACGGTCCAGGAGCCGTCACAGGTCTCCCGGTATGTCTTTGGCACGCGGACCGCGGAGTTCCACACCTGTTGCCGGTGTGGCGTCGTTCCCGTGGTGACGAGCCTCATTGATGGCCGGCTCTACGCCGTGGTCAACGTCAACGCGTTCGAGGGCATCGACCCGGCGCGGATTCGTCGCGCCACTGGCAGCTTCGACAACGAGGATGCGGAGACGCGGCTCGCGCGCCGGAAGCGGAACTGGATTTCCAACGTGGAGATTCTGCAGGCGCCGCGTCCCTGAGCGCCGCGGGCCCGGCGGCCGGGGTATGGTGCCGCCCATGCGCAGCGCGACGGGTGGTGCGGCGAAGTTCCTCGCGGCAGTCGGTATTGCGGGTGCGGTGGGGTACCTCCTCTCGCTGGACGTGGTCCGCGCGGACGTCCGGGTCGCGGCCAAGGCGCTGCCCATGCTCTGCCTGCTGCTGTGGCAGTGGCCCCCGCGGGGCCGCTATGGCCGCTGGATATTCGCTGGACTCGCGCTGTCGCTGCTGGGGGACGTGCTGTTGGACGTGGGACCGGGGCTGTTCCTCCCGGGCCTGGTGGCCTTCCTGCTGGCCCACGTGAGCTACGTCGTCGGGTACGTCTCGGTGGAACGCGCGCCACGGTGGGGCAGGGCGGTGCCCTTCGCGTTCCTGGCGGTGGGAGCCAGCTTCTTCCTCTGGCCGTACCTGGGCGCCATGTCGGTGCCGGTGACTGTCTATGTCGCCGTCATCTGCACCATGACGTGGCGGGCGTGGGCCATGTGGGGGAGTCCGGCGCTGCCACGGCGGGCGCAGGGCTTCGCGCTCGCGGGGGCGCTGCTGTTCGCCGTCAGCGACGGCTTGCTGTCGCTCAAGCTCTTCGTGCGCCCGCTGCCGGGGTCGGGGTACGCCATCATGGTGTTCTACTGGGCCGCGCAGGTCTGCATCGCCCTGTCCGCGCGCCCTCTGGACGCCGCTGAACCCGTGATGTCGTCAGGCCGCTGATGGTGGAGAGCGCCGCGCGCCCCGTCAGCCGTTCTCCAGGGCTTGGCGTGCCCGTTGATAGACGTCGAGGTCCCTGTCGCTGAACAGGACGACGGTCACCCGTTGGAGAGAGGGCATGCGCTCGAGCGCGGACAGAATCTCACGCAAGGCGACCCGTGAGGCCCGCTCGATGGGGTAGCCGTAGGCGCCGGTGGAGATGGATGGGAAGGCGATGGTTCCCAGGCCGCGCTGCTCCATCAGCCAGAAGGCCCGCCGATAGCAGCGCGCGAGCAGCGTCTCCTCGCCGCTTCCTCCGCCTTGCCAGACGGGCCCCACGGCATGGATGACATGCCTGGCGGGCGGCCCATGGCCGCCGGTGATGCGGGCTTCGCCTGGCGGGCACCGGCCCAATGTCCGACACTCGGCCAGGAGCCCAGGCCCCGCCGCGCGATGGATGGCGCCGTCCACGCCTCCGCCGCCGGAGAGCGCGGAGTTGGCCGCATTCACAATCGCATCCGCTTGGACCTGGGTGATGTCTCCCCGCATCAGGACCAATCGCTCGTCGTTCATTGTTCGCACTCCCTGGCTTCGAAGTCTCTATCCTGCGCCCATGGCCAACCCACTCAAGGACACGCTCCTGGGGCAGCTCGACATCGCGTGGGCGCTGACCGTCTATCATCTGGACGGCTTGACGACGGAAGACTGCCTGCGGCGGCCCGCGCCCGTGGGCTTGCATGTCCACCGTGGTCCGGATGGGCAATGGACCGCGGACTGGCCGGAGCACGAAGGCTACGACCTGGGCCCGGCGAGTGTGGCCTGGCTCACGTGGCACCTCGGGTTCTGGTGGTCCATGGTGCACAACCACTCGTTCGGAGATGCCACCCTGACGCGGGAGCGGGTGACGTGGCCGGGCACCGCGGATGAAGTCCGTGCCTGGATTTCGTCGCGGTACTCCGAATGGCGCTCCGCCATCGAGCAGCTCAGTGACGAGGACCTCCGTGCCTCGGAGCGCACGCGCTGGCCGCTTCAGGGCAAGCCCTTTGGGGACATCGTCGCCTGGGCCAACCTGGAGCTGATGAAGAACGCGGCGGAGATTGGCTACGCGCGCTTCGCCCTGGCCGTGACGCCGCCCACGGCTGGATGATGCGTTGCGTTGCGCACTGATGCACACAGGTCCGCGACGTCCTATCTGGCATTGTTGGCGGACTGCCAATAGTGTCTGGGCATGGGTCTTCAGGTGCGAGCGGCGTTGCTGCATGCGGTGAATGGTCCTTTCGTCGTTGATGAAGTCGAGCTGGAGCCGCCTGGGGCTGGCGAGCTCAAGGTTCGGGTGACGGCCAGTGGCATCTGCCACACGGACCTGACCTACCGGGCGGGGGCGGCCCGTTTCCCGCTCCCCGCGGTGCTGGGCCACGAGGGCGCCGGGGTGGTGGAGGCCGTTGGGGAAGGCGTGACGGACTTCGGGCCCGGTGACGCCGTGGTGCTCAGCTACTTCTCCTGCCGGGCCTGCCACGCCTGTGAGCGGGGCCACCCCGCGTACTGCCACCGGGCCGCTGCGGGGAATCTGTCAGGTGCCCGGGTGGACGGGACGTTCCCCATGCGGTGGCGTGGCCAGCCCGTGCGCTCCAGCTTCTTCCACCAGTCGTCATTCGCCACCCATGTGCTCGCGCACCAGCACAACGCGGTGAAGGTGGACGCGGCCGCGCCGCTCGCGCTGTTCGCCCCGCTGGGCTGTGGGTTCCAGACGGGGGCGGGCGCGGTGCTGGAGGCCTTCCGGCTCGAAGCAGGGCAGCAGCTCGCCGTCTTCGGGGCAGGGGCTGTCGGGCTCGCGGCCATCATGGCGGCGCACGTGTCGGGCGCGGCGCGCATCCTCGCGGTGGACGTCAGCGAGGCCCGGCTGGAGCTGGCGCGCGAGCTGGGCGCCACCGACACCTTCCTCGCGAGCGAGCCCGACCTCACGAAGACGTTGCTGAAGCGCACCCGGGGCGGCGTGGACTTCGCGCTGGAGTGTGTCGGCTCGCCCCAGGTGCTGCGGCAGGCCTTCGACGTGACGCGGCCCCTGGGGATGTGTGGCCTCCTGGGCCTGCCCTCCCGCGACGCGGCGGAAGTCACCCTGCCGATGATGGCGCTGCTGTCGGGAAAGCGGCTGGTGGGCATCCTCGAAGGGGACGCGGACCCGAAGACCTTCATCCCGAAGCTGATTGGGTTGCACGCGCAAGGGCGCTTCCCCGTGGAGAAGCTGAGCCGGCCCTACGCCTTCGAGAACATCAATGACGCGGTCCACGACATGGAGGCACGCACGGTCATCAAGCCCGTGCTGCTCATGAACAGGAGTGAGGGAACATGACGCTCGATGACGCGCTGAAGGAAGGGCGCCTGGAGAGGGACGCGGCGCTCACGCTGTTCGACAGCCTGCCCACCGTGGACCTCGCGTTCATGCGAGGCACGTGGAAGGGCTTCGAACTCCGGACGGGCCACCCGATGGACGGGATGCTCAGCGCCACGGGCTGGTACGGCAAGCAGTTCCTCGACGAGGAGCGGGTGCATCCGCTCATCTTCTTCACCGGGGACCGCGCGTCGGTGTTCCCCGTGAACCCCCGGAAGTGGCCCTCGCCCACGATTCGGGGACCCGTGGGGCCGCACCGCGCGGAGGTGGAGACGGAGCAATTCAAGGCACGGCTGCGCATGACGGAGTACCGCGGCAAGCTCAGCGCGACGATGATTTACGACGACTGGCCCACGCTCGACGTGTTCCGCAAGGCGGACGGCAACACGCTGCTGGGGGTGATGGATGCACGGGGGATGGCGGTGCCGTACTTCTTCGTGCTGCGCCGTGACGCGGAGGCGCCCACCGTCCAGGCTGGCGCCGCCGGCACCTGAAGCACCGGCCTACGGCTCCCGGGCGTCCACGATTTCGACGTTGCGGAAGTCCTCGCAGGGTTGCTTGAAGCCCAGCACGTACTTCAGCGACCTCAGCTCCAGCGACAGCTTGGCCCAGAGCTTGCGCGGCAGGCTCGGGCCCAGGGGCTCGGGGGCCGCGAGGGTGAAGGCGTTCAGGTCGATGTAGTGCGTCGCCGTGCGGCCCATGCCCTCGAAGTCGTGCTCCAGCCCCTGGGTGAGCTGGCGGAGCTCCGGCTCGAGCCGCTGGTGCACGACGTCCGTCATCAGGACGTACTCCGTCACGGGGACATCGTTCTTCAACATCCGGTGGACGAGGATGACGTCCACGCCCGCCAGCTCGGTGAGGTGCTTCACGCGCTGGAAGGCGACTTCCCCGGCGTGGGCCACGAACTTGAGCGTCAGGGCGCTGACCTGCATGCAGCCGTCGCACTTGCACATCCGGTCGACGACGAACTGCTCCCGCCGGGAGAGGAAGGCGCGGCGGATGTCCGCGACCTGCCGGGCAAAGGCTGGGAAGTCGGTGCCCACGGCATAGAAGAACGCCGCGTCCCCTTCGAGCTTGGCGAGCTTGAGTGGCCCCGAGGCGTCGATGACGGCCTCGAGCAATTGCGCCACCGTCTCCTGCGCGTGCGCGAGGCTGAAGCGGTGGTGACTCATGAAGCGGGTGTACCCGCCGATATCCGCGATGAGCAGCAGCGCCTTCTCTATCGCCATGCGGCGGCCACCCTAACACGGCGTTCGGGGGCTGGCGCGACCATGCGCCGGCCCTTCACCGACGGGAAGGGGCCCTTCACCGACGGTTTCGCGCCTTCACGGATGGGGCCACGAAGCCGCGCGCGCCCTGCGTTAGGCTCCGGCGCATGAATCGCCGGCTGGCCTCCGCCCCCTCCTTCTGGTCCGTGCAACTCGGGGGATGGGGGCTCTACGCGCTCCTGCTCATCGTCACCTTCCTGCCCATCTCCGCCGCGGACGGCGAGATGCGCCTCGTGCTGGCGAAGGGCTCTCGGGCGGCGTACGGGCTGCTCATCACCAGCCTGATGCGGCTGTGCTACCGGCCCCTGTTCCCGGGAACCTTCCGGCGGCAGGCGGTCTGGTCCATGGTGGCGAGCGCGGCCTTTGGATGTCTCTGGATGGCCCTGGGGGAGCTCTGGGCGACCTGGTACTACTCGGAACACTACCGCTGGATGGAGCATACCAAGAGCTACCCCCGGTACGCGTTGGACCATGCCGTCACGCTGCTGGGATGGAGCGGGCTGTACTTCGGCATCAAGCACGCCCGCGCGTGGCAGTTGGAGCGGGAACGGGCGCTGCGGGCGGACACGCTCGCGCAGGAGGCCCGGCTCGCGTCCTTGCGTCACCAGATGCACCCCCACTTCCTGTTCAACGCGCTCACCTCCGTGCGCGCCCTGATTGGGGAGGACCCCGCGCGGGCCCGGCGGATGGTGACGGAGATGGCGGACTTCCTGCGCTTCTCCTTGCAGAAGGGGGATGCGCCCCAGGTCCCCCTGGAGGAGGAGCTCGCCAGGGTGCGCAGCTACCTGAGCATCGAATCCGTCCGCTTCGAGGAGAAGCTGGACGTGCGCCTGTCGGTGATGCCCGGCTCCGAGACGCTCTCCGTCCCCGCGTTCCTCATCCAGCCGCTGGTGGACAACGCGGTGAAGCATGGCATGGCCTCCGGCGTGCTGCCCGTCCGGGTGCGGGTGGACGTGACGCGGGTGCAGGACGTCCTGCGCATCCAGGTGGCCAACTCCGGGCGCTGGGCGCCCGCGACGAACGCGCCGGAGCCACGGGGGACGGGCACGGGCCTTCGCAACGTGCGCGAGCGGCTGGCGCAGCTCTTCCAGGACCGGGCACGCCTGTCATTCGAGGAGAAGGACGGCTGGGTCCACATCATCATCGACCTTCCCGCCGTGGAGTGGTCACCCATCATCACCGAGGAGTCCCATGACGTTCCCGTTGCGCGCCTTGCTGGTGGATGATGAACGGCTGGCGAGGGCGGAGCTGCGAGAGCTGCTGTTGCCCCATCCCCAGGTGAAGGTGGTGGGCGAGGCGGATGGCGTGGCCTCCGCGCTCGCGCAAATCGAGGCGCTGCGGCCGTCGCTGCTGTTCCTGGACGTGCAGATGCCAGGGGAGGGGGGCTTCGAGCTCCTGGCCCGCCTGCCGAGTGTCCGTTCGACGTGATTTTCGTGACGGCCCATGACGCCCACGCGCTGCGGGCCTTCGAGGTCAACGCGCTGGACTACCTGCTGAAGCCGGTGCATCCAGAGCGACTCGCCCGAACGCTGACGCGGCTCTCCGCCCGGGAGCAGGGCCGCTCCGAGCCCCCCTCCGGTCCGGTCCGTCAGAAGCTCGTGGAGGGCGACATGCTGTTCCTGGAGAACGGGGCGAAGTCCCGCTTCGTGCGGGTGGACCAGACTGTCTGCCTGTGCGGAGCGGGGGATTACGCGGAGGTCGTCACGGCGGATGGCCTGCGCACGCTCTCGCCGCGCCCCTTGAAGGAGTGGGAGCAGCGGCTTCCTCCACGCACCTTCGCGCGCATCCATCGCTCCGCACTGGTCAATCTGACCTTCGTTGAGCGTGTGGACCGGGGGCTGGGCGGAAGCGGGGAGGTCTTCTTGCGCGGCGTCCAGGAGCCGTTGCCGCTCAGCCGCAGCCACGCGGCGGTGCTGCGCGAACGGTTTGGATAGCGCCTCCCCGCCCGACTTCGGGGAGGGGCGGGTGTCGTCTTCCCGTCTATCCCATCCATCAGGTCGGTTTCTGATGAAGGGTGTATTGCCAGGGATTGGTGCTCAATTCTATTCCACGCTCCCGCAACACAACCCAAGGGAGCTGGCCGATGAGTGTCGTCAAGACGCCTGAGGTATCCACACGAGAAGGCAAGGTACAGGGGCTGGTCGAAGGGCCCATTTCTGTCTTCAGGGGGATACCCTATGCAAAGCCTCCCACGGGCGCGCTCCGCTGGCGGGCGCCTGAGCGGGTCAATCCCTGGCCCAGCGTGCGTGAGGCTTTTGAATTCGGCTACTCCTCGCTGCAATCGCGGCAGGCCTGCATCGAGGGTGGCGGCGGAGACCCCGGCGAGATGCGCGAGGATTGTCTCTACCTCAATGTGTGGACGCCGAAGGTGGACGCGGGCGCGAAGCTGCCGGTGGTGTTCTGGATTCACGGCGGGGCCTTCGTCATCGGCTCGGGCCGCGTGCCGCCCTATGACGGGATTCATCTGGCATCGCGCAACGTGGTGCTGGTGACCTTCAACTACCGCCTGGGACACCTGGGCTTCTTCGTGCATCCGGCGCTGGAGAAGGAGAGCCCGGGTGGGCCCGCGAACTTCGGCTTGCTGGACCAGATGCTGGCGCTGGAGTGGGTGCGGGACAACATCGCGCAGTTCGGCGGCGACCCCGACAACATCACCGTGATGGGGCAGTCCGCGGGTGCCAAGAGCGTCCTGTCGCTCTACACGTCGCCGCTCGTCCGGGAGAAGAACCTCTTCCGCCGGGGCGTGGCCATGAGCGCGTACGTCCTCCAGGAGAAGTCCCTGTCCGACGCGAAGCTCGCCGGCATGGCGTTCGCTTGGCGCAACGGACTCGACCGGCTCCTGGCCACCGCGCAGGAACTGCGAGGACTGAGCCCGGAGAAGTTCTGGATGCTCCCCACGGACACCGTGAACGCGCCCAGCCCCATCTACGGGGACTCCGTCCTGCCCGAGCCCATTCGTGAGAGCTTCGCGCGCGGCGCACAGCTCCCGCTCCCACTCATCATTGGCAGCACGAGTGATGACTCGAGCGTGGTGTCCTCGTTCGGAATCGACCCTGGCACCATCCTGGAACGCCTGGGCGCCTTCGCCGAGGCCATCCGCCAGCTCTACCCCGACGTGGACGATGACCGGGAGATTGGCCGGCGGATGTGCCGGGACTTCGTCTTCACCGTCCTGCCTCGCATCCTGGCATCCCGTCACGCCGAGCACGGCGCCGCCGCGTGGCGTTACTACTTCGAATACCGCACCAAGCTGCTCGCGCCCCGGCAGCGCTTGGGCGTGCCTCATGGAGGCGAGATACCCTACTTCCTGGAGACCGCCGCGGATGTGCCGCCTTCGGGAGAGCTCTTCTCGGAGGAGGACCGCACGTTCATGCATCACCTTGTTGACTCGCTGGTCCAGTTCGCGCGGACGGGCACACCCGGGCCCGTGGCTCAGGTGACGTGGGATGGACACACCGAGACTCAAGACAGGCTGCTGAGACTGGATGTTTCACCTCGGATGGAAACGGACTTCGAGCGGACCATTCTGCAAGCCGCTGAAAACCTCATTCCCATCCTGGACAGTTTCGCCAAGCCGCCTCCGCCGAAGCTGCCGCGCGCGGCGTCGCCGTCCACGTCCGCGACTGGAAACGCGAAGCCGGAGCTCCGCCCGTAGCGAGGGGTGAGGCAGACCCGGTGGTGTGTCGTTCCGCACCGCCGGGTCACGAAGTGACGCGATGTCCTCGGCTCGCGTCTTCAATGACAAGTCATCGACGCTTTGCACCCTTTCTGAGTGCGACAGGAGTGTAATCAAACAGTCATGTCGCACGGATTGTCGGAGCACCCAACATCGGTGTCGTTTGTCAGGGGTGGGGGGCTGGTAGATACGGAACGGCACGTGTTACTGTTTTTGAGTCGTGAGCCGGTATTTCAGTTTGTCACCGTTTCACGTCTCCCCCATATACCCGAGGTCTCCATGAAGTCAGTGAAGGTCATGCGGCGGTGGTCGGCGGTTGGCGCGATGTCGTTGCTGGTCGGTTGCGGTCCTGAGCTGGTTGACGAGCAGTCGGAGACCGTCACGCCGGCGACCATCGAGCAGGACATCGTTGGTGGCACTGCGACGACCATCAATGCGAACCCGTGGCAGGTGTCCCTGCGGCGCGGCGGTC
This sequence comes from Myxococcus sp. 1LA, assembly GCA_046520405.1. Classification (GTDB taxonomy): domain Bacteria; phylum Myxococcota; class Myxococcia; order Myxococcales; family Myxococcaceae; genus Myxococcus. Next base: position 33,551 of record JBKGHI010000001.1, read on the forward strand.
ACTGGTGCGGTGGCTCCATCCTCAACAAGGATTGGATCCTGACCGCGGCGCACTGCGTGGATGGCTACACGGTCAGCAGCATCGTGGCCGGCTCCACCTCGAGCTCGAGCACCAGCTCGGGCCAGACGCGCAACGTGGCGCAGGTCATCATTCATGAGGACTACGGCTCGGCCGGCAACGACGTGGCCCTGCTCCGTCTTGCCACGTCGCTGGACCTCAATGGCACCACCGTCGCGGCCATTCCCCGCGTCTCGGCGGCGGATGCCGCGAGCGGCGCCACCAACCCGGGCGTGGTCGCGCGCGTGACGGGCTGGGGGGCCATCTACTCCAATGGTCCCTCGTCCAGCACCCTGCTCGCGGCGGACGTCAACCTGATTTCGAACACCGAGGCGCAGAGCAGCTACCCCAACGAGTACATTGGCCCGGATCAGATTGGCGCCAAGGCCCCGGGCAAGGATTCGTGCCAGGGTGACAGCGGTGGTCCGCTCACCGTCGACCACAACGGCACCCGCAAGCTCGCGGGCGTCGTGAGCTGGGGTTACGGCTGCGCCGACGCTCGCTACCCGGGCATGTACGCGCGCGTGTCGCACTTCGAGGGCTGGATCGACGCGAAGCTCAGCGGGACGAACCCGCCGCCGACCGGCACCACGCTGCTCTCCGAGACGAACCTGTCGGGTACGTCCAACTCCTGGAAGCACTTCTCCATCAGCGTCCCCGCCGGCACCTCGACCCTCACGGTGACGCAGTCGGGCGGGACGGGTGACGCGGACCTCTACGTGCGCAGCGGCTCTCAGCCCACCACGAGCAGCTACAACTGCCGGCCCTACTCGTCCGGCAACAACGAGACCTGCAACCTCCCGAACCCCGTGGCTGGTACCTGGTACGTGTCCGTTCGCGGTTACAGCTCCTACTCCGGCGTGTCCGTGACGGCGACGATTCCGTAATCACGCGCCGACTCGCTGTTCAAGAAGCCCCCTGTCGCCCTTGGGTGACAGGGGGCTTCGCGTTTCATTGAAACCCCCAGGCCCCTTGGGAGGGCCTGGGGTACATCAACGCGGGCTCACTCCACCCAGTGCTGCTCCGACAGGATGCCGTAGCCGGTCACCGTGTCGACGTAGAACTTGACCTGGATGCCGCCCCAGGGGCCCTTCCCGTAGCTGATGAAGCAGCCCTTGAAGGTGCCGCCGGCGGTGCGCGCCTGGAGCTCCGCCAGGCCGTCGGCGAGGAGCGTGTCCGGCAGATCCTCGTTGCGGTCCGCGTAGCCGATGGTGCTCTCAATCTCCTGGTAGACCTCGGTGCCCGTGGCCAGGTTGGAGCGGACCGTCCAGTTCTGGCCCGCGGGGAACAGGCTGGGGTCGATGCCGAAGCAGTACGCGCTCTGGAACTCGCCGTTGCCGTGAGCGCCGTTCATCACCTCTTCGATGTCGAAGTCCTGGCTCAGGCGGGACGTCCACAGGCTCTCCTCCTGCGCGTTGATGACCGCGATGAGGGCCGTCAGGGCGTAGCCCTGCGTGGCCGCGTTGCGGAGGTTGCGCAGGGCGACCGGGCCGACGCCGCTCACCTCGGAGATGGCCTGCGCGGACGTGAAGGGCCGCAGGTTGAGGAGGTTCGTCGCGCCGCTCCCCGCGTACGGCAGGAGGGCGTACAGCGCGCTGCTCTCAATGGTGTTGACCAGGTTGACCAGCGCCGCCGCGTCATCGGTGGAGAGGGCGAGCTCGTCCAGGATGCCGGCGCAGGTGTTGTTGATGTAACCCAGCGTGCGGGCGCCGACTTCAATCTGCTTCAGGCGCGCCGAGCCGAGATTCTGGATGGCGGCCAGCTCCGCCAGCGTGGAGAAGGGGGCCGTGCCGCTGCGGTAGTCGACGACTCGTTGGGCGACAGCATTGGTGATGTAGCCGCTCAAGACGGACTGCGGCTGCTCATTCACGAAGGTGAGCAGGCCCTGACACTCCGGGGCCACATCGACATCCGTGGTGGTCAACGGTGCGCCCTGCTGCTCCGTGGAAGGGGAAGGCGACTCGGACTCGGCGCTGGTGGGACCACATCCGACCAACATGCTCGCGGAGAGAAGGGCAGGAACAAGACGACGCATCGAGGACTCCTCCAGAGGGTACGGCGAGGGCAGAGGCTCCATACACCAGGCCCCTGACTCACCGAGCATCCTTGAAATGGTGAGAAGGTCGTGTTCACAAGAAAGTCATCTTCGCGCCTGTCCAATGCCGAGGTCGCACCCATGCCCGCCGCGCCACTGCCTGATGTCCGCACCCTGCTGTCGGAGCTCCCCACCTGGCAATACCGGTTGCCGGAGTACCGCGCCGCGCCCGTGGAGGGGCCTTTCGTAACCTGTGAAGCGGTGCTGTATGGCGTCCTGGGCTATGCGGACGAGACGCTGTTCCTCTACGGCTACAATGTGGGAGAGGACGAGCACTGCTTCCTCTACGACACGCCGTGGGATGAGACGCACCGGGCCTACGCCGAAGGACTCGCTCCCGAATGGTATGACGGCCTCCAGATGCCGCGCGCGTTCCAGGTGCGCCATGCCGTGGCGGAGCCCATCCGGCACGAGATTCTGGACCCGCTGCTGAGTGCGATGATGGAGCGGCCGCTCCGGTATGTGGGGACGCGTCCCGCGGGTCGTCACCTGCTCACCGCGAGCGCCACGGAGGTGCTGCGCGACATCGAGACGTGGGACATGCGACTGCCCTATCTCCGGCGTGGCCGGGATCTGCTGAGCGCGGCCGCCCCCGAGGCTTCAGGCTGGACGCCCGTCGAAGCCCGCTTCGAAGGGCTGGCGGGGAGCGGGGACAACACCTATGCGCACTACCGCTATGAGGTGGCGGCAACGGGCTACGTGTTCGCGGCGAAGTGTCAGCCGCCCCTGGCCCAGATGACTCCGCGCTCCCATGCGCCCTTCGAATCCCGGAAGGAGCGGCGGGCCCACCTGGCGCTGGCGCGCCGCCAGGAGGAGGGCTTTCGCTTGCTCACCCCTGGCCAGCCATTGAAGGCGCGCTTCAATCCGGCGGACCCGGGGCAGCATGCGCTGGAAGCACTCGACCTCTCGCCCTTCACGGCGGTGTACCAGCTGGAGCCCGTGGTGTTGCCACGGAGGAGGTAGTCGCGGGCGGCTAGCGCGCCGTGTTGCCCGCGCTCGCGCGGGCCCGGTCGCATTCCTCGCAGCCCGCGTCCGCCGGGCAGAGGAAGACGAGCGGGTCGGCCCGAAGGTGCTCGACCACGACGCGCACGATGTCACGTGCGTCGGCGAGCTTCGCGTCGGCGTGGCCCACCTTGCCCTCGCGCAGCAGCCCGCGGGCGCGAAGCCAGCTGTCCGCCTGCTGGAAGCCCTGACAGCAGTGGTCCGTCTCGGCGATGTCCACTGTCTGGGCAACGCCATCCACTTCGACGACACACGGGTGGGTGACGGAGTACGGCACCGGGGCCAGGGCCTCCGCGAGGTGGATGGTCGTGTTCTCGCCCTGGGTGACGCCCAGCAGGAGCACCTGGCCGTCCAAATCATGGGCCCAGCCCACCGGGCTTTCGGGGCCATGCGGTGGTGAAAGCGGCTGGGGTCGGCAGATGTCCTGCGCGCGAGGGCCCACGGCCGCGAAGGAGCCACCCGGGTGGGTGCTGCGCAGGACGCCAGGCTGCCGCCAGAAGAGCTCGGCGGTGATGCCCATGCCTTCCGTGGGCGTGCGCTTCGGGTCGAACACGCCCTCGCCATCCGTCATGGTGGGCATGACCAGGGTGCCCTGGCTGCCCAGCGCCGCGCGTAGCGCCTGGATGAGGCCCAGCGGTCCGCCTTCGACCGGGCGCACGGCCTTGAAGGATGTGTGCACCACGAGGACGCCGCCCTCGCGTACGCCGAGGTCCCGCAGTTGCCGCACCAGTTGCTCGCCGCCGACTTCGCTCATGGCCCGGGTTATCGCGCGGCCTCGTGCCCGCCGCAATCGATGGCGCCATGTGGCGGCGCGTCACGGTGCTAGGGTGGAATGCATGGCCAACCGGTCCGAAGAAGTCGAGCGGTACATGCGAGCGCTCGAACATGCCCGGAAGGACGAAATCGAGCGCCTCCGCACCGCCATCCTGGCCGCCCATCCCGGCATCTCCGAGCGCATCAAGTGGAACGCGCCGAGCTTCTGCTTCAAGGGTGATGACCGGGTGACGTTCAAGCTGCAGCCCAAGGATTGTGTCCAGCTCGTCTTCCACCGGGGCACGAAGGTGAAGGACACGCAAGGCTTCACCTTCGAGGATGACAGCGGCCTGCTGAAGTGGGCGGCCGCGGACCGCGCTGTCGTCACGCTGCGCGACAGCGCGGAGGTGAATGCGAAGCAGCAGGCGCTGTGTCAGGTCGTGGTCAAGTGGATGGTCGCGACGTCGCCGTGAGCGTTGGCGCGGAGTCAGTGCACCGCGCCGGTGCCTCCGCTGACCGGCCCCTCGCTCCGGCCCAGGTCGAAGCGGCTGAGGATGGGGGAGTGGTCGGACGTGTTGTCCCTTCACGAGCGCATCACGACGCGCGGCCGTGGCTGCCTTCTTCGAGAAGCCAGTCACGGACGGCGATGAACCGGGCCGTGGGGGCCGCGGCCTTCCGCCAGGCCACCCAGAGGGTGCCCCAGGGCCGCCGTGCCGCGCGCCGGCCTGTGTCGGGCGTGAGTGTCACCAGCCGGCCCGCTTGAACCGCGGAGGCGACGAGGTAGTCCGGAAGCACCGTCATGCCCACGCCGGCCTCCGCCAGGGCCTGCATCTCGTCCAGGTTGGCGATGCGGCAAATCACCTGGGCGGGGGACGGCTCCTTGGGGCCGAAGGCCGCGCGCCACCAGGGGGCGAGCATGGCCAGGTCGGCGTCAAAGGCGATGAAGCGGTGCGCCGCGAAGTCACGGGCGCTCCGGGGCGTTCCCCGCCGCTTCAGATACGCGGGGGACGCCACCGCGATGAAGCGCTCCTGGGCCACGGGGCGGACCTCCAGCCCGGGCGCCTCGGGAAGAAGCCCGACGATGCCCAGGTCCAGTTCGCCCTCCAAAAGCCGCCGGGCGACGCGGCTGGGCACGTCGAAACGGACGTCCAGCCGCAGCTCCGGGTAGCGCTCCAGCAGCCCCGGCAGACGTGGACGCAGCCAGTGTCGGAAGAAGGGCCAGGGCCCGCCCAGCGCCACCTCGCCGCGCACCGCCCGCTGGGCCTCGGAGGCCGCATCCAGGGCGGCATCCAGCGCTGGCAGGTGTTCGCCCAGCCGCTCGACCAGGGCCGCGCCCGCGGCGGTGAGCCGGGACCTGCGGCCCACCCTTTCGAAGAGGGCGACCCCTGCGTGCCGCTCCAGGGCCTTGAGTTGTTGTCCCACCGCGGAGGCGGTGATGCCCAGACGCGCGGCGGCGGCTGCGTGGGTGCCCGCGCGGCTCACCTCCCACAACGTCCACAGGGCTTCGTGATTGCCAAGCATGGCTTCACATTATGCGAAGACACTCTCGATTTTCTTGGGACAGGGGGCGGCGTACTCCTTCGCGTACCGGCCCCATGAAGGGGCACGAAGGAGCCACGCCATGGAAGCGCTGACCGCCGTGAAGATTCTGCTGATTGTCACCAGCCACTCGCAGTTCGGCGACACAGGCGAACGCACGGGGTTCTGGCTGGAGGAGCTCGCCGCCCCGTACGAGCAGTTCGTCCAGGCGGGCGCTCAGGTGGACATCGCCTCCCCGAAGGGCGGCGCGGCGCCGGTGGACCCGCGAAGCGAGAAGGAATCCACGGACACCACCCGGGCCTTCCTGGCCGATGCCAAGGCGGCGAAGAAGCTCGCGAACACGCTGGTGCTCTCGGACGTGAAGGATTCCTACGACGCCTACTTCGTGGTGGGCGGCCACGGCGTGATGTGGGACCTGGCGACGCACGCTCCGCTCCAGCAACTGCTCTCCAAGGGCTTCGCCCGAGGCGCGGTGGTGTCCGCCGTCTGCCATGGGCCCGCGGCGTTGGTGGGCGTGAAGGGGGCGGACGGCAAGCCCCTGGTGAATGGCAAGCGCGTGGCGGGCTTCAGCAACGCGGAGGAGCAGGCGGCGAAGTTCGACGCCATCGTCCCGTTCGCCCTGGAGCCCCGGCTGCGTGAGCTCGGTGCCCGGTATGAGTCGGGTCCGTTGTGGCGCAGCTTCACCGTGACGGACGGCCGGCTCGTCACCGGGCAGAACCCGGCGTCGTCCGCTGACACCGCGCGCGAGGTGCTGCGCGTGCTGCGTGAGAAGTAACCTCCGACGTCCGGCTCAGGTGCGGACGTCGCGCACCAGTCCCAGCCGGCGAAGTCCTCGGATGACCCACCATCCCAGGTCCAGCTCGTGTGGCTTCTGGCCCATGCGCGCGGAGCCTGGGAACGCGTGGTGGTTGTTGTGGAAGCCCTCGCCGAACGACAGCACGCCGAGCACCCAGATGTTCGTGCCGCTCTCCGCCGTGCCTGGCAAGGTGTAGCGCCGCTCTCCCCAGACATGGGCCGCGTAGCCCACGGCCCAGTGTCCGAGGATGCTGACGGCGGTGCGGGCGCAGACGCAGAGGGCGACGGCCTCCGGGCCCAGCGTCGCGAGCACGACGCCCGCGAGCCCGAGGACGTGGAGCGGCCACGTCCGCTCCAGGAAGCGCAGCCACGGGTCGGTCAGCACATCGGCGGGAAGCCGCGCCAGCGCCCGCTCATCCGCGGGCTCGAAGCGCAGGTGCAGGTTCCATCCGAAGTCGCGGGCCATCGAGTGGCCATAGGCGAAGTAGGGCGGGCAGTCGGGGCGGTTCTGCCAGTAGTCGCGCACCGCGTGCAGCCGTGCCCACGACAAGGGGCCACCCAGTCCGCTCAGGACGAACAGGTATGCGAGCACGCCACGGGTGAGGGGCCCCGCCTCATAGGTGCGGTGGATGACCCCGCGATGCAGCCCCACCGAGTGGCCCAGGCAGAGCGTCGCGAAGGTGAGCAGGAGCGACACCGCCACGGTGGTGGGCGTCGCCGCCGGGAGTCCCTCGGTGACGCCAGCAACGAGCATGGCCCAGAGCCACAGCGTCCGCGCCGGGTCGAAGCGCAGGTGTCCGACCTCGGGAGGCACCAGGTGGGCGTGGTGTGCGTCCGGTCCGTGGACCCGCCCTTCCACGGGAGGGCGCGCGGGATGGTCCAGGAGCGTGGCGCTCATCGGGGCACCTCGTCCGTGTCGGTCTGCGTTGGCTCTCCGAAGAGTCCCTGCCGGCAGAGGACGTCCGCCCCCAGGACCACGCCCCCGGCACCGGGGAGCCGGAGCGCCAGCGAAGCGGGAAGCAGCACGCGCGACAGCAGCGACACCAGTCCCTCGGTGGCGCGTTGACGAGGACTCTTGTCGAGCAGCCACCACATCAGCACGGCGAGGTGCGCGACGTAGAGCAGCCGTCCCAGGGCCTTGGCGACAGGCACGCTGCCAGGCGCGTCCGGAGCGCCCGCCACGGCTTCTCCAAAGGCGGCCTGGACGCGCAGCCGGGAGAACGCCGTCTGGGGCGCGAACAGGCCGTCTTCCTCCCCACCCACGAGCATGGGAATCAGGGCCTTGAGCACCTGATGGTGCGGCCCGAGCACCTCGAGGCTGGTCCGGAGCGCGAACAGGAAGCGCTCCCGCCAGGGCCCCGCCGGCAAGCTCGCGGCCCGCGCCGCGTACGCCGAGGACAGCTCGTCGTAGAGCGCCAGGATGATGGCGCGCTTGCTGGGAAAGTACCGGTACAGCAGCCCGACACTCACCCCCGCCTCCTTCGCGATGTCCCGGAGGTGGGTGGCCTCGTAGCCCCGCGCGGTGATGGACGCGAGCGCGGTGGCGTACAGCCGTTGGCGCGTCTCATGGCCCTGCTCCGTCCTGCCCCGGGGGCGTCCCCGCTTCCGTCCCTCGGTGGCGCCAGCCTTCTCCCGCGTGCCCATGACCTCCCCCTTGATTTAGGTGAACGCGTTCACTTAATTAAGTGCCTGGGGCCCTGTCGGGGCGCAAGCAAATCCGTGGACCGCTCCGTTGCCACCAGACAGGGCAACGGCATCGCGGTGCGCTGGGCACGGGCCTGTCCGCTCACCAGCTTCCTGCGCCATCTGGCGAATGGAGCGGCCCCCATGCAGCGCAGGAACTTCCTTCGACTCACGGCGATGAGCAGTGGACTGCTCGTGCTGGGCCCGGGCTTCTGGCGCTCCACGTACGGGGCGCCCGCGCGTCCGGGGGCCGGGCCCTATGGCGCGCTCTCCGGTGCGGCGGACGCGCAAGGGCTGCTGCTCCCCGCGGGGTTCGCCGCTCGCATCATCGCGCGCACGGGGGAGGTCGTTCCGGGCACGCGCTATCGCTGGCATGGGTGTCCGGATGGTGGCGCCTGTTTTCCCACGGGTGAGGGTGGGTGGGTCTACGCCTCCAACAGTGAGCTGCCCTTGCTTGGGGGCGCCTCGGCGATTCGCTTCGACGGCGGCGGCCGCGTGGTGGACGCGTACCGCATCCTCGCGGGCACCGTGGCCAACTGCGCGGGAGGCGCCACCCCCTGGGGCACCTGGCTGTCTTGCGAGGAGTGGGACGGCGGGCGCGTCTGGGAATGCGACCCGCTGCGGCCCTCGCAGGGGCAGGTCCGCGCGGCGTTGGGCGCCTTCGCGCACGAGGCCGTGGCCGTGGACCCCGTGGAGCAGCGGCTGTACCTGACGGAAGACAGGCCCCAAGGGCGGCTCTACCGCTTCACGCCGTCCGCCTGGCCTTCATTGGAAGCGGGCACGCTTGAAGCCGCGCTGTTGTCTGGAAACGCGCTGGAGGGCACGGCGCGCTTCTCCTGGAAGAAGGTCTCCGCGAAGGCGCCCGCGTGGTTGCAGCCCGCCCGCTTCTGGACCACGGGCTTCAACGGAGGTGAGGGGTGTTGGTACGACAGCGGCACCCTCTATTTTACGACGAAGGGTGACAACCGTGTGTGGGCCCACACGCCCGCCACGGGGCAGGTGGAGATTCTCTACGACGATGACGGTTTCCCAGACGCGCCACTCCACGGCGTGGACAACGTCACGGTGTCGCGCGCGGGGGACCTCTATGTGGCGGAGGATGGAGATGACCTTCAAATCTGTCTCATCACTCCGGAGCCTGAGTACTGCGTGTCTCCCTTTCTCAGACTGGAAGGACACGCGGGCTCGGAGTTGACGGGCGTGGCGTTCAGCCCCGACGGGCAGCGGCTGTACTTCAGCTCGCAGCGTGGGGCGAACGGGCAAGGCGTCACGTTCGAGGTCCGCGGCCCTTTTCGCTGAAAAGAGCAAATCCAGCAAAACTTTACCCGGTGACATTCGTAGATGGGTTGTCTCAGCAGACCATCGACGAGGAGTTCACCGAATGAAGATGAAGGCTTGTTCCTGGATGCTGGTGTGGGGATGCGTGACGTTGTCCGGGGCCTGCGGGGACGCGCCCCGGCCCCCTGAAGTCATTGATGCGCACGTGCCTGGAGAGGTGGCCCTGCTCATTGAGCGAGAGGGCGGTTCCGGCCCGTATGTCGCGAGCGCCGCCGAGCACTTCCGGCTCGTCGTGCCCTCGGGCGAGGTCTTCAAGTCGGTGCGCTGGAGCGCCAACGCCGGGGCCCTGGCGCCGGACGCGGAGCGCGTCACCTGGACGCTGCCTGTGGAGGGCGCGGCGTCCTTGACCGTCTCGGCCGAGACGGCGTCGGGAAAGAAGGCGGAGGGCACGTTCCACTTCAACGTGGTGGCCGCGCCGCTCGCGCCCAGCACGGTCATCGATACCAGTCCGGACGTCACGGGCAAGTCGTGTGAGCTGGCGTTTGATGCGACGGGCCGGGGGCACGCCGTCTATACGAACGAAACCCGCAACTCCCTCTGGTACGCGACGTGGGACGGCACCACGTGGACCACCGAGCAGATTGACGGCCCCGGACTCAACAACGAGGGCACCTTCACGCTGGACCCCGTGTTGACCGTCGAGCCAACGGGGACGCCGCACGTCGCGTATCTCGAAGGCGCAGGCCAGTTGTCCTCCGCGATGAAGCGCCTCCGTTACGCGACGCGCGTCGGTGGTGTATGGGTTCGCGAGAACGTCTCGGCCCAGGAGACGAACCGCGTGGGCATCGCTCTCGATCCGTCGCAATCCCTGCGACCTGTCATCATCTTCAGCGGCAGCTCGTTGGGAAGCGTCCGGACCGCGACCCGCACGGCGGCCAACACCTGGAACATCCAGCAGCCCGCGGTGGGCAACGTCGTCCTCGCGGGGGACCCTGTCTTCGGCGTGGATGGAACGCTGTATGTGATGACGCAGCAGCGCATCTCCGGTGTCTCGACCAACTTCCTCTCCGCCATCCAGGGCTCGGCCGCCGAGTCGTTCCGGGTGAAGACCCCGACGGTCCTGACCTGGTACTCCATGACCTGGGGCCCGGGCTCGCACCTCTATTCCCTCGCGAACGCCGCGCGGGAGGGGGATTGGGCCGCCATCGACGACATCACCGTGAACGCACCCTTCTCCTCCAGCACCGTGACGGCTTCTCCCGTCTCATACCTGTATGACGCTGCAGACCTGGCCTACGGTGGCGGCAAGCCCGTGGTGGCCTTGCGTCGCGGGACGACGCTGGAGGTCAGTACGACGGATGCTCGGGGGTTCTGGACGTACACCCAACTGGGGACGGTGGACCAGGGGGCGAGCCCGAGCGTGGCCATCCGGCCCACCGACGGTACGGCGCATGTCTGCTACCAGCAGGATGGCCGTGTGAGCTTCCAGTAAGGGCGCTTCGCTACCAGGGACACGTGCCGTTGTCGGTGACGAAGCTGCCCGTCGCCGACAACGGCAGTTGGGTTGCCCGAACCACGCGCTCCGCTCCCTCATCCGTCGTCAGCGTGCCGGTGTTGCCATTGAGGTCAGTGGCCACGAAGCCGGGGTTGACCACGCTGACGACGATTCCTTCCTCGCGCAGCTCGTTGGCGAAGCCGACCGTCAGGGCATTCAAGGCGGTCTTCGACGAGCTGTAGGCGAACGCCGGCCAGCGCGACAAGCCCTGGCTGGGGTCCAACTGGAGCGTCAGCGAGCCCAGCCCCGCGCCCAGCATCACCACGTGGGCGCCGCGCGCCGCGCGCAGCAAGGGGAGGAACGCGGCCGTGACGCGCAACGGGCCGAAGACGTTGACCTCGTAGGTGGCGCGCACGGCGTCCAGCCGCACGGTGCTCGGCGCCCCATCGCCTTCCTTCACGTAGATGCCCGCGTTGTTGATGAGCACGTCGAGCGCGGGCGCCTGCGACGCGATGCGGGCGGCCGCCGCCGCGACGCTGGCATCGTCGGTGACATCCAGCGAGATGAAGCGGATGTCGCCAGCACCTGCTTCAGCGAGCGCCGCCACGGCCGCACGCCCCCGGGCTTCGTCGCGGCTCCCGAGCCACGTCGTATACCCTTGTGCCGCCAGTCGTTGAACGACCGCGGAGCCAATGCCCTTGTTGCCGCCTGTGACCAGTGCCGTCTTGCCGGTGGGGTTCATGGGGGCGATATGCGAGCCGGATGCGGGACTATCCATCATGGTACGTCCGCATTACTTTACGCATCGTCCATGAATTGGCTGAGTGGCGACCCCATTGATGATGTCATCCAACTGCTGCGTCCCCGGACAGTGGTGTCGGCGGAGCTGCGGGTGACCGGGCGTTGGGGCATCCGCTTCGAGGGCTATCCGCACGTGAAGTTCGGCACCGTCGTGGCCGGGCACTGCGTGATTCTGCTGGAGGGCCGGCGCACGGCGGTGCGCTGCGAGGCCGGAGACGTCTACCTGCTGGGCAATCCGCCTCCGTATGTCATGGCCAGCGACGCCACGGTGCCACGGCTGGAGGCGCATGCCCTGTTCAGCCGCGTGACGGATGGCGTGGTGACGCTGGGCGTGACGGGCACGGCGCCGGCGACGCACATCGTCGGTGGGCACTTCGTCTTCGATGCGTCGAACGCGCATCTGCTCATGCAGGCGCTGCCTCCCATCCTGAGGGTTCCCGCGGCGTCCGCGGGGCCGCTGCGTGAGCTGGCGGGGTTGCTCGTGCGTGAGCTGGCCGAGCCTCGGCCGGGCCGAGGCCTGGTGCTGGACCGGCTGTCCCAGTTGATGCTGGTGCACGCCATGCGCTCGGCGGACATCGTGGGCATGCGCCGGCGAGCCAGTTGGCTCCAGGCGCTGACGGATCCGCGAATCGGCCTGGCGCTCCGGCGCATCCATGCGGACGTGCAGGCTCGCTTCAGCCTGGGGGAGCTGGCCTCGGTGGCGGGCATGTCCCGCTCGGCGTTCGCCGTCCGCTTCAAGCAGCTCGTTGGCCGGCCACCGCTCGACTACGCCATCGGGTGGAGAATGGACCTCGCGCGAGACGCACTTCGCACGACGGAGCGCACGGTGGGGGAGCTCGCCTTCGCGTTGGGGTATGAATCGGAGAGTGCCTTCAGCACGGCCTTCCGGCGCGTCGTTGGCATGCCGCCCAGGACGTATCGTCAACGTGCGCGAACGAGCGCCGTCCCGCCAGGGAAGCCTCTCACCGAATAGGGCGGGGAGGGGGGCAGGTGCTTGGACGGGGGCGTGCGGGGTGGGCCATGAAGGTCGGGGGCCGGTTGTGGACAGGGGAGGACACCGACCACTTCTGTGAGACGCCTCCGGATGCGGCGTGGATGCCGGTCGTCGTGAGCCTGGAGCACCTGGTCTATGCGCTCTCGGTCCAGGGGCGGCTTCTGGAGACGCTGCGTGAGAACCTGTGCGCGGACATCCTCCGGCGGGGCTACACGTTCGAACAGTTGAAGCAGCGCCTCGTTGGGCTGGGGGACCGGCCTGTCGCGCCGTTGGAAGACGCCGAGCTGCGCCTGGCGATTATCGCGCGAGAGCTGGAGCGCGCCCCCGAGCTCCCTGGCGCGGTGGCGACCCTGGAGCGAGCCGTCGAGGCGTGGACCCGGAACTAGGACGGGGCTCAATTCCGCATTCTCGGATTGCGGGAGATTGAGGCCTCGAGAGCGGGGATGTCATTTCCTGCTCCAGGCTGGAAGTCGCAAGACACTGGATGCTTCTTCACGAAGCATGTCTGTCTTGTCTGCTTTGACATGGCGAAAAGGGCAGGTCTGGAACGCCCGGAAATCCAATGCGGTCCAATGACTCGAAGGCCGACTGGCTTGGCCTTCTTGTCTGGAATGAGCCTGGGAGGATTCCATGAAGAATCGCCATGCAGAGTGGTTCGCCTTGTTTGCCGGCGTGGTGCTGTTGACGGGCTGCGGACCCGCCGCGGATGACGCGGTGCAGCCCGAAGGCCCTAGCGAGGAGGGCGTCTCCACGCCGGGGATTCCCTCTGAGTATCTTGAAGAGGGAGAGGTCGAGAGCTCCGCCATCTGTTGCAACGTGAAGTGCAGCGGTGCGTGGTACGGCCCCTTCCGCTCTGTCAAATACGACGTGTGTGCGAAGTACGGCCGGTATTACTGCCCGCAGCGGAATCTCACCTATCAGGGGCACGCCTGGCGCAACTGCTGACCGGTTCGGAAGTGCAAGGAAAGCGAGGGCTGACGTCATGAAGAATCAAATGAAGAGCATGTTGTCGTTGTTCGTGGGTGCGCTGTTGTTCACGGGCTGCGGCGGCCCGTTGCCCGAGGAGTCACAGGATTCGCAAGGGTCCATCGCCATTCCGGAGCAGTCCCTGAGCCCGGAGGACTCCAGCTCCGAGGCGGGAGAGGTCAGCGCCCTCATGGCCTGCTGCTACTACCGGTGTTCGGACAACGTCTTGAGAGGGCCGTCTCCCAATGTCGTGCAAGGCAACTGCGGCAACTACGCGAGGTACCAGTGCGCCAGGCGCGGGCTCCGCTATGTGAGTGCGAGCTGGCGGGATTGCTAGCGCCAGCACCGCGGCGTCACTCTCCCGCGCCGCATGGGCGGGAGAGGGCCTGCGCGGGTTCCTCATGCTCAGGGCATGTGGAGCTTCAGGACATACAAGAAGTCCCGCTCGTTGCGGCCTCGACCCAGGACGAGTCCGTCCTTCAGGATGAGCATCTCCTCCATCGCATCCTGGAAGTGAACTCGGGGCGTGGTGGCCCGTTGCTGATGGAACGCGACGGGGCCTTCACTCAGCAATTCCCAGTACCGCCTGGACACGGCGTCGTCCGCCTCGGTGCTGCCTGGAAGTTCCGTGCGCAGCGTGCCCGTGGCGAGGTCGAAGAAGCGCGTGTGCAGGTCCTCGGCCAGCGTGACGAGCACCTCGTCGCTCAGGGCCACGGAGAAGGGGAGGGACGGGTGGGGTAGCTCATACATGCGCGCGCCCGCCCGAACGTCGAAGACCCGCACCTGGTCATCCAGGCTACACGCCGCCACGCGTGTGCCATCCGCGGAGAGTCCCAGGCCGATGACGGACTCCCTGCTCCCGGTGAGGACCTGCTGGGCGCCGGTGGGGAGCGTGTAGAGCGCGACCTCTCCCGACTCGCGTCCCACCGCGATGAGGGGCGCGTGGGCCGCCGCGGCGTAAGCGGGAGTGGGCTCGACCACCGCATCGGTGCTGATGAGCTGCCGGCCGCTCTGGACCGCGTGGACCGTGATGCGCTCGCTGGCCGCATGGCCTGACACCACGCAGGTGCCGTCCGGTGTGAAGTCCACCCAGGTGATGGGGCCTCCTGGGCCCCGCAGCCTGTGCAGCAAGACGCCGTCCGTCACGCGCCAGAGGTGGACCGCGCCCTCTTCGATGGCGGCCGCCAGCAGCTTCGAGTCGGGAGAGAAGGCGATGGGAAGCTTGTCGACGAGGCGCGCCTGGGCCTTGGCCGCCTCCCCGGGCGGCGCCAGCAACGTGCGAACGGGGGTGAGGCTCCGCGCGTCGAGCAGCAGGATGCCCAAGCGGTATCGCTGCTCGTGTGAGGACAGTTGGGGTTGGGCAAGCCACGCCCCGTCGGGGCTGACCTTCCAGGTCTGCGCGTAGGCCGCTCCAGAATCAGCGGGCACGGGCGTCGCGCGCCCCTGCGCATCAAGGACGAGTGTCTCCGAATGCAGCCGCGCGATGCCCCAAGGGCCCTCGGCATGCCCCCACAGGTTCGTGACGCGGTCCTGTTCCGCTCGCAGGAGGGGCGCGGGCTCCGCCTCCAGGTCGCTGACGCGCGTGCGTCCGCTCGCCGAAGTCAGCGCGAAGCGCTTGCCGGACGGGAGGAATGCGATGCCACGCTCGCGTCCGTCGGAGAGATAGGGATGCGTCCGGAGCACCTCTCCGCTCTTCGCATCCAACAGCTCCACCCGGTTGAAGGCCAGGGCGCCCAGCCGCTCGCCGTCGAGCCAGGCGACGTGCGAGTAGGGGCCCTGTCCCAACGCTCCGGTGACACGCGTCCAGGTTGCCGTCGCCACCCGGACAATGCCATCCATGGTTGTCAGCGCGAGCCAGGCGCCGTCCGGACTGAAGGCCACCGACGAGACGGAGGTGGTGCTCCGGATGAGGGCTGTTTGTTGGCCGGTCTCCGCGTCCCAGATGCGCACGGTGTCGTCCGACGCACCCGAGGCCAGCCACTTGCCGGAGGGGTGGAAGGCGACCGTCAACACGGACTGCTCGTGCCCCTTGAGCGTGCGCACTTCCCGGCCCGAGGCCACATCGAACAGCCGTACCCGCCACCCGAGGTTCGCCACGGCGAGCCAGCGGCCGTCCGGGCTGAAGGCCACCGATGTCACCTGGCCTTCCTGGCCCGTCAACGCATGCAGCAGGGCGCCTGTCTGGGCATCCCAGATGCGCGCGTCATGGTCGCGAGAGCCTGACGCCAGCCGCGTCCCGTCCGGGCTCCACGCGACGCCTCGCACCTCGCCTTCGTGTCCCTCCAGTTGGTGGAGGCACGTTCCAGTGGCCATGTCCCAGATGTGAACGTTCCGCCCGTCCTCCCATGAGCCCGTAGCGAGCCGGTCGCCCGAAGGGCTGTATGCCGCGCACAGCACCTGGGCCTCGTGCCGGAGGACCTGGTCATTGCCCTCCAGGGCTCCGGGCAGGGGCCGGAGGGATTCGACCCAGGCTGCGCCGCTCCGCGCGTTCCACTGCTCGCGCCAGTGCTCCGCGAGTCTCCACAAATGCGCGTCCGCGTGGCGCCAGGGCCCCGTGTCAGCGGGCGCGAAGTGCGCGGCGGCATCGGGCGCGTCGAACCAGCGCAGCCGGTTGTAGAGGCACTGGAAGAGGGCCTCGGGGCGCGCTCGAAGGAAGGCTGCGTCCAGCGTGAGCGCTTGCCGGAGCACCCGCAGGGTCCTGGGGCTGACCGACAGGTCTCCGCCCTTGTCGACGCGGGTGTCCGGCGGCGTCTGGGCGCGCGCCGTGTCCAGGGCGGACAGGAGCGCGTCGAAGCCGCGGTCCGTCAGCAGTTGTTCAAGGGTGGCGAGTTCAGTGAGCGAGGCGAGGGACGGGGCGTTGTCGGGCATGCGCGGCTCGGGTCGTTTGGCGTGACCCTACACCCGTCAACGGCTGAAGGTGGCCTGCAGGAAGCGCAGATTTGGCTCCCCGGTCGACTTATTCCCCAATGCACGCCGGGTCAGCTCGCCTGCGGACGGCGTTGCAGCGCTTTCTCCAGCCGCGCCCGGAGCGTCTCGGCGTTGCCCTGGGCCAGGGAGGGATGCTCGAGCGCGAAGTTCCGCCAGTCCACCGCGCTGGCCGGGGCGAAGACACCCGCGTCGAAGTCCTCTTTCCACATCCCCTTCTTCTCCTCGAAGACGCGCCGCAGCGCGTCCGTGACAGCGTGCTTGAGCGCCTTGAGGAGCTGCGTCCCCTCCCTGGAGCCGGGGGCCACCGTATCGGGGGTGACGACGAGGTCGATGTCCTTGGCGGGGCGGGCTTCGCGCCGGTACCAGTGGGCGAGGACGGCGCTGCCGCGAGCCACGACTTGCGCATCCGCCGACGAGCGCCCGATGCCCATGAGGCACTGCCGAAGGAGCCGGGCACGGGCGTCGCTGAAAGACGACGCCTCCCGGGCGTTCTCGAACCGGGTAGGCCCTTTGACGAACGCAGCGGCGTAATGCTTCAGCGCCGGGTCGAAGACATCCGGCCGGGATTTGTCGGGCTCATAGTCCTGGGGATGGCTCGGGGGGCGCTGTCCAGGCTTCGTGGGATTGCTCATCGTGGGATTTCCTCCAGCCAGCCCTCATCGAGGGAAAGGTTGTCGTCGAAGAGCACGCATTCGCGCTCCACCTTCGTCACCGGGAGTCCCTCGCTCGCGAGGGCCGCCAGGAGTGCGTCGAAGCGTGCGGCCATGCGCGCATCGTCCCTGGGGCCGAAGCGCTGGGTGAGGAAGCGCTCCTGGAGGCCGTCAGGGAAGCTCTTGTATGCGTTGCGTGACAGGTGGGCCGCGTTCGCCGCCGCGAGCCGCTCCAGGGACTCCAGGTCTCGCGTGGCCACGCGGACGTGGTGCTCAAGGTACAAGGGGGGCACGACTTCGCGACGATGAAGGGGGAGGGGCCAGCGCGCCTCCACCTTGATGCGGCAGGTCCGCGCGCCGCAGGTATCGTGGACCTCCTGGGCCAGCGTCTCCGCGCGCTGCCGGGACGCCTCCACCGAGCAGGCGCCGTGCTGCGTGAGCATGACCTGTCGCGGCGCCACGCCCCGCGCAAGTTCGATGCACAGCACCTTCACGTTCCGGTGCGTGGCCCAGTCGCGGAGCTCGGGCTTCGTTCCGGCGCGCAGGTCAACGGTGAGGTGCGTCTCCAGGAGCATGGTGACGGAGTGCCTTGACGAAGGGGCTCAGGATGGCCCGGTCCGGGCCAGGGTGCACCCACGGCGGGCCCGGCGCTTTCTGACGGACGATGCCTTGGATGAAGTCCCCTCGGCCGCTAAGAAGGCCCGGCTGCAAGGTGGCGCCGGAACAGGAGACCCAAGGGCATGCTCCCTGAGCGAATCAACCGCGGTGACGTGTTCTGGGTGGCGCCTGATGACTCGCGAGGTCCTGTCCCGAGCTATTCGCATCCACACGTCGTGGTCCAGGACGACGTCTTCAACCATTCACGCATCACCACGGTGGTGGTGTGTGCGCTGACGTCGAACCTGCACCGGGCCAGCGAGCCCGGCAACGTGTTGCTCGACGCGGGCGAGGGGAATCTTCCCAAGCAGAGCGTCGTCGTCGTGTCGCAGATCTCCTCGGTCGAAAAGGCCTGTCTGGGAGAGCGCATCGGGTCGCTGTCCGATGCCCGGGTGGAGCAGATTCTCGCCGGCCTGCGCTTCCAACAGGTGTCGTTCTTCAGGAGGCCGTGAAATGAAGGAAGGAGTCTGGCTCGTACTGGCGCTGGTCCCCTGGCTCATCGGTGCAGCCCCGGCGCCGCGCGAGCCGGCGGAGCAGTTGGTGGGAATCTGGGGCAGTGAGCGTGTCCTCGGGCCGCAAGTCCGGGGTGAGCTGACGCTGGTGCGTGCGAAGGGCGTGTGGCGCGCGCGCATCGCGGGCTTCGACGTCCCGGCGCAGGTGGAGGGCAAGGCGGTCTCCATCGAGCTTCCCGGAGGGCAGGGGGCGTTCAAGGGGACGCTGTCGAAGGACGGCAAACAACTGGCGGGCCATTGGGTCCAGCCCCGGGTGCTCATGAGCGGCATGACGTTCGCCACGCCCGTGGTCCTCCGCGCGCTCCAGGCGGACGTCTGGCGTGGCCAGGTGTCCCCGCTGGAGGACAGGTACTCCCTGTACCTGGTGGTCCAGAAGCAGCCGGATGGCTCCGTGGGCGCGTTCATCCGCAACCCCGAGCGGAACTTCGGCAACCGGTTGCTGTTCCGCGTGCAGCGCGAGGGGGACGCGGTCCGGCTCCTTCCCGTGCAGGGCAAGGTCCAGCTCGAAGGCGTCTTCGACGCGTCGGAGGACCGGCTGTCGTTGCACGTGCCGTCGCTGGGGATGGTTTTCGACTTCACGCGCAGGGACCGTTCGCAGGCCGTGGGCCTGTACGCCCGCACACCGGCGCCAGGGCCCTACGTCTACGAAAAGCCCATCCCGGAGGCTGACGGCTGGAAGACGGCTTCGCTGGCGGAGGTCCGCATGGACGCCGAGCCCATCCGCCAGCTCGTGCAGCGCATCCTGGACCAGGAACCAGGGCCAGAGTCCGCGCCTTCCATCCAGGGCCTGCTCATTGCCCGTCACGGCAAGCTGGTGGTGGAGGAGTACTTCCAGGGCTTCGACAAGGAGCGCCCGCATGACCTTCGCTCCGCGGCGAAGTCCTACGCGTCCCTGTTGATTGGCATCGCGTTGGACCGGGGAGCGCCCTTCACCGTGGACACTCCTGTCCTCTCGATGTTCCCCGAATATGAAGGCGCGTTGGCGAACCTGGACGCGCGCAAGCGCAAGCTCACCGTGGCGCACCTGATGGCCATGTCGACGGGGCTGGCTTGTGATGACGACGATTCGGAGTCGCCCGGAAACGAGGACCGCCTCGATGCGTCCGTCCCGGATTGGTACAAGTACACGTTGGACCTACCCATGGTGGGGACGCCTGGTGAGAAGGGCGTGTACTGCTCGGCGAACATCAACCTGCTGGGCGGCGTGCTGCGCAACGCGACGCGCATGTGGATTCCGGAGTTCTTCGAGAAGCACGTCGCGGCGCCCCTCCAGATGCGCGACTACCACGTGGACCTGATGCCTTCGGGAGAGCAGTACCTGGGGGGCGGCATCTACATGCGGCCTCGGGACGCGCTCAAGCTCGGCCAGCTCTTCCTCTCGGGTGGGACATGGAATGGCCGGCGCGTGGTCAGCCAGCGTTGGGTTGAGCGCTCCGTGGCGAACCACGCGACGATGTCCGACGGGCGCACCTATGGCTATTCATGGTGGCGCCATGAACTCCGCGTGGGCGACCGCGTGTACTCGCAATATGAAGCCAGCGGGAACGGGGGGCAGTTGATCATGGTGGTCCCCGAACTGGACCTCGTCGTGATGACCACCGCGAGCAACTACAATCACGTGTCCATCTGACGGAAGTTCCGCGAGGAACTGCTGCCCCAGTTCATCATGGGAGCCGTGAAGGCGCGGTAGAGGAGGCAGAACCTCCTGTCATTTCGGGAGGTTCTGCCGCTCTTCGAAAAAGTAGCTCCCCCTGGTGAAGGGATTTCTTCCTCGCGCCTCTGAGCTGGCGGAAGGAGGAGGGAGATGACGTCGAAGAGTTGCGATGCGTATCAGCTCGCGATCGAGATGGGCCGCCACGGTGCGCTCGACGTGAGGGAGCGTGAGGAAGCGGCGCGGCATGTCGCGACGTGTCCCGACTGCCAGCGGACGATGGCGCTGCTGGCGGAGCTGGATGAGGCGCTGGGGACGGTGGCGGCTCCGGTGGCGCGCCATGCCGAAGTGTCGCGGGCGCTCGTCCAGGACCGTTTCTGGCTGAAGTACGGGCCGTGGGTCGCGCTCGCGTCGTTCGTGGGGCAGGGTGCGTTCCTGGGGCCGTTGTTCGCGCCAGAGGCTCCCTTGCGGCTATGGGCCATCATCTCCGCGGTCGGAGGGCTCTTCGCGGTGGGACTCGCTCTGATGTTTCGTGGCTTTCACCGCCGTGCGGCCCAGGCAGCGAGCCTGGGCGTGGAAGCCTGGATTGCGCATCGGCGGGCGCGCATCGACACGGAACTCAAGGACCTTGCCACGCTGCTGTGGCTCTTCCCGACGATGTCGGTCGCGATGGCGGGGACCGCTTTCCTCATGCGCCACAAGGGGGCTGCCGGAGTCATCGTCCTGCTGTTTGCCGCGGGGGTGAATCTCGTCCTGACGGCCTACATCGTACGGACGCGCAGACCGCGTCTGCTGCGTGAACGCGCCGAGCTCGAGGTCACACCGTGACGCCGCGCGTGCCCTCCGATGAGGATGCCCTGGTGGCCGCCGCGGTTTCGGGGGACGCCGCCGTGCGAGAGAGCGCCATGCGCCAGTTGTACGAGGCGCTCAGCGGGAAGCTGTACGTGCTCTGCCATGGAATCACCCGGGACCCGAGTGATGCCCAGGACGCCGTGCAGGAGACCTTCCTTTCGATTCAAAGGGCCCTGCCGCAGTTTCGGGGGGATGCCCAGCTGTCGACGTGGGCGTATCGCATCGCGGTGCGGGCCGCCGTGGCCGCCAGGACTCGGAGCGAACGTCACCGGGGCGACGCGGTCGATGTCGAGGTGGCGGACCCTCGGGCCAGAATCGAGGAGACGTTCGAGTCGCGCGAGCGTAAGCGCAGGCTCGAGGCGGCGATGACGACTCTCTCGCTGGAGCACCGCACCGTTCTTTCGCTCTTCGCAGTGGAAGGTCTGTCGCACGCCCAGATCGCCAGCGTCCTCGGGATTCCCGAGGGCACCGCGTGGTCTCGCCTGCACCTGGCGCGCAAGCGGCTGGCGGCGGCGCTCGAGTCCACCACGCCCCCTTAATCCAGGGGCTCTCAATCCACCTTGACGTTCAACGCCGCGGTCAGACGACCGCGGAAAGGAGACGGTCATGTCTCGTGTCTATCTGGAGCAGGCGTCGCGCGGACGGAATCAGCCCTGGCGGTATGGCTTGACGGCGGTGCTGCTCGGGCTCGCCGTGGTGCTCTTCCAGGTGCCGTATTCGGCATTCTTGTTCATGGTGGCAGGGCGCTCGGACGACCCTGGCTTCCGGTTCGACCCGGGCGCTGGCGTGGTGGAGGGCATGCCGTTCCCCGTGTTCGCGCTGGGAATGCTGTCGTTCGCGGTGGTCATCGGCGCGCTGGCGCTCGGTGTGCGCGCCGTGCACCGGCGGCCCTTCTCGAGCCTCCTGGGCCAGGAAGGGGGCTTTCGCGCCGGTCTCTTCTTGAAGGCCGCGGCCGGCTCCTTCGGCGTCCTCTGCGTGGCCACGGGCGTGAATGTGTGCGTGGACCGCGCGGCCTTCACGCCGAACTTCGAGGCATCGCGCTTCCTCCTGGCCGCGGCGCTCGTGCTGGTCCTCACGCCCATCCAGTCAGCGGCCGAGGAGTTGCTCTATCGCGGCTGGCTCATGCAGGGCGTCTACCGGCTCGTGCCACGGCCGTGGGTGGCTGTGGCGGTGAGCAGCATGCTGTTCTGGGCTGCGCATCTGTCCAATCCCGAGGCGGCTGGAGCGAAAGTGTGGTCGGCGGGCTATTACCTCGCAGTCGGGGGCCTCCTGGCAGGAGTGACGCTCCGGACGGGACGACTGGAGGCTGCCATGGGCCTCCACACGGGTCTGAATCTGTGTGCCTTTCTCGTCGCTGCGCCGACGACAACCCTGTTCCGGCCCGCCAGCCTCTTCCTGGATGTCCAGCCGAGCAGCGCGCGGGACCTCGCCTTCGTTGTCTTGTTGGCGGCGGGCGCGTTCTTTGCGCTGCGCCGTGAGGAGGAAAGGTCACTCTCGGGGGATGTCCCCGTCCGATAGGCTGGTTGGAGTGTCTTGGTAGCAAGGTATATGCTGTCCTGATGCCAACTCACTTCCCAAGACGTCTTGCTTTGCTCGCCGCCATTGCCGTGAGCGGCCTGGCCTGTGGTGATGACTTCGACCCCGAGGACGCCGTGACGATTTCGCAGGGCGTCTTCGGAATGACCACCTACGTCGGTGATGTGTGTTCTGTCGGATGTGAGAGCGAGCCGCGCTCGATGCCCTTGTTGGTTCGTGCGCGGCCCCAGGATTCGGAAGTGGCCTCCGTGAAGTCCGACGGGGACGGGTTCTATGAGGTGGCGCTGGAGCCCGGCGACTATCGAATCTGCACGACGTTCGAGCGGTGCACGGACTTCTCGGTCGGCAGCAGTGAACGGGTGCGCCTCGACTACGAGATGTCGGTGGGCCCGGGGTGGTCGCGGTAGGCGCTCGTCCCGGGTGTGTGGCGGCGGCGCGCTCTCCGTGTGCGGCATTCCGGCTGGACCCTCGGCGTCAGCCGTGGTTCATGGACGGCGTCCGTCTCGCGCTGAATCGTCTGCCGCCGCTCATGCCTCCCTCCGACGAGCCGAAAGTCCACCGATTCTGGCCGTTCATGTTCGCCCTGTTCGTCGGGTCGTTCATGTCGGTGCTGAGCTCCAGCACGATTACCATCGCCATCCCCGAGCTTCAGCGGCACTTCGGCGCTGACCTGTCGTCGGTGCAGTGGACCCTGACGGGCTTCATGCTCGCCATGGGGACGAGCGCCCCGCTCACCGGCTATCTGGGCGGACGCTTCAGCTTCAAGTGGGTGTACGTGGCCAGCCTGGTGGGCTTCCTGGGGGCGTCGGTGCTCTGCGGCGTGGCTTGGGACGCGCGCTCGCTGGTGGCCTTCCGCTTCGTCCAGGGCGCGTTCTGCGGCGCCATCATGCCGGTGACGATGACGCTCATCTACCAGCTCCTCCCGCGTGAGCGGCAGGCGCTGGCCTCGAGCCTCTGGAGTCTGTCGGCGATGCTCGCGCCCGCCTTCGGGCCGACCCTGGCGGGCTGGCTGATTACCCTGGGCAACTGGCGGTGGTTGTTCTTCATCAACGTGCCGCTGGGCATCGCCGCCGTGGTGCTGGCGGCTCGAACCGTTCCCTACTACCGCCTGGAGGCCCCGAAGGCGTTCGACCTCCCCGGGCTGCTCACCGTCATCACCGGCACCCTGTCGCTGCTGACGGCCCTGAGCCAGGGCCGGGCCTGGGGGTGGGGAAATGGGAAGACGGTGGCCCTGTTCGTGCTCGGGACGGTGTCGCTGGCGTACTTCATCGTCCGGCAGTTGCGGACGCACGCGCCGCTGCTCGACCTGCGGGTGCTCGCGAACGGCCGCTACCTGGTGACACTGCTCGTCTCGAGCATCATCACCATCAGCCTCTATTCAGGGGCGTTCCTCATCCCGCTGTTCCTCCAGGAGATTCAGGGCGTGACGCCGCTGCGGACGGGGCTGATTCTCCTCCCGGCTTCGCTGGCCATGGCGCTCCTGATGCCCCTGGTGGGCCGCATGTACGGCAAGCTGGGGCCGCGCATCCTCATGACGGTTGGCGTCCTATTGATTGCGGGCGGCACGTACGCCTTGAGCCGCCTGACGCCCGACGTCTCCCACACCTACGTGTTGATGTGGATGTTGGTGCGCAACGTGGGCATCTCGCTCTCCATCATGCCGGCCAGCAACGCGGGCATGGAGCTGCTGCCCCGTGAGCAGAGCGGTCACGCCTCGTCCATCAGCAACTGGCTGCGAAACGTGTTCGGGGCCTTCTCGATTGCCATCTTCACGTCGCTCCTCTCCACCTTCGCGGCCCGGGAGGCGCGGGTGTTGGCGGAGCAGGGGATGACGGAGCAACGCGACATCGCGCTGTTCTCGTACGTGATGGGCATCAACGACGTGTACCTGGTGGCCACCATCGTCGCCCTGGTGGCCGTGCCGCTCAGCTTGATGGTCCGCAAGCATGTGAGCGCGGCGGAGACCTCCGCGAGCGCCCGCTAGACTGCGCGGCGGCGCTCAACCCCCAGCGGCCACCATGCCTGAGATGTCCCTGACGATGCGTCCCTCCAGGATGGGGACGCAGTCGCTCGGGCACTCGGTGGTGAAGCGCAGGCCCAGGTCCTTCGCCCGGCGGAGGAAGCCGTCCAGC
The DNA here is from genome assembly GCA_046520405.1 of Myxococcus sp. 1LA. GTDB lineage: Bacteria > Myxococcota > Myxococcia > Myxococcales > Myxococcaceae > Myxococcus. The sequence goes on from JBKGHI010000001.1 coordinate 57,927, forward strand.
GCTTCGAGGCAGGCATTGGGAATGTCGTGCAGCACCATCAGCGTGTGGGCCTGCGCCGCGCAGTCCGCGAGCGCCTTCTCCGGCCAGCCCTTGGGGTCCAGCCAGTCACCAGGGACGCTGTTCCAGAGGACGCAGGAGTAGCCATGGGCGCGCAGGTGGTCGACGGCGCGCTGGCTCAGGAGGTGCGGGCCCAGCTTGCCGCCGCCGCCGAAGGGACGGAACCACTTCGGCGCGGGGACGAGCGGGGCGAGGAGCGCGTCGGTGGCGACAATCTCCGCCTCCACCGCGTCCGGGCGTGTGTCCTCTCCGAGCGGAATGGCGTGCGTGAAGGAGTGATTCCCGATGACGTGTCCCTCGTCGCGAGCACGCGCGACGAGGCGCCGGCCTTCCTCCGTGACGAGGTGCTTCCCCAGCACGAAGAACTGCGCGGTGATGGCGTGAGACGCCAGGATGTCGAGCACCCGAGGCGTCACGTCCGGGTCGGGCCCGTTGTCGAACGACAGCGTGAGGAGGCTCACCGGAACACGTTGTTGGAGGTGCGGTCCCCCGCCAGCCAGCGGGCCAGCTCCTTGTGGGCCCTGGCGCGGCGGGCCTGCACGAGATCGGGCTTGATGGCGTCCGGGCTGTCGTAGGTGAACTCGACAATCATCCCGTTCGGGTCCTTCACATAGAGCGAGCGGCAGTAGCCGTGTTCGAGCACGTACATCCCGGGCTCCGTGTAGCCGGCGGCCCGCAGGCGCTGCTCGATGCCCTGCTGGGCTTCGAGCGTGACGTCCAGCGCGATGTGGTGGAACGGCGAGTCCGGCATCTTCGGCCCGAAGAGCGCCTGGTCTTCCGACTTCTCGAACTGGAAGAACGCGAGCGCGCTGCCGTCGGCGAGCTCGAAGAAGGTGTGACAGTAGGTGCGGACGGCGCCGAACAGCTCGTCCGATTCACACCACGTCGCGACGAGCGGAAGTCCAATCAGCTCCTCATAGAACTTCCGCGTCGCCTCCAGGTCCTGCGTCACATAGGCCGTGTGGTGAAGGCGGCCGGGCAGCTTCGCTTGCGTGGACATGCTTCCTCCCTGAGGTGTGGCCTTGGCGGTTCGTGCTTACTTCGCCGCGTTGACGACCGGATTGCGCAGGACGCCGATGCGCTCGACGGAAACCTCGCACACATCACCGGCGCGGAGGAACCGCGGCGGCTTGCGCGCGGCCCCCACGCCGCTGGGCGTGCCCATGGCAATGACGTCTCCCGGCTGGAGCGTCATGGCCTCGGAGAGGTCCGCGATGACGGTGGCGACGTCGAAAATCATGTCCGACGTGGTTGCGTCCTGGAGGAGCTCTCCGTTGACATGCATCTGGATGCGGAGGTCGCGGGCGCCCTCGGGCAGCTCATCGGGTGTGACGAGCTCGGGGCCCAGGGGGCCCGTCCCGTCGAAGTTCTTCCCAATCGTCCACTGGTGGGTGCGCTTCTGGTAGTCGCGAATCGAGCCGTCGTTGAAGAGCGTGTACCCGGCCACCCACTCCAGCGCGCGCGCCTTCGGGATGTTGCGCCCGGTGCGGCCCACCACCACGGCGAGCTCGGCCTCGTAGTCCAACTGCTCCGAACAGGTGGGCACCACCAGCGGCTCCTCGTGCGCGAGCAGGCTCGACGGGAGGCGCGTGAAGACCACTGGATGGCGGGGCGTCTCGTAGGTGGCCTCGGACGCGTGCGCGACGTAGTTCAGCCCGAGGCAGAGGAACTTGCCCGGCTCCGGGAGGAGCGTCCGGTAGCGGAACGCCGAGGGAGCGAGCAGGAACTGTTCGGGCGCCTCCGCCGCGCGGCTGGCCATGACGGCCAGGGCCTCGGGACCGCGCTCCAGCAGGGCCCGCAACGAGCTCCCCACCGTGGCGTCCAGCGCCGTCACGTCAACCATCCCCCGGTCCGTCTTCACGCCCAGCGCGGGCGTGTCCCTCACCAGAATCGAAGCAATCCGCATGGTGTCGCTGGTCTCCCTCGTCCGCGCCAAGGCTAGCTGCGGGAAGGCCCGCGCTCAATCGAATGTCGACAAAATGCTTTTTGCATCCAGGGTGACGCCTTGTGTCAATTTTGAGCAGTGTCGTATAGGTCCCTCGTTCACTTGAGGAATCAATGGCTGCTCCCTCTCGCATCCGTGGTGGTCCGGTGTCCGAACCCACGCTGGCGTCGGCGGTCGTGGACCGGCTGCGCGGCGACATCCTGCATGGGCTGTTGGCGCCGGGCGAGAAGCTGCGGCTCGAACACCTGGCGCCGCGCTACGGCGTGGGGCGGACGCCGCTGCGTGAGGCGTGCTGTCGCCTTGCGTCCGAGGGGCTCGTCACCATCGAGGACCAGCGCGGCTTCCGCGTGGCGCCCATCTCCCGGGCCGACCTGCTGGACCTGACGCGGACGCGGCAGCAGATTGAGCCGCTCGCGCTTCGCGCGGCCATCGCGCAGGGGGACATCGCCTGGGAGGGCGAGGTGACAGCGGCCCTCCACCGGTTGCAACGCCGCGCGCCGGCTTCGGGGAGCGGGACGCTGGATGACACCTGGGAGCAGGAGCACGCGCGCTTCCATTCGGCCCTGCTGAGCGCGTGTGGCTCGCCCTGGCTCCTCAAGTTCCACGCGATGCTGTTCGACCAGACGGAGCGCTACCGCCGGCTCGCCCAGGCGTACGGCAAGTCCGGACGGCACGTGGAGAACGAGCACGCCACGCTCGTGAAGGCCGCCCTGGAGCGCGACGCGGAGCGGGCCTGCGCGCTCCTGACGGAGCACATCGCCCGGACGACCGAGCTGGTCCTCGCCGCCCACCCCGGGCTGCGCGCGGAGACGCCCGCGCCAGGCGCATCTTTGCCGACAAAAATCCGGGGCCGCAGGGTGAAGGATTGACGCCCCGCCACCAGGGGCGTACGGCTGCGGGCGACATGATTCGCACATCCTTCGTCGAAGGTGCAGGTGGCGTCCGGTTGGCGGTGAGCGAGTCGGGGCCGGCGTCAGGCGCTCCGTCCGTCCTCTTCGTGCATGGCTTTGCCCAGAGCCGCCAGAGCTGGGGCCGGGTGCTCCAGGGGGGCTTGTCCCGGAATCATCGACTCGTCGCGGTCGACCTCCGTGGGCATGGGGACTCGGACAAGCCGGAAGGCGAGGCGCCGTATGTCGACGGCGCGAACTTCGCCGGGGACCTGGAGGCGGTCATCCAGCAGCTCGGCCTGGAGCGCCCGGTGGTGGTCGCCTGGTCCTACGGTGGCGTCGTCGTGGGGGACTACCTCCGGCACCGCGGCGATGAGGCGCTGGGTGGGCTCTTCTTCGTGGCGGCGTCACTCAAGACGGGGAAGCCCGCACGAGCCCTGTTCGGGCCAGGGATGATGTCGAACGCGCGGGGCCTCCTCTCGGAGGACGCGGACACCTATGCGGCCGCCGCGCGCGCCTTCGTCGAGGCGTGCCCGGCGCGGGGCTTTCCTCCGGCGCTGGTCGACGCGAGCGTTCGACTCATGCAGCGCGTTCCGGTGAACGTCCGGCGCGCGCTCCTCTCACGAGCAGAGGACTATTCGGCGGAGCTGGAGCGCTGCCGCTGTCCGGTGGTGACGCTTCATGGTGAGCTGGACCAGGTGGTGCTCCCGGCCATGAGCTCGGATGTGGTGCTGGCGAGCGTGCGACAGGGCCAGAGCGCCTGGCTCGCCGGCGTGGGGCACGCGCCCTTCATCGAGGCGACGGCGGACTTCGAGGCCGTGCTCGAGACGTTCGTGGTGGCCGCGCGGGGCTGAGGCGCCGCGCGCCTGGTGACCCGAGACATCAGGTGGTGCGTGCCGTCATCGTCGAGGGCCGCATCCGCCGTCTTTCAAGTCACTGATTTCCTTGAGGCAGGTGGCGCCCCGCTGTCTTCGGATGGCGGCGCAGGTGGTGGCACGTGTCCTGCTTTACGGCAGGGCACGTCACGCGCTTCCGGCACGAATGCCCCTCCGCTCGCCGGTCTCAAGGAGTCCGCCATGTCCATTCCGCTCCTCAGTCGTTCGTGCATCTCGCTGCCCCAGGTGGGTGTCCCCCACGTTCCCTCGGCCGCCTCGCCCGCGCCGAGCGTGAAGGGAACGCAGGCCTCTCCGCCCCGGAGCGATGCGTGGCAGAAGCTCATGACGGATGCTTTCGAGCCGGCTGCGCGCGGGCAGGGCGTCAACCTGAGTGGTGTGTCTTCCGCGCATCGGGCGGCCTCGGCGTCCCATGTCAGTGACGCGGGCCCTGGCTTCGGCGCTCCGTCCAGCGGGGCGGTGTACAACGCCAGTCAGCCCTGGTTGAGCGTGAACAACGTGGGTTCGCCCTACAACAGCAACATGCAGCTCATCTCCCCGGAGCAGAAGAGCCAGTTCAAGTTCACCAACACGTTCACCAACACCACGGGGCAGCCGCAGACCATTACGCTGTGGAACAAGGTGGGTGAGAAGGGCGGCCCGAACGACGGGCAGAACTTCGACAAGAGCACGCCGAAGACGTTCACCCTCCAGCCCGGTCAATCGCAGATGGTGGCGTTCGACAACAACAGCAGCGTCGCGTGGTGCATGTCGAAGGACGGCTCGGCGAAGCCCGGCGCGAACTCCGGCCAGACGTGGGGCGAGGCGACGTTTGGCAACGCCGCCACGGGTTGGAGCGGCTACAACACCAGTCAAATCAGCCCCGCGGGCCACGCGGGCAGCATGTCCATCACCAATGAGGCCACCGGCAAGACGGTGACGGAGGCCAACGCCTGGCAGTCGCCCTCCGACGACCCCGCGGGCCGCGACGTGGGCGTCCCCGCGGGCCCGATGCACCTGCGCACCGTCCTGAGCTGAGCGAGGCCCGAAGGTCATGCCGGGTCTTCGGCACCTGTCTCTTAGACAGCGAGGCCTGCAGGCATTCCCTTGTCACCCGGCCCCCGAAGCGCCTTACATTCGGGCGCCTGACGCGGGAGCACTGAACATGAACACGGTGGTGGTGCTGCGAGTCTTTTCTCCAGTCTTCGACGTGAAGGCTTTTCTGGCGCGCTTCCCTGACCTGGAGGTCGACGCGGTCTGGGTGACGGGTGAGAAGAAGCTGCTTCGGAAGACGCACACGGATTCAGGGTTCAACCTGACCGTCGTCGAGGCGGAGACGAGCGCCCAGGCCTTGCCCGAGGTCCGCCAGCGATTGGCGTCGCTGGCCCCCGTGCTCACGGAGCTCCGGCGGCAGTCCGCGACCTGCGTGGTGGATTTCGGGATGTTCGTGGGCGGTGAGCGCCAGTTCGTCGGTGCCGTGGAGTTCGCGCCGGAGGACCTGCGGTGGTTCGCGGAGCAAGAGCTCGGGATTGCCGTCTCCGCGTATCCAACGTCGGACGAGGAGGAGATTCACTGACACTCGCTTCTAGCGCAGCGCCGCGAGGGCCGCGCCGACCTTCGCCACCGTCACCGACACGGGCGTCGTCACCTCCGGAGCGAAGATGGCCACTCGGAGCTCCTCGAAGGCCCACCGCAGCTCCTGCGCCGCCTCCTGGTCACGGACGGTGGCGTACTTGGCGAGGAATGTCTCCCACAGAGGAGTGAAGGGCGCAGCCTTCCCTGCGTCCTTGCCGGGGTTCGCCACCGCACGCGCCAGCCGTGCCTGGGCCGCGCGGAGATAGCGCGGGTAGTGCAGCAGGCGCACGAAGGGGATCCACTCGATGAGCTTCGCGGGGAACAGCTGCTCGAGCTGCGAGCGGATGTCCCGCACGGCCGCCGCGCCGCTCGGCCCCTTGGATGCCGCCTTGAGTGCAGCGAGCGTCCCGGCGAGCTCCGAGGAGGTGACAACGACTGCGTTCGCCCAGTCCCGGGCCGCCTGCTCGATGCGCGGTGAGCCCTCTCGGACCAGCGCCTCGAAGGCCGCCTTCGTGCGGGGCAGCGGCGCGCCCGGTGTGAGCTTGAACGCATCGTCGACGCCGCGTGCGAGGACGAGCGCCCGGAAGGCGTCGGCCTGGCCCCGCACGGGCGGCGCGCCGTCCAGGGACGGGAAGGGCAGCGGCATGCGCGCGGCGCTGACGGCCACATGTCCGCGCGCGGCGAGCATCAGGAGCCGGCGGACCCCCGTGCGCGTGGCCGCGTCGGCGGCGGAGGATGTCTCCAGCAGCACCAGGTCCACGGTGGCGCCCCGGTCGACGAGCGCGGGATAGCTGCGGACCTCGAGGTTGCCGACCCGCCGGGTGACCACGGCGGGCAGGTCGCCGAAGGTCCAGGCGGTCAGCCCCTTGCGTTCCCAGTCCGACGCCGGTGCCGCGCTGCGCAGCGCCGCCCGTGCATGTCCTCCGTGCTGCTTGAGCAGCGCGTCGACGTCGCGGCTCCGCGCGAGCTCCTTTCCCCGCTCGTCGAGCACCCGGAGCGTGATGCGCAGGTACGGCACCACGGCATCCGCCCGGAAGGACTCCTCGGTCACCTCCACGCCGCACAGGCGGGACACCGCACGCGCGAGCGCTGGAATCATCGGCCCGCGGAAGGGCACCAGTTCTTTCTCGAGACGGTCGACCAGGTCCGGCAACGGCCCCAGTTGCTTTCGCTGGGCGCGGGGGAGCTGCTCGAGCATGGCGGTGAGCTTCTCCCGCTGCCATCCGGGGATGGTCCAGTCGAGCTCACCCGGGACTATCTGGGCGAGCAGCAGCAGCGGCACGCTCAGGGTGATGCCGTCGTCCTCGGCCGAGGGGTCGAAGGTGTACGTCACCGGCACGGCCGCGCCGTTCAGCTTGATGGCATCCGGGTAGTGCGCTGGGGACAGGCCCGGATCGTGCGAGAGGGCATCCTCCATCGAGAGGACGAGCACGTCGGGGTCGGCCGCCTCGGCCTTGCGACGCCAGACCTCGAAGCCCGCTCCGTCCGTCACCTCCGCCGGGACGCGCTGGTCGAAGAAGGTCAGCATCGCCTCGCTGTCGAGCAGCTCGCTGCGCCGGGCCTTGTCCCGCAGGCGCGCCACGCGCTCGAACACCTGGCGATTCTTCTCCTGGAACGCCCCTCGGGAGCGGTACTCGCCCCGCACCAGGGCGTGCTCGAGGAACATCAGCCGTGCTTCGGCGGGGTCCATGGTGGCCAGGGGCACAGGGCGCTCCCTGAAGACGGTCAGCCCGAAGAGGGTCGCGTTCTCCTTCACGATGGCGCGCGCGGACTTCTCCGACCAGTGCGGTTCGGAGTAGCTGCGCTTGAGCAGGTGGGGGGCCGCCGCCGCGAGCCACTCCGGGTCGAGCTTCGCCACGGTGCGCGCGAACAGCTGGGACGTCTCCACGAGCTCGAACGCCATCACCCAGGCAGGGGGCTTCTTCGCGAGCGCCGACGACGGGTGCACCATGAAGCGCGTCTGCTTCGAGCCCGTGTAGTGGCGCTGCTCCGGATTCCACTGGCCGATGCGGGACAGGAGCCCGGTGAGGAGCGCCTGGTGCAGGACGTCCCCGCGCGCGGGCGCCCCGGCCCTTGCGCGGCAGGCGCAGCTCGCGGACGGTCTCCTCGAACTGGCGCTGGACGTCCCGCCACTCGCGCACCCGCAGGAAGGACAGGAAGTTGTCCCGGCACACGCGCCGCAGATGGGACGTCCCCCGGCCCTCGGCCTCACGCACGAACGCCCACAGCTTGAGGAGCCCCGTGAAGTCCGAGTGCTCGTCACGGAAGCGCCGGTGCAACTCGTCTGCCTTCTGCGCGAGCTCCCGTGGCCGCTCGCGCGGGTCCTGCAGGTTGAGCGCCGCGGCGACGATGAGCACCTCGTCCAGGCACCCGTACTCGACGCCGGCGAGAATCATCCGCGCGATGCGCGGGTCCACCGGGAAGCGCGCGAGCTGGTGCCCGAGCGGCGTCAAGGTGCGCTCCTTGCCCTCGATGGCCCCGAGCTCCTCGAGCACCCGCCAGCCCTCGGCGATGGCCTTCGGCTGGGGCGGGTCGAGGAAGGGGAAGTCCTCGACGTCACCGAGGCCGAGCGACTTCATCCGCAGGATGACGCCCGCGAGCCCGGTGCGCTTGATTTCCGGGTCGGTGAAGGCGGGCCGCGTGGTGAAGCTCACCTCGTCGTAGAGGCGCACGCAGATTCCCTCGCGCACGCGGCCGCAGCGCCCTTTGCGCTGGTCGGCGCTGGCCTGGGAGACCGGCTCGATGTGCAGGCGCGTGGTGCCCGAGCGCGGCTCGTAGCGCGACAGGCGCGCCACGCCCGTGTCCACGACGTACACGATGCCCGGGATGGTGACCGACGTCTCCGCGACGTTGGTGGCGAGGATGACCCGGCGCTGGGGGATGGTGGCGAAGACACGCGACTGCTCGGCGGCCGACAGGCGCGCATACAGGGGCTGCACCACCGTGCCGCGGAGCTCGCGCGCGTTCAGCGCATTCTCGGCCTCGCGGATTTCCCGCTCCCCGGGGAGGAACACGAGGACGTCCCCGTCCGGGTCGAGCGAGAGGACGTTCGCCACCGCATCGGCGACGGCGTCGGCGAGCTCGGCGTCCTCGGGGGGCGGCTCGTAGAGCACGTCCACCGGAAAGGTACGGCCCTCCACCTGGATGACCGGAGCCCCCCCGAAGAACTGCGAGAAGCGCTCGGTCTCGATGGTGGCCGAGCTCACCACCACCTTGAGGTCGGGGCGCCTGGGGAGGATGCGCTTGAGCCACCCGAGCAGGAAGTCGATGGTGAGGCTGCGCTCGTGGGCCTCGTCGAGCACGATCGTGTCGTAGCGGCGCAGGAGCGGGTCGCTGTGAATCTGCGCGAGCAGGACCCCGTCGGTCATGAACTTCACGGCCGTCTGCCGGGACGAGCGGTCCTCGAAGCGAATCTGGTAGCCGACGTCCGTGCCCAGCTCCGTTCCGAGCTCGCGTGCCACGCGCGCCGCCACGCTCGTCGCGGCGATACGCCGGGGCTGGGTGACGCCAATCTGGCGCGGGCGGCCGCGCCCCAGGGCGAGCAGGACTTTCGGCAGCTGAGTCGTCTTCCCCGAGCCTGTGGCCCCCGCGACAATGACGACCTGATGGGCGGTGATGGCCGCTTTGATGTCCTCCACCCGGCTCGAGATGGGGAGTTCGGGGGGGAAGTTCAGGGTGGGCAAGCCGCCGGGGGTGGGGACGGGTGAGTCGCCGGACATGGCAGCATGGCCTATCACTGAAGCACGCGCTCCGCCCCTGACGAATCGCGTGGGCGCCTGCTCGCCCGGCGTTTCTGGAGGGATTCTGCCGCGTCCTCCTGCCTCTTCAACCCGGCAGGTGGCCGGCCTTCTCACTTCGAGCGGGCGGTTTGTTGAAAGGCCTCGCGAGCGCGTTGAACCTCGGGCCGGTGGTTTTGCGCCCACGTGGCGAGCGCGATGACCGGCTCAAGCAGGGTTCGCCCCAGCGGTGTAAGGCGGTAGTCCACGCTGGGTGGGTTCGTCGGGTAGACGGTTCGTGCCACGAGCCCGTCCCGCTCGAGGTTGCGGAGCACGAAGGTCAGGACGCGCTGGGAGATGCCTTCGAGCGCCCGCTTGAGGTCGCTGAAGCGCATCGGGCCGCCGCCGAGGTTGGCGATGACCAGCACGCTCCACTTGTCTCCCACGAGGCTCAGGATTTCACGCGTCATGAGGCAGTCGCCATCGAAGCGCGTGGTGAGTTCGCCGATACCTGGTGACTTCAATGTGCCTCCTTCCCGGTGCCCGTGCCGCGTGGCAAAGGTCATGGGTCGTCCTGAGTGACCAAGGCACATCCAGGTAACTCACAAAACCGAGAGCAACGCCATGTCGACGCTGGTGGAGCGCCGTCCGTGTCCGTCCAATGTCCTTTCCCATTTCCTGTGGAGTGTCCAGGCCCTCCTCGGGCTGCTCTTCGTCGGCACGGGCGTCTGGAAGCTCCTGACGCCCGTAGCGGAGCTCGCAGCAATGATTCCGTGGGCCGGGCAGGTCCCGGGTGTCTTCCTGGTCGCGGTGGCGCTCATCGACCTGGCGGGTGGGCTCGGCATCGTGCTGCCTTCCCTCACGCGCATCAAACCCGGGCTGGCGGTCCTCGCCGCGCTGGGATGCGCGGCGCTCCAGGTCTCCGCCATCATCTTCCATCTCCTGCGGGGCGAAGCCGCGAGCACCCCGTTCAATGTCCTGCTCGTCGCGCTCTCGCTCTTCGTCTTCTGGGGACGGCGGTACCGGTTTCCCATTCCGCCGCGAGCGTGAGGCCCGCGGCGTGGAAGGGCCCGGCTCACCGCGCGCGCGTGGCCACCGCCAGCGCGGCTGGAATCGTCGCCCGCATCAGCTCCACGAACTTGCGAAGCCGCGCCGGATGGAACCGCGCCTGTGGGTAGAGCAGGTACATGGGCAGGGACGCGGCTCGCCACTGGGGCACCAGATGCACGAGGCGGCCCTGCGCGAGGTCTTCCTGGAGGAGCCACGCCGAGGCCACGCAGACGCCCAGTCCCTTCAGCGCCGCGCTCCGGATGGCGTAGAGGCTGTCCGTGCTCAGGCGCGGCTGGAAGGTGATGGGCTGTACCTCGCCGGTGTCCACGTGCGTCAGTGAGAGTTCATTGCGGTAGAAGGTGCGCAGCGACAGCCAGGGCAACCGGGCGAGCGCGTCCGGATGGGTTGGGGGCGAGGCCCCACCCAGCACCGAGGGCGCGGCCACGACGATGCGGGGCACCTCGGCCACGCGGATGGCCACCACGCTGGGGTCATGGACCTCTCCGACGTGAATCGCGCAGTCGATGCCGTCCGTGATGAAGTCCACCGCCCGGTCGTGCAGCAGCCATTCGACCGACACGCGCGCGTGGCGATTCAGGTACTCCGTCAGCGGTTCCACCAGCAACTGCTGTCCGAACGCATGGGGCACCACGACGCGCAGGGTGCCCTCCGGCTCGTTGCTCGCGCCGCGCAGGTCGGCCTCCAGCAGCTCCCAACTGGCCAGCAGCTCCTTCGCGCGTTCGTAGCAGCGCGCACCGTCTTCCGTGAGCTTCATCGCGTGGGTGGAGCGCTGGAGCAGCCTCAGCCCCAATGAGCGCTCCAGCGCCTGGAGCCGCCGGCTCACCGTCGGCTGGGTGGTGCCCAGTTGTGCCGCGGCGGAGGACAGGCTCCCCGCGTCGACGATGCGGATGAACGTCTGCATCAACTCGAGCCGGTCCGCGGTGGCCGGCGCGTTTGCAGTGCGCCGGGGGGGCCGCCCTCGGGGCGCGCGTGAGCGGGCAGGCTTGGAAGGACGGGGCAAGCGCGGCACCTCGGGTCGTTCTATACGTCAAGCGTATATCCGCTGTGCGAAGCGCGCTACTACCAGCACAGCTCCCTCTGGAGCACGTTCACCCCGACTCGCATCGCCAAGGGTGAACGCCATGTCCTTCATTCGCGCCGTACATGGAAATACAGGAGCCGCTATCGGCGCCGGTCCGGCTCATTCCGGAGCCATCAGCCACGGTGGCAGTGCACCGATGTCGGGAGCCCTGCGGCTGCTCCTGGCCGTGAGCGCCGGCGTCCCGGTGGCCGCGCTCTACTACAGCCAGCCCATGTTGGGCGTCATCGGGGCCACCACGGGTGCTTCCGACGCGGTGGTGGGCTTCCTCCCCACGCTCACCCAGCTGGGGTACGCGCTGGGCATCCTGCTGCTGACGCCGCTGGGAGACCGCTTCGACCGGCGCCGCATCATCCTGGTCAAGGCGGCCCTGCTGAGCGTGGCGCTGCTGCTGGGTGGCCTTGCTCCAGGCATGAGCCTGCTGCTGGTCATGAGCTTCGCCGTGGGCCTGACGGCCACCGTGGCGCAGGACATCGTTCCAGCAGCGGCGACGCTGGCGCCCGAGCGCGAGCGCGGCAAGGTGGTGGGCACGGTGATGACGGGCCTGCTGCTGGGCATCCTGCTGTCCCGGGTGGTGGCCGGTGTGGTCGCCGAGCAGCTCGGTTGGCGTGCCATGTTCCTCATCGCCGCGGGCAGCGTGGCCCTGATTGGCGTGGCGGCATGGCGTGGACTGCCTCGCTTCCAGCCCACCAGCACGCTGTCATACGGAGCCTTGCTGGGGTCGCTCGCTGCGCTGTGGCGCCGGTATGGCCCCTTGCGCCGGGCGGCGCTGGCGCAGGGCCTGCTCTCGGTGGGCTTCAGCGCGTTCTGGTCCACGCTGGCGGTGATGCTGCACGGTGCACCGTTCCACCTGGGGAGCGCGGCGGCGGGCGCCTTCGGCCTGGCGGGGCGCGGCGGGAGCGTTGGGGGCTCCGATCGCGGCCGCTTCGCCGACCGCTTCGGTCCGGAGGTCGTCACGCGCCTGGGGGCGGGGCTGACGGCGCTCTCGTTCGCCACGATGTTCGCGGCGCCGTGGTTGGAGCCCCATGCCCGGCTGTGGCTGATTGCCGGCAGCGCGATTGGCTTCGACCTCGGCGTCCAGATGTCGCTGGTGGCGCATCAGACCCTCGTCTTCGGCATCGACCCCGCGGCGCGCAGCCGGCTCAACGCGGTGCTGTTCGTCGGCATGTTCATCGGCATGTCCGTGGGCGCGGCGAGCGGCAGCCTCGTCCTGGCCCGGTGGGGATGGGTGGCGGTGACGGTGCTGGCGACAAGCTCGGCGCTGGCGGCCCTGCTGGTCCGTCTGGCTCCGGCGGGGCGCGTGGCGCGCTGACGTGGGGCGCGCGCAATGGGACGGGGAAGTCTGGGCGCGGGAATCGCTCCGCCCGGCCCGGGGGCACGGTCTGGCGCTCACCGCCCGATGCGCGCGGCTCACCGGTGCCATGGGGGCCTTCGCAGAGTGGGCCGGTCGGGGGAAGTCGGGTGGGGAATCCTCTGACGCGCACGGCGGCCTTCCGCCGCGTCCCGTTCAAGGAGCCTTCTTCGCATGCGACTTCCCCGTCCTTTCTCCTGCTGGTGGCATTCGCCGTCACGTGGGGCCTGCCGGGCCCCAGCGCTCATGCCCAGGCGGCTCGCGGCTCGCGAGCCCAGCGGCAGTCACGCGTCGACGCGGTGTTCGCCCCCTGGAGCGGCAAGAGCACGCCCGGGTGCGCCGTGGGCAGCTCGCGCGATGGCGTGGTGGACTCCGTGCGCGGCTACGGGATGGCGAACCTGGAGTACGACGCCCCCATCACGCCGCGCTCCAGCTTCGCCCTCGCCTCCATCTCCAAGCAGTTCACCGCGTTCTCCATCCGGCTCCTGGAGCAGGAGGGCAAGCTCTCCCTGGACGACGACATCCGCAAGTACCTGCCGGAGATGCCGGTCCGCGAGAAGCCCATCACCGTCGCGCATCTGCTGCACCACACCAACGGTCTGCGCGAACAGGGTCAGTTGCTGAACCTGGCCGGCTGGCGCGGCGACGACGTGTACACCGAGGCGGATATCCTCTGGGCGTCGACCCGGCAGCGCGGGGTGAACTTCGAGCCGGGCGCGGAGGTTCTGTATGGCAATGCCGCGTACACGCTGCTGGCGGTCATCGTGCGGCGCGTGTCCGGCAAGTCGCTGCGGGTGTTCGCCGACGAGCGCATCTTCAAACCGCTGGGGATGGCCGACACCCATTTCCGCGATGACCGCAATGAGGTCGTGCCCCGGCGTGCATCGGCGTACGTCGCCCGTGAAGGCGGAGGCTGGCGGCTCAGCATGCCCAACTCCGACCACTACGGTTCGACCAATCTGTACACCACGGTCGTCGACCTCCTGAAGTGGGAGCAGAACCTGCTCGACGGGCGCGTGGGCGGGCCGGCGCTGGTCGCACGGATGCAGACCTCCGGGACGCTGAATGACGGCACCGTCACCGGCTATGGCAGTGGTCTGCGGCTGTCGGAGTATCGCGGCTTGCGCACGGTGAGCCATGACGGCATGGAGGCCGGCTACCGCACGGAGGCCACGCTCTTCCCGGAGCAGCGGCTGGCTGTCGTCACCTTGTGCAACGGCGCCAAGATTGACGCCACGGACCTCGCGCGGAAGGTGGCCGAGGTGTACCTGGGCGACCGCATGAAGGACACGATGCCGCCCGCCGTGACGCTGCCGGAGGCGGAGTTGCTGGCGCTGGCGGGGGCCTACTGGAGCCCGCAGACGGATGAAGTGGTGCGGTTGGAGGTCAAGGACGGAGCGCTGTGGCAGGTGGGCGTGCCCACGCCCTTCGTGCACATCGGCCAGGGCGCGTTCCGTCCGGGGGCTTCAACGCATGTGTGGCGTTTCTCCGCGCCGACCAAGGCCGGTGCCCCGCGTGAGTTGAGCATCCGGGACATGTGGCCGACGACGCGTGACTTCATCCGTGTGTCCGAGCCCTTGCCCACGAGCGCTGAACTGGCGGCATTCGCCGGCCAGTATCGCAGTGATGAACTCGACACGACGTACACCGTGCGCATCGCGAACGGCGCGCTGGCAATCCAGTGGCCCCGCCGGGATGAGGTCGTGCTGGAAGCGGTGGGTGGGGAGCGCTTCGTCGGCTCGCTGGGCGCGGTCACCTTCACGCGAGCGGCCTCTGGTGGAATCGACGGGGTGCTCATCAGCAACCGCCGCCTGCGCCGTTTCCGCGCGGACCGCGTGGGCCTGGCTCGGCAGCCGCCCGCCGTGAGCACGAGCGCCCCGGGCCGGCACTGACGCTGGGGCCGAGGGACAACAGCGGCGCCGGGCCCCACGAGGCCCGGCGCTCGGCGCGCACCTCAGGGCGAGGCCGCGCGGGCGAAGCGGGCCACCACTTGTGAGTTGAAGGCCGGCAGGTCCGACATCTGGCGGCTGGTGACGAGCGGGCCATCCACGACCACCGGCTCGTCCACCCAGGTGGCCCCCGCGTTCTGCATGTCACGCCGCACGGAGGGGAACGACGTCACCCGGCGGCCCTTGACGCCACCTGCGTCGGCCAGCAGCCACACGCCGTGGCAGATGGCGGCCACGGGCTTCTTCGCCCGAAGGAAGGCCTGCACGAAGTCCACTGCGCCGGGGGCGATGCGCAGGCTGTCCGCGCTGAGCGTGCCACCTGGCAGATAGAGCGCGTGGTAGGTGTCCGGGCGCGCGTCGCTGAGCGCGCGGTCCACCTGGAATTCGCGTACGTGCCCCGCGCGTGCCTCCGCGCGCACGGTGCCCGCATTGGGCGCCACCAGCTCCACCCGGGCTCCTGCTTCTTCCAACGCGCGGCGCGTCTCCGCCATCTCCGGCAGGTTGAAATGGTGGGTGAGCAGCATCGCCACGGTGCGGCCCGCGAGCGGACCGGAGACCGGGGCGGTGGTGGATGCGGGGGCGGCTCGTGGCGCGCGCTCCTCCCGAGGCATGCGGTGGAAGACCTTGCTCACGATGCGCCACTTGCCGCCCAGCTTGAGCAGGGAGATGTAGTCGACGAAGTACGACCGGGACGTGCGGATGGCCACCTTGGCCATGGCCGCGCTGCCGAAGATGTCGACCTGAAGGATGGCGTCCTCCCGCTCGGGACTGGGCTGCTTCACCACGCGCTGGATGAAGTCCGCGCCGGGCCAGACAGCGAGGCCTCCGTCCTCGCCCAGGTGGAGCAGGTCCGTCGTGGGAGGGAAGGCGCGCTGGAGCCGTGCGCCATCGCCAGCCTTCACGCCTTCGGTGTAGTCGGTGAGTACCGCGCGGATGGCCTCCACGTCGTCAGGGGGCGTGGCCGCCAGCCAGGTGGCGAGCAGGGTTACCGCGAAAGGGGACAAGGTCATGCGCTCCTCCGTGAGTGAGTCGCGTGACTCTCGGTCCCACCCTGGCGCGCCTGGGGCGCGATTCCGCGAGTGGTGGCCACGGTCGGTGAGCCCGCGGCGAGGCGCGGTGAACGGAGCCGTGAGGGGCTGCCGCGCCGTGGCGCTTCGACATCCCCGCCGGCTTTCAGTAAGCGGGTGTCCCTTCCTGCGTTCGCATCGCGGCTTCCACCTGCCGGTGGATGTCCTGCAGCCGGTCGAGCTTGAGCTTCAGGGCTTCACGCAAGTCGCGCTCGTCGGTGTGGAGGACCTCGTCGCGCAACTGATCGATGCTCTCTGCCA
This sequence comes from Myxococcus sp. 1LA, assembly GCA_046520405.1. GTDB lineage: Bacteria > Myxococcota > Myxococcia > Myxococcales > Myxococcaceae > Myxococcus. The sequence goes on from JBKGHI010000001.1 coordinate 73,756, forward strand.
GGCAGACGTGCAGGAGGTGAATCTGCTGCTGGGAGAGTTCCAGGACCATGGGGCACCTCTCTGTCACCGGAACAGCGGTGGCACTCCTCCCTCACGCCCGAGGGAACGGGTGCGAACGCATGCCCATCAGCCCCCGCTGGAGCTTCTGCTGCTGCACCTGGGGCCCGGCGCGCAGGCGGTCGCGGTACACTGAAGTGTAGTGCGCGCGCACCCGCCATTCAGGGCACGACCAGGCAACCAGGGGTGGGGGTGTTTGGTGCCGTGCCAGCCTGGGGCCAGCGCTCCGGAGCACCGCGCGGCGCCATGAGGCCGCGCGGTGCGAGCTGCTGGAATGGGAGCCGGGAAACGGCTACCGCAGCGCGATGAGCGAGGCCACGAGCAGGGACACGACGCTCATGACCTTGATGAGGATGGCCACGCCAGGACCGGACGTGTCCTTGAACGGGTCACCGACCATGTCGCCGACGACAGCCGCCTTGTGGACCGCCGAGCCCTTCGCATGGCCCGGCAGCTTGCCCTTCTCGATGTACTTCTTGGCGTTGTCCCACGCGCCACCGGCGTTGGCCATGTAGAGAGCCATGGTGGCGCCGACGACGAGCGCGCCAGCCAGCAGACCCGCCAGGGCGCTGGGGCCCAGCAGGTAGCCCACCAGGGGCGGGGCGACGACGGCGACGAGGCCGGGGAAGATCATCTCGCGCAGGGCGCTCTTGGTGGCGATGTCGACGATCTTCGTGGGGTCGGGGTCGGCTTTGAGCTCCATCAGCCCCGGAATCTCGCGGAACTGACGGCCAATCTCCTCGACGATGGCGCCGGCGGCGCGGCCCACGGCGAGCATCGTGGAGGCGCCCACCAGGAACGGGAGGATGGCGCCCAGCAGCATGCCGACGATGACGTTGGGGTTGGTCAGCAGCAGGCTCATCTCCGGCAGACCGGCGGCGACGCGCGTGTGGTTGACCTCGAGGTTGAAGGCGGAGAAGAGCGCGATGACGGTGAGCGTCGCCGAGCCGATGGCGAAGCCCTTGCCGATGGCCGCCGTGGTGTTACCCACCGCGTCCAGCTCGTCGGTGATGGCGCGGACCTCGGGGCCCAGGCCGGACATCTCGGAGATGCCGCCCGCGTTGTCGGAGATGGGGCCGTAGGCGTCCACCGTCATCACGACGGCAGTGCCGCCCAGCATGCCCACGGCGGACAGCGCGATGCCGTACAGGCCCAGCGCCCGGTCCGCGATGTAGGCGACCAGGGCGATGGTGGCCATCGAGATGCCGACGCTCTCCATGCCGACGGCGAGGCCGCGGATGAGGTTGGTGCCCGCGCCCGTGATGGAGGCCTCCGCGATGCGCTGAACCGGCCGGGCCGACGTGTAGTAGTCCGTGACGAGGCCGATGATGGCGCCGCCGAAGGCGCCCGCGGCCAGCGCCGCCGTGATGGCCTGGGACAGGCCGAACACCTGCATCATCACGAAGGACAGACCCACCAGGATGACCGGGGGCAGGATGAGGGCGCTGCGCAGCACCTGCGCGGGGTTCATGTGCTTGAGCGCGCGCGCGATGAAGATGCTCAGCAGGCTGACCAGCAGGCCCACCGCGGACAGCACCAGCGGGAGCACCACGCCGGCCACCTTCGCGTTCCCGGTCGCCGCCGGGTCCACCACGAGGCGGGAGAGGTCCGTCGCGCTGGCCGTCAGCGCAATGGCCATGGCGGCGACGATGGCTGCCACCATGGACTCGTAGATGTCGGCGCCCATGCCGGCCACGTCACCCACGTTGTCGCCCACGTTGTCGGCGATGACGCCCGGGTTGCGCGGGTCGTCCTCGGGGATGTTCTCGATGACCTTGCCGGCGATGTCGGAGCCGACGTCAGCGGCCTTGGTGTAGATGCCGCCGCCCACGCGGGCGAAGAGCGCGATGGAGCTGGCGCCCACTGCGAACGAGTGGAGGATGGGGGACAGCTCCGCGTGGCCCTGGAAGGCGTAGTAGACGCCGCCCATGCCGATGAGGCCGAGGCCGGCGACGGCCAGGCCCATCACCGCGCCGCCGTCGAGCGCGACCAGCAGCGCGTTCGGCTTCGAACCGGTGCGCGCGGCCTGCGCGGTGCGAACGTTCGCGAACGTCGCGGCCTTCATGCCGATGTAGCCGGCCAGCAGCGAGAGGAACGCGCCGAGCACGAAGCTGCCGCTCGCGAGCGGCCCCAGCGCCAGGCCGATGAGCACCGCGATGACCGCGCAGTACGCCGCGAGCACCTTGTACTCGCGCACCAGGAACGCCATCGCGCCTTCGCGGATGTAGCCCGCGATGCGGTTCATCGTCGCGTCGCCCTCAGGGAGGGACTTGACGCGGAAGTAGAAGACCGCAGCGAAGAGCAGCCCCACGGCGCCGACCACGCCCGGTGCGATTGCCCAGAAACTCGACTCGAGACTCGACAACTCCATCCATTCCTCCAGAGCAGTCCCGGGGGTTTTGACCTCTCCGTCCGAGTCGCCCGTGTGCCGCGAAATTTGTACGGTGCGCGTATAGTTGATTTCAGCGCAATCTGGGAGTTTCCTAGGCGCGCCCCGTCAGGTAGGGCGGCCAGCCAACGCTGTGGGCCGGTGCGTCACCGCCCCCGGCGCCAGGGCCGCTCCCAGGCGGGGAGTCCCCCATGGCGCCGAGCATGCCCGGCGAACGCGGCTCCAAGTCCTTCAAGTGCCCGGACTCACTCATGATTCCGCCTGGGGCCAGGGAAAAGCCCGCACGTGTGATGAGGGAATCCCGCTGTCCGTCCTAGGCCTACAGGCATGGTTTGAGCTGCGCGCGTCTTCTCCGCCCGCCCGTGGCGGGGCGCCTGGGCGTGGCCAGGGGGCCTGGTACCCGCCTCCTCCCACGAGGCCTGCGTGGGCTTCGCGGCGGAGACCGGCCACTCGCTCCAGCTCCAGATGGTGGGCCAGGGCGGGCGGGCACGGCTGGTGGTCCGAGGTTGCTGAAGTTGCAAATCAATCTCAGATTCGTATGCTCCAGGGATGGCACGGGTCCGGTCAGTTGAGGCGCTGGAGGGGGTGGTCGGCTCGCGTCCCCTGGGCGTGATGCTGAAGTCGCTGGATGCGCTGGATTCGCACTGTGTCCAGTTGCTGGGGTGCTCCTCGTTCGCGGTGCTCGGTTACGTCGACGTGGACGGGCAGGCCCGTGCGACGGCGGCAGGGGGGCCCTTGGGCTTCGCGGCCGTCGTGGACGCGACGCACCTGCGAATGGAGCTGTCCGAACCCATCCCGCTCAATCCCACCGTGGGATGTGGGCTGTTGTTCTTCATTCCCGGGCTGGGGGAGACGCTGCGGGTGAACGGGCGCGCGACCCTGGAGGGGCGCACCCTGACCTTCACGGTGGAGGAGGCCTTCGTGCACTGCGCGAAGTCGCTCATCCGCTCGGGCTTCTGGAAGCCGCCGGTGAAGGTGGAGCCGGCCGCGTCGGGCTCCTGGAGTGGTGACCCGGCGGTGCGAGCCTGGCTGTCGCGCACGCCGTTCGTGCTGCTGGCGTCGTGGGATGCCCAGGGCTTCGCGGACGTCAGCCCGAAAGGGGACCCCGCGGGCTTCTTGCGGCTGGAGGGAACGCGGGTGGCGGTGCCGGACCGGCCCGGCAATCGCCGCACGGACACGTTCCACAACGTGCTCGAACAGCCGCGCGTGGCCCTGCTGGCATTGATTCCGGGCGAGGCGAGCGTCCTGGAAATCTCAGGCGTCGCCTCGCTCTCCACCGACGCCGCGTTGCTGCAGTCCATGGCGGTGGACGGGAAGGTGCCCAAGCTGGCGCTGCTCCTGGAAGCCCGCTCGGCGCGCCTCCAATCCAGCCAGGCCATCCTCGATGCCGGGCTGTGGGACGCTTCGCGCCACGCTCCCGCGAGCCAGTTGCCGAAGATGTCGGACGTGTTCATCGACCACCTCCGGCGAAGCCCCCAGCGAGGCGCCGCCGCGGCCACCCTGCGGGCGCTCGCGTCCAAGCGCATGATGAGCTGGGCCCTGGAGCTCGACTACAAGAAGAACCTCTATTGAGCCGTGGGTGGCTTTGCGGACGTCGACGTATTCCGCGCGTGGCTTCTGGCGTTGTTTGCCATTCCAGGGGCTGGGGACCTCGGGGCACGCTTGGCTGGCGACGAAGTGCCGCCGCTGCTAGAGCGCCCTGGTATGCGAATCGCCGTTTCCGGGAGCCATCGCACTGGGAAGTCCACGCTCATCGAGGAGTTGGCGGACCTGCTGCCATCCCATGTCACGGTCGATGAGCCGTACCACCAACTGGAAGAAGAGGGGCATGTGTTCGCGGAGACCCCTTCTGTCGAGGATTTTGAAGCGCAGCTCTCGCGCTCTATCTCCGACCTGGAGGAGGGGCCTCGGGACGCGCTGTTCGACCGCTGTCCGGTGGACTTCGTGGCCTACCTGCTGGCTCACGAGGACCGTGATGCATTCGACCTCGAAGCGTGGCTCCCTCGTGTCCGCCGTGCGCTCCAGATGCTGGACTTGATTGTCCTGATGGGAATCGAGCGGCGGGACCGGATTGCCCTCTCCGCTTCGGAAGACGACGCATTCCGCCTGGCGGTCGACGAGCAGATGAAGGAACTCCTCCTCGATGACCCGTATGGGCTGGGCGTGGAGGTCCTCGAAGTGGAAGGGTCCCCGAGCGAACGTGCAACTGAGCCGATTCGTGCTGCTGCGGCAGCCCCGCTGGTTCGCCGAAGGGTTGGCCATGTACCTGGAGGTCGCCGAGGCGCGGCGGGATGGCATGGTGGAGCTGGGGCAGGACCACAAGACGGCGCTCGACACCGTGCTTCGGCTGGGGGTGTTGCCGCTGGCGTCCCTCTGGGCCTGGGACACGTCGGAGCCCCCGCGCTCGACCGGTTCCACTACTACGCATCGAGCTGGGCGTGGGTCCACTACCTCCTCAACTCGCAGGCCGAACGCTTCGCGGACTTCCAGCAGCGCCTGGCGCGCGGAGCCGCCGCGTCCAGCGTGGGATGCCGCCTTCGCGGGTGTGCCCCCCTCCGCGCAGGAGGCTCCCGCGACGCGGTGAGGCCTGACGGGGGCGCGTGGGTGCGGATGCGCACCCCTCGGCCTGAAGCCACGCCCAGTCGCTCGACTGGACGTGGCGCTCATTGACGACGCGGCGGACTACTCCGAGTACTCGTAGCTGTCCACGAGCTGCCAGTTGCGGTTGAAGGTGTAGCGCAGGATGAAATAGCCGCTGTGGCAGCTGCCCGAGTTGCTGGCTTTGTATCCGTAGACGAAGCCGTTGCTGACGAGGGCGCTCAGGGTGGGATAGCCGGGCTGCTCACACGGCTGGGTGACACGGACGGACTGGTAGGCGGCCTCGGCCTTGACCTGCTCCTCGCCCGCGAAGTCGTAACGGGAGTGGACGCGCACGGCGTCGAAGCCCGCGAGGGCACCGTACTGAACGGCAGGGGTCTGCGTGAGGAAGTCCTGCAGGTGCGCCAGCGTGGCGGCCTCGGAGGTCAACGTGCCGGTGAGGCGGTGCACGGCGCCGTCAGTGTCGGAGAGCGCGGCGCGGATGGAGGCGATGCCCGCCGGACCCTGGTAGACGGAGGTGTCGCCCCAGGTGAAGCTGAGGGCGCTGCCCGCGCTGTAGGCGTTGAGCGCGCAAGCGCCGTTGGCACCCGCGGGCTCGACGAGGATGACCTTGCGGAGGCGGTACTCGGGGTTCACGAGCGCGATGCACTCGTTGCCGGGGACGCCGTCGTAGTTGCCGGCCGGGAGGACGGCCTCGACGACGTTGTAGAGGCGGAACGACGGGTCGGTGGCCTGCTGCTCGATGCTCTCGACATCAGCCGTGTCCGTGTCCGTCTCGGGACCGAGACAGCCAGCAGTGAGGGAAGACGCGAGGAGGAGGGACGCGAAGCGGAGGGAGGTGTGCATGGCGGCGGAAGATAGCACGCCAGTTTTGCACGCTTTTATCGGTAATAAGTGTTTCGACAGGGAATGGATAGAAGTCCTGCTGGAGCGCCCGAATGAGCGCTCCGTTCCTCTGTGTTTATGAAAAAGTTCAATGGCCATGTCCGGCTGCGACACGCACGTTGATACGCATTTGTTACTTCACGTGCGGTGTTCCTAGAAGTCCCGAATCGAATCCATCACGGATATGAGCGCCTCGCGATGGAGCGGCTCAACGGGCGTCTTCTCGGAGGACCGAAGCTTTTCATCCACCGCGTCGAAGATGCCCACCAGCGCGACATAAATCTGCTCACGTTCCTCGGTGAAGATGAACGCGTGACGGGAGTCCAGCTTGTTGAAGCCCTCGGTGTAGGCCGTGACGATGGGCGTGAGGGCGGACACGAGGGCGGCGGGGGCGTGGTCCGCTTCGGATGCGGCCTTGAGGGCGGCCGACCGTGCCTGGCGGTACAGCGCCGCGGCTTTCTTGGCCTGTGCTGGGGTGATGTTGTCGGCCCCGTCCCAGACGCGAAAGGGATTGTCCAGGTTCTCCGCCAGCCAGTCGGCCTTGCGCGGCTGACGCACGGACAGGTCCAGGCCCTCGCGCGTCGCGGCCTTGTAGGCCTTCTTCACCTGAGCGGCGACGTCGGCGGGAATGCTCGTCAGCCAGAGCATGCTCAGTTGGGGGAGCTGCTCAGGGCCCGGGAACTCCTCGGGGGACATGCCGAACATGTCGCTCAGGGTCAGCATGGCCAGGGCCGGGAGCTTCGCCAATTCGGCGGTGTTCCGCAGGTATCCGGGGGCGCCCCAGATGCGCAGCTCCGTCAGCTTTGGAAAGCGCCGCATGATGCTTGAAGCGTCCACCTCGCGGGCGGATCTCATCTGCAGGCTGTCCAACGCGTCCAGCCCAGACCAGGCCATGTCCGGGGTGCCCAGTTGCAAGGTCAGCCACCGCCCATCCGCCTCGCCGTGAATCTTCAGCTCCGGACCGGGCTTGCCGAACAGGGACAGGTGCTCCAGTCCGTCGTTCAGGTAGAGGTCGTGCACGCCCGTCACGTCGAGCAGCAGCTGCGTCAGTTGCGCGCCGCGCAGGTCGACCCGGCGCTCGCCGTGGTTGCGCACCTCCGATTCGTAGACGAAGGGGCGACGCCGGATGAAGTCGAACAGGCCGGCGATGGGCGTGTCGGCATTGACAGACGTCAAAATGGGCAGCGCCTCGAACACCGACAAATCAGACGCGGCGGCGAGGCGATCCGTGTCGAGGCGCTGCGTCGAACGGCGGACCTCCATGTCGCCGACCGTGAACAGCACGCGATTGTCGGGCTCGGCGTCCATCTGCTTGAAGAGGTCGCGCTCGGCCTGGGGGATGGCCTCCCAGCGGCGTTGGCTGTAGAGGGGGCTGCCGGAAGGCCAGCCGCCGCCGTAGCTGTTGAGCTCCTCTTCGACGAGGGGCGGCCGGTGGCCCACCCGGGTGTACCCTCGGGGCACCTCGGCGGACACCCAGTCGTGGTCGAGGTGGTCCTTCCAGAAGAAGAAGTTGAAGCGGGCCGGGCGCATGGCCGCGACGGCGTCGGCGTCGGGCAGCGCGGTGCCCACCCAGTCCAACGTCAGCACGGCGGCCAGCTCACTCTTCCCTTCAACCTTCAGGGCTGTCACCTGGACAGCGGTGTAGGCGTCGAGCCGAGGCGTGTAGACGGCGAAGATGTCTCCAGGGGGGGCTTCATGTCCGAGCGGGTCCGTGGGGGGGGGCGGACCCACTCTGGGCCATGTGCCGCGTTGCCCCCTCACGGTTTGAGGGGGCAGGGGGGGCTCAGCCCGCCAGGGGCGTCTGTCGCGCCTGGGCCTCGCGCAGCCACGCCACGGTGTCGCTCAGCGTCTGCCGGTGGCTCCGCGGACGGTAGTCGAGCTCCTCGTGGCTCCACATCGTCTTGAAGCCCCAGTGGCACGTCGACATCTCGAGCACCACGGGGTCCGGCAGCTTCTTGAGCGGCACGTGAGAGCCGAGCTTCGCGAGCCCGTCGACGACGAGCGTCGGCACGCCGGGGCGGTTCACCCGGATGCCAGCGACCTCGCCCACGCGCTCGAAGAAGGTGCGCAGGGGCAGGGAGGTGCCGGGCAGATGGTACGTGTCCCGCCAGTCCGCCTTCTTCGCCAGCACGGCGAGTGCGTGCGCCACATCCCGCACGTCGGTGAAGGCGATGCCACCGGTGGGGATGAAGGGGAGGCGGCCGTTGAGCACGCGGGCCACGTTCGTCGTGGAGCGGCCCAACGTGTCACCGGGGCCCAGCAGCACCGGGGGCCGCACCACCGTCATCTCCACGCCGAGCTGCTTCGCGAGCTTCCGCGACTGCTCCTCGGCGCGAATCTTCGACAGATAGTAGGGCCACCGGCCCACGAGGCCTTCCGCGTAGAGGGAGTGCTCGTCCGCCTCGATGGTCGGATGGGCGAAGCAGCCCACCGTGCCGGACGTCGACACCAGCACCAGCCGGGCGTCGAGCGCCTTGGCGGCGCGCACCATGGCCAGCGCGCTGTCGATGTTGAAGCGCACCATCTCCTCGGCGTGCTGCCGGCTGTGGTGGACCATGCCCGCGGCGTGAATCAGTACCTTCACGCCCTGCGCTTGCGGCAGCCACGCGTCCGGGTCGAGCGGCGTGCCTGACACCTGGGCCACCGCGCCCGGCAGCGGCGAGCGCACCAGCGCCACCGCGTCGTCGCCCAGCTCCTCCAGGAGATTGCGCCCGAGGAACCCGCTGGCTCCCGTCACGAGTGTCTTCACGGCTGCACCCCGCGCCAGGCGCACGCTTCATGGAACTGCGAGAGCGCCTCCGCGTTGGGCCCCCACTCGAAGTTGTCACCCGAGGGCTTCACGATGTCGCGGGACACCAGGGCCTGCACCACGCCATCCAGGTGCGGCCGGTGCGTCACCGCCACGGCCTTCAGCTCGTCCGGCGCGCGCACCTTCGTTGCCTCCTGGTAGTCCCGCACGACGGGCTCGAAGAGCGCCTTCACCACGGCGTCCACGCGCGCGTCGCTCAGCTCGGCCAGCGGCGTGGCGCACCAGCGGTAGCGCGACAGGTGGTCCTCCAGCGCGGGGTTGCCCGGCTGGCGTGCCAGCACGTCCCCCGCGAACCAGTGCTGCCACTGGTTCCGGAGCGAGTGCGCCAGGGCCGGGGACAGCGGCGTCGGAACGGGCAGGTCGCTGGCCACCACCCGGCCACCACGGCGCTCGATGGCGTCACGCAGCCAGACCTCATCCACGCCCGGAATCGGGTGCTCGGCGAGGAACGTGCGCAGGTGGAAGCTGCTCACCGTGGTGTGGCGCTGCAGCTCGGCCATGAGCGTGTGGCTCAGTGCGCGGACGTCGGTGTCCGGGTTGAGCGCCTGCGGCGCCCCGCACGCGACGTGCACCCGGCCAAGCTGCACCTGGCCGCGCGCCAGCTTCGACAGCCACGACAGCACGCCGGTGAGCGTCATCTTCGGACGCGGCTTGCCGGACAGCTCCTCGGACAGGGACGCCTCCTCCGGCAGCCGGTCGTAGGAGATGGCGATGGGCAGCACGACGAACTTGCGCTGCGTGTTCTGCAGGGCGCGCAGCAGCCCGCGCTTGGGCGGCAGCATCAGCCGCGCGCGGCTGCGCTGACCCTCGACGAAGAACATGAGCGAGGCGTTCTTCTCGGTGAGCCGGCGCAGCTCCTCACCCAGCTCCGGCACCTCGCGGCCCACGCCGCGCTTGATGAAGAAGGCCTGCGACTCCTTGAGAATCGGTCCCACCACGGGGATGCGGCCGAACTCCTCCGCGGCGGCGATGTGGGGCATCGAGATGCCCAGCTCCGGCTGCTGGAAGCACAGGTAGCTGGTCAGCAGGAAGTCGAAGTAGCTGCGGTGGGTGGGCGCCAGCACCACCAGCGTGCCGGGGGGGACCTGCGCCATCGCGCGCTCGAACGACGGCCGGTCGAACGTCACGTCGCTGGTGCAGTGGCGGAACGTCTTGCGCAGCGCATAGCCAAACACCTTGTGCGTGGTGTTGCCCACGCCGCGCTCCCGGACCCAGGCCCGGTCGCCGCGCGCGTCGTCATGCTTCGGGCCGGCGAAGGACACCTGTGTCTCGTCGCGCGACAGCAGGTGCCGGTACATGCCCTCGTTCACCACGCGCACGTAGTCGAAGGGGTCGAAGCCGGGGACCTCCAGCGGCGTGCCGCGCACGAAGTCGAAGGTGTGGTGCGTGAAGTACGAGAAGCCCTCGTTGAGGTACTGCACCTTCTCGTCGGCGCGCACGAGCCGGCGGTGGGCCTTGCTCTGGCCCAGCAGCGCGAGCACCGCCTTCTGCAACTGCACCGGCAGCTCCCGGCGCACCAGGTCGACCGAGTCGAAGCCGTGGTCCTTGCGGCCGACGAACATGTCGGGCGCCTTCACCACGCCGGGGCGGTGCTTGAACCACTCAATGGTCGACGCCGCGGCCATGTCGATGCGCAGCGCGCGCTGCACGCCCATGGTGGCGTGGACGATGGGGACGGCCTGGCCGGGCTTCGGCATGGGGCCGAACACCGAGCGAACGACTTCACTGGCGACCACGTCCACGGGCACCACGTCCAGGCGCACCGACGGGTCGGCGTTGAACGCGCGCACCACGCCCAGGCCGCTGTACAGCAGGCAGCCCGCCAGCGCCGCCGGGCTGTCGAGCCAGGCCGGGAAGGGCGTGCGGTGCGCGGCCGACACGATGCTGGGGCGCACGATGACGACGGGCACGTGGCCGCGCTGTTCGCTGATGAGGTGCTCGGCGACGCTCTTGGTGAGCGTGTACGTGTTGGGGTGGCCGGTCAGCTCCAGCCACTCTCGGCCTTCGCCCTCGGCCACCTGGAAGGCCGCATAGAGCTCCGCCGCGGGCTTCGGCAGGTGCGCCAGCTTCTCTTCAATGGGACCGGGCCGCCACACGTTGACGTAGGCCGTGGAGACGTCGACCATGCCCACCAGCTTGGGGCAGGCGCGCGCCAACTCCAGCACCGACAGCGCGCTGCGGATGTTGGCGGAGGTCGCCTGCGCCAGCGGCAGGTCGAACTCCACGCTGGCGGCGCAGTGCACGACGTGGGTGACGTGGTGGCGCACGGCCTCCGAGTCCGCGGGAGACAGGCCGCAGGCGGACTTCTCCAGATCGCCGCTCACCACCGCGACGCGCTCCGTCCATCCGGCGGGCAGGCGCGAGAAGCACTCGGCCTGCGCCACCTTCGCGAAGCGCTCCGTGGCCGAATGCACGCGGCCCTGGCGGTCCTTCGACTCGCGCACCAGCACCGTGACGCGCTCGACGCCCTGCGAGAGCAGCGCCTCCAGCACCACCTTGCCGACGAAGCCGGTGACGCCCGTAAGGAAAACGTGGCGGGACATCAGTGCGCCTCCTCGTCCGGGGTCAGCGCCACCGGACCATTGATGCCGCAGTTCGACGCGCCGAAGACGTTGTCGGGGTCGATGGCGGTCTTCACCTTGCGGTTGAGGGCCAGCGCGCCCTCCGAGTACACCTCGGGCAGGAACCCGCGGCGAATCTTGCCCACGCCGTGGTGATGCGACAGCGAGCCGCCCGCGGCGAGAATCTCCTCACGCGCCGCATGCTCCAGCGCCGCGTACGCGGCCACCGGGTCCGCCACGCCCTTCGCGTAGAAGCCCAGGTAGAAATAGATGACCACGCCCGTCTGGTAGACTTGCGTGAGGCGGCCGGTGAAGAAGACCTTGCCCGGCAGTCCCAGCGTGGCGTGCTCCTTCTCCACGCGGCGCTGCACGCGCTCGTAGAGGTCCATGGCCCGGCTCCACGGGACGCTCGTCTCGAAGCTCTCGGCGATGGCCCAGTGCTCGAAGGTGAGGTCGCGGATGTACGCGATGCCGAAGGTGAGCTGGTAGCCACGCTCGCCGTTGGCGCCGCCGCCCTTCATGCCGCAGTGCTCCGCGGCGATGCGGTACACCGTCTTCTCCTGGAAGGCGACCTCCTCGCTCGAACCCTCGAAGACGAGCGTCGCCACCGCGAGCTTGTACGGGTCGAAGCCCTTGAGCTTCGTCACCACGGCCTTTTCGACTTCGCTCTTCAGCTTCGCGGCCAGCCCGTGCTTGGCCGGCTTGAGCGCCTGACCGAAGTGGAACTGGGTGTTGTCCATCACCCGCACGCTGGCCGGCACTGCGCCGGACTGCTGGAGCGCGTAGAGGAACGAGAGGCCCGTCTCCAGGTCGGGGAAGATGACCGAGCCGTAGCGCTGCACTTCAGGGAGCGGGAACAGCTTCACCACCGCCGTGGTGACGATGCCGAAGTTGCCCTCGCTGCCGAACATGTACTGGCGCGGGTTGACGCCCACGCTCTCCCGGGGCGCCTGGCGAGGGCGCTCCACGATGCCCTGGGCGGTGACGACCTGCATGTCGAGCACCAGGTCCTCGATGTTGCCGTAGCGGTTCTTCTTCATGCCGCTGGCGTTGGTGGCAATCCAGCCGCCGAGCGTGGAGAACTCCAGGCTGTCCGGCTCGTGGCCCATGGTGAAGCCGAACTTCGCGAGCGCCTCCATCAGGTGGCGGCCCGTGGCGCCCGCCTCGATGCAGGCCATGCGGTTGACGGGGTCCACCCACAGGATGCGGTTCATCTGCCGCATGTCGACGGCGATGACGAAGCGCTGCTCGGAGAGCGGAATGCGCAGGGCCTCGGTGACGTTGGTGCCGCCGCCGAAGGGGATGACGCAGGCGCCGTGCTTGGTGGCGACCTCCACCAGCCGCACCACCTCATCGTGGCTGCGCGGGAAGACGACGAGGTCCGGCACCCGGTCCAGCTTCCGGTAGCGGATGGCCCAGATTTCACCGCCGGTGTGGCCGTGGCCCCGGCGCAGGCGCTGCTTGGGGTCGTCGGTGAGCTGCTCTTCCTTCAGGAACTCGCGCAGCGCGGCCACGAGCTTCGCGTCCTGCTTCGCCGCGGGAATCTCCGGCGGGTAGTGCGGCTCGTTGCGGTTGTCGTAGCCCAGCGGCGAGGCCAGCTTGCCGGCGAACCACGGCATCAGGTCTGGCAGCTCGACGTTGCTAATGTTGTAGCGGGTGCCCGTCAGGACGGTGTTTCCGTCGGGCTTCACCACGAAGCGGGTATCGGCGAAGCCCCAGCCCTCCAGGGACTCCTCGTCCTTGGAAGCGGGAGTCGCGGGCGGCGTGAAGCGCGTGTCTCCAGAGGCGGGCGTGGAGGGCGAGCCGCCGAAGCGCTCACTCACCTCGTTCAGCGCCACATTCCCCAGACGGCGCAGCAAACCTGATTGTTTAGCCATGGTCACTCGCAGTCGTACACAGGCCCCTCTTCTGCGTCAACGCGCGCGGGTTACGCAGGTGCGCACTGCGTTACGCATTTTCGGAACCCGGCGTCTCGAAATTGGATTGCTTCCGAGACATGGAGTCTCGTAAAGGCACGTCATGCGGACGGGCCGGCCAAGAGACGAGAAGGTGCGCCTCGCCATCCTCACGGCGGCGCAGGAACTGGTGCTGGAGAAGGGCTATGCGGCCGTGACGACCGCGGACGTGGCGAAGCGCGCGGGGGCCGGGAAGCAGACCCTCTACCGCTGGTGGCCGGGCAAGGGGGCGTTGGTGCTCGACGCCTTCTCGGAGTGGGTGAGCCAGGCGCCCCGGATGAGCCGCCGCAAGCCTTCCCTGTCCTCCACGTTGGTGGAGTTCTGCCGGGGGGCGTCGGAGGCGGCGCCCGTCCTGCGGGCGCTGATGGCGGAGGCGCAGTTCGATGAGGACCTCCACCGGAGGCTCATTGCCCAGCTCGTGCGCCCGCGCGGTGACGAGCTCCGGGCCTGCCTCGCCGACCGCCGTCCCGCCGACCGCGAACTGGTGGTCAACGTGCTCTCCGGGCTGGTGTGGCAGCGGCTCATGCTCAATGAGCCGCTCGACGCGAGCTTCGTCCGCTTCGCGCTGCGGGTGGTCCATCGCATCTGAAAGTGGCTTGCCCCAGGCGCCTGTGCTAGGGAGCGCGCAGCCACTTGACGCTCCGATGGCGGCACGACATCTCGTCGCGGCCGTAGGGTGTCCTCGGGTGCTCTGCCGAGCGGGCGCCTCCGAGCAATCACCACGTTGTCTCTGGAGGCCTACATGTCCGCGTCCGAACTTCCCGTTCTCGAGTTCGTTCTCACGAACTACAAGAATTTCAATGCACGCGCGACGCGCGATGCGCTCCTGTCCTACTGGGAGCACGTTTCGAGCGGCGGCCGGATGTTCTGGAGTGTCGCGGGCGCCATGTCGTCCGCGCAGCTGGGCATCACGCTGGCTCCCGCCATCCGGGCCGGGTTGATTCATGGCCTGTCGGTGACGGGCGCCAACCTGGAGGAGTCGCTCTTCCGGCTCGTCGCGCACACCGCGTACAAGGACTTCCCGGAGTATCGCTACTTCACCAAGCAGGACGACACGAAGATTCTCGAGCAGCGGATGCGGCGGGTCACCGACACGAGCATCCCCGAGGATGAGGCTTTCCGCGCGGTGGAGAAGTACGTCGTCCCGATGTGGAAGGCGGCGACGGAGAAGGGCCAGCGCCGCTTCTGGCACGAGTACTTCTACGAGTTCATCCAGATGCTGGAGCCCTCGTCGTACGAGGGTGACCCGGAGGCCTGCTGGCTGCTCGAGGCGGCGCGGCGCAAGCTCCCCATCGTCGTCCCGGGCTATGAGGACTCGACGTTCGGCAACATCTTCGCGTCCTACGTGAAGACGGGTGAGTGCAACGCGAGCATCGTCAAGTCTGGCATTGAGTACATGGCGGACTTCTATGACCGCTATGAAGAGCTGTCCGCGGGCAAGGGCGTGGGCTTCTTCCAGATTGGCGGCGGCATCGCCGGCGACTTCCCCATCTGCGTCGTTCCCTCGACGAAGTACGACCTGCAGAAGCCGGTGAAGCCGTGGGCCTACTTCTGCCAGATCAGCGATTCGACGACGTCCTACGGCTCGTACTCGGGCGCCACGCCCAATGAGAAGATTACCTGGGACAAGCTGACCGAGACGACGCCGATGTTCGTCATCGAGTCGGATGCCACCATCGTGGCCCCGCTGATTCTCCGCGCCCTGCTCGAGGCCCAGAGCAAGCCGGAGGCGGCGAAGGCGCTCATCGCCAGTCATCAGCGATAGCTGTCGCTGTACGTGGGGCGGGTGGTGGAAGTCACCCGTCCCACGCGCGGGATGGGCTGCGTCGGTATGGCGCGCAATCCCACATTCAACGCAGCTTCAGTTGTCACAGACTTTCCGTGGATGTCAGACGGTACCCTTAGTGTGCCGCGTTGCCGAGGGCGAGTGCCCGCCGGCCGTCGGAGCGCATTGCTCCGATGCGAGGCTCCCTTCCTGTCGACATTTGAAGTGCGAGCCTCTCCCACCCATGGAGAGAGCACCTGTGAAGCAGCTTCTGTCAAAGGCAGTGATGATGTCTTGTCTGGCCTCCCTGGCGGCGTGTGGCCCGGAGATGGCAGGCGATGTGGAAGACCCGGCCGCGTTCGATGCGCCCGGCACGCAGGTCCAGAAGAAGCAGCCACCCGCCGAGGAGGTGCAGGCGCTCAAGCTGGTGGACTGCAACACCACCCACGCGCTGAGCAACGGCACGCGGGTCACCGGCGTGCGCGCCGACCGCGGAACCTGGTCATGCATCTACACGTTGACCGTGCCGCAGGGCGGGAACAACGTGCGGTTCTGGGCGAGCGCCAACACCGGCGATGCGGACCTGTACGTGAAGTACGGCTCGGTGCCAACGCTCTACGATTGGGATTGCAAGTCGGACACCCCTCAGAGCGTGGAGGCGTGCCTGCTCAGCACCACGCAGGCCGGGACGTATTACGTGCGGGTGTGGGGCTTTGATACCTTCTGGAACCTCGAGCTGTGGGGCACGTACACCGGCGGTAATACCAATCCCAATCCGCCGACCGGCAATTGCACCACCACCCACGCGTTGAGCAATGGCGTGACGCGGACCGGGCTGAGCGTGGCGGATGATTACTGGAGCTGCACCTACACGCTGACCGTCCCGGCGGGCAAGACGAGCCTGACCTTCCATACGTCAGGCGGAACGGGGGATGCGGACTTGTTCGTGAAGTACGGCTCGGTGCCGACGGCGACCTCTGCTGACTGCAGGAGCGAAGGCACTGGCAACTACGAGGTCTGCAATATCAGCAACGTCCAGGCCGGCACGTACTACGTGAGGCTGTATGGCTTCCTCGCGGCCTCCTCCATCAGTCTGACCGGCACGTACCAGTAGGGCAGGGCGACTCCTGGGGGCGCAGGCTCCCAGGAGCGTGGGAGGGTGCGCGGCGGATGGGCGTGCGAGGCGTGTTTCGCGGCGCTGGACGGCTCAGGCGGCGTCCGGCGCGTTGTATCGCCGCGAAGCATCGAAGAGCTTCTTGCCGATGGCGCGTGCGGTATCCAGATGCCGTGACGGGGCCTGCGTCTCTGAATCGAACAGCAGCTCGGAGGTGACGACCTTCGCCCCGCAGTAGTCGAAGATGCCGTGGTCAATCTGCGTCTTCATCGCGCCAAGGTACCCATGCCGGGCGTAGGTGCGTTCGTCCGCGCCAGCGATGGCGACAAGATGCACCGGGAGATGGCGCAGCTTCTTCACCAGTCCGGTGTCCAGGCCGAAGTCGAACGCCCAGCCATTGGAGAACACCCGGTCAATCCAGCCCTTCAACAGCCCTGGCATCGACCACCAGTAGACGGGGAAGACGAGGACCAGGGCATCGGCGCGATTGATTCTGGCCTGCTCGGCGGCGACGTCCGGCGGAGGAGGCTCCTTCTGGCGGTGGACGGCGAGGTCGGCCTCGGTGAACCGCGGGTCGAACCCTTCCGCCGCGAGGTCCGCGATTTCGAAGGCATGGCCCGCGTCCGCCACGCCGTCACCCAGCCGCGCGGCGATGCCGTGGCTCAGGGACGTGCGTTGGGGATGCGCGACAACGATGAGGGCGTGCACGGGGATGCTCCTGTGAAGGGCGAGGCTCGATTGAAACCTACCTTTGGTAACTTAATGAGGGTAGGTTGATTGTCAAGGCAACGCGCGTGTTGTCGCTGTGCCGCCAATGAATGTCTGTTGTGCCGATGGAAGCGCGGTGCGGCGTCACCGGGAAGTGCAGGTGGGATGCGCCGATTTCGACGCGGGCTGACTGTTCACTTTCTGTGGCGGAGGTACAATCGCAACTCCCATTCAGGAGGTGCACCGATGCTTCAAAGATGGCTCGTTGTCGCGGGTCTGGCGTTGGGATTGTCCGCCTGTGGTCCGCAGACGCCTGATGATGCTCCCGTGGTAGGTGAGGTCGAGCAGTCGACCAACTTGCCGGGCCCCACTGCCTGTCACATGGACGGCTGCCCCGCTGGAATGTGTGCCGACAGGCAGGTGCAGAGCACGAGCTGCCCGGGGGGCTACATCTTCTACTGCACCCCCATCGCGCCGGGTGTCCGCTGCATCTGAGCGAGGCTCCGTGAGTCGTACCGGGTTGTTGCTGGAGGCGCCCGTTTCAGGGGCGCCTCACCGCCTCGTGAGCCCGACTGGCAGTGCGTCCCCACCTCGCAAGTAGGCTGGTGAACGAACGAGGGGCCAGGCCCCGGTTCGAGGCGTTCCATGGCCCGCACACGGGCCTAGAATCGCCCTCATGAAATTTCTCGGTGACTTGGACGAGGCCTCGCTCGCACGGACGCAGCGGTGCAACCGGCGCCTCACGGACCCGAACCGGCTCCAGGCCATCCGGGAAGCCGGGCTGATGGATACGCCTCAGGAGGAAGCCTTTGACCGGCTCGCGCGTCTGGCGGCGCAGCTCCTCAATGTCCCCCTGACCATCATGTCCCTGGTGGACGCGGACCGGCAGTTCTTCAAGGCGGACTTCGGCTTGCCCTCGCCCTTCCGGGAGACCCGGCAGTTGCCGATTGACGCTTCGCTGTGCCGTTACACGCTCGAGGGCGAGCCCATCATCTCCTCGAACGCGCCCGCCGACCCGTTCCTGAAGTTCCATCCGTCGACGGGGCCCTGGGGCATCGTGGCCCTCATCGTGCTCCCGTTGATCAACCCGGATGGGCACGTGCTGGGGACCTTCTGCTGCATCCAGCCCTCGGTGCGCGAGTGGACTGAGCAGGACCACACGGTGATGCGGGAGTTGACCGCGTCCATCATGACGGAGATCAACCTCCGCAATCAGATCCAGAAGCTGAAGGCCGAGCAGAACCTCCGGGACACCTTCGTCGCGGCGCTCACCCACGACCTCCGCACGCCCCTGGCGGCGGCGAAGGTGAGCGTGCAGTTGCTGGGGCGGCGCCATCCGGACCTGCCGAGCCTCCAGACCTCCGTGGCCCGGGTGAACGGGAGCCTGGACCGGGCGGAGCGCATGATTCAGAACCTGCTGGACGCAAGCCGCATCAAGGCCGGGAAGCAGGTGGCGCTGGAGATGGGCGCGTGCGACCTCCACGCCGTCACGGCCCAGGCCCTGGACGAGCTCTCCGCGGTGTACCCGGGACGCTTCGTCCTGCAGGCGGAAGGCGAGTTCAAGATGCGGGCGGATCCGCTCGGACTGCGCCGCATCGTCGAGAACCTGGCCTCCAACGCGGCCAAGTACGGCGCGCCCGGCACTCCGATTGAAATCGTGCTCGACCGGAGCGAGCGCCAGGTGGTGCTCCAGGTGCGCAACCAGGGGACGCCCATCGCCGCGGACGAGTTGCAGACCATCTTCGAGCCGTTCCACCGCGCGCGGTCCGCGACGGAGAGCGCCGAGAAGGGCTGGGGACTGGGGCTGCCGCTCGTGAGGGGACTCGCCGAAGCGCATGGCGGCAAGGCCTCGGTGACGAGCTCCGCCGAGGAAGGGACCTGTTTCACCATCACCCTCCCGTTGGATGTGACGGCGGAGCAGCGGCTCTCGGCTTGAGAGAACGGGCGCTCCGGGCCGACTCAGGCCCGCGGTGCCCCCCCTCGCTCTGGACCTCCCAGGTGGCCCGGGCAGGTGCTGACGCCTCGGGATTTCAGAATCATTGAAACGCGAGGTGGGTCCGTTCCGATTCGGCGCGATGCCAGACGGCGACGCCCCCGCGTGCCTTCGCCCTGGCGGCGTTGCAAGACAGTTGGTGGGGCGCGTGGTTGGGCAAGGAAGGCTTTCACTGGAAGACATGCCGTGACATGTCTGTGGCACCTGCGGACGCGGTGTTGGGATTGCTGGAAAGCCCAGCGAGCCCCCGTGTCCACCTCCACCGCGTGCCATCTCCGTCGCTTGACACCCGGCGGGGTGCGGGCTACTCCATCTGGCCATTGCGATTTTGAAAGTGAATGTCAATTTCACATCGCAACTGGGTGGCTGAAGCCCAGACGGCGCGCGCAGGCCTGGCCTGCGTGAGGAGAAAAGCGATGCGTGGCGGAGCACTGAGGTCGGGCAAGGGCAGCTTCTTCCGAGGGCTCGTGGCATGCAGCGCGTTGGTGCTGGGTGCCTGTGAGGACGACACGCCGCCCACGCCGGGCCCGACGCCGGAGGAGGGCGAGCTGTACCTGGTCCACTCCGCCGTGGAGACGAACGGTAACCGGGTGAACTACTTCAGCCTGGTGGGCTCCCTGGACGAGGTGAGGACGCTGGACTACTCGCGCTCGCTGGAAGTGGCGGGCCGTCCCCGGCTGTACGCCGCGCGGGGCGTGGGCTTCTTCGCGATTGGCGCTGGCGAGTCCCCCACCATCACGCGTTATGAGGTGCGTGACGGCTCTCTGGTGCCGGGTGCCAGCCTCTCGTTCCAGAACCTCGGTGTCCGTTCCATGGGCGCCCAGGCCGTGCTCTTCGTGAGCGAGACGAAGGCCTATTACAAGGACGCCTCCCAGGGCCTGGTCATCGTCTGGAACCCGGCGGAGATGGTCATCGAGAAGACGCTGTCGCTGCCCGCGGAGTTCACGCGGCAGGGCTACGTCACGGGGCTCAGCCAGTGGGCCAGCCGGGACGGTGAGGCCTTCTTCACGGTGGGCTGGTCGACGACCACGTATGACGCGGTCCGTCCGGGCACGGCGCTGGTCCGGGTCGACACGGAGACGGACACGCTGAGCTGGGAAGAGGATTCTCGCTGCCGCGACCTCTCCAAGACGGCCCGCTTGGGTGACACGCTCTACTTCTTCAGCGGGGTCATCAACGGCCTGGGCTACGCGGTCAACGGCACCGGCGAGGCCGGCCAGCAGGACTGCTACCTGCGCATCTCCCCGGGACAGCAGTCCTTCGACGAAGGCTTCGTCGGCAGCTTCGCCTCCGCGCTGGGGGACGGCAAGATTGGCTCCGTCATGGCGGTGACGGAGGACGGCACCGCGTGGCTCCAGGTCGCGGACACCGCCGTCACGCCGACGGCGCCGGGCACCACCTACGCGGAGTGGTACAGCCGGGGCTGGAGCTGGTGGCAGATTCCCTTCGACACCCAGACCAACCCCACGCGCGTGGGCGGCGAGCCCGGGGCCTACAGCGGCTTCACGCTGGCCACCGGCTCCAGCTTCTTCGTGAGCCAGGCCTCGGCGGACTACGGGCTGACCTCGCTGGTGGACCTGTCTCCCGCGACGCCCACGGCCGGTGTGTCCTTCCCGGGCTTCGTCCTGGACGTCGCCCGCATCCGCTGAGGCTCCCGCCGCGCGGAACGCCCTTCCGCGCGGCCTCGCTGTGCACGAGGTCTTCCGCATGGACGTCCTGGCTCCGTCGCTCCTCTGGCTCGGGGTGGTGTGTCTCTACGGCGCGTGGTGGTGCCGGCACATGGGCCGCTGGCCGCGCCTGCTTCGTGCCTGTCCCTATGTGATGGGGGCGGGTGGGGTGCTCGTGCTCGGTGGCTTCTTCGCCGCGCTCCAGGGGGCCGTCAGCCCCGGCGCCGCGCTGGGCTCGGCCATGGTGTACGTGATGGCGGCGGGGACGCTGCTGTCCGTCCTGTCGCCCCTGGCGCGCAGGCCGCTGTGGGCCATGGCGCTCCTGCTCCCGGTGGGCCTGGTGCTGGGCGTGTTGGAGCGCGCATCGTGAGCGCGGGGGCGCGCCGCCGCCCGGGGGTGACCTGGCTGCTGGCGGCCGTGCTGGGCGCGCCGCTGGCGGCGCTGCTCGTCTCCCTGGCGCTGCCCGCCGTCGTTCCCGCCTCGTCGGACGTGCGCTACCTGGTGGCCTGCATCGCCGTCATCCCGTTGATGGCGGCCGCTCCCTGCGCGGCGCTCCTGGCGCGGACGGAGGCCCGTGCGTGGACGGGCATCGGGGTGACGAGCGCGGCGGCGCTGCTCGTCCTCTGGAGGTCGTTCACGTGAGGCTCAAGTCGGACACGTATCGCCTCCTCTGGGAGGCGCACGCGTGGGCGGGCGCCGTGGCCTCCGTGCTGCTGGTGGGCATGTTCCTGCTGGGCGTGGCCTCCCTGTTCCGCCATGAGCTGATGCCCTGGCAGGAGCCGCGGCTGCGGGCGCCCGTGGCCGTCGACGAGGCGCAGACGCTGGCCACGCTCCAGACGTGGCTGGACGCACATGTGGCCAAGGGCGGGGCCGCCCAGTTGGACGTGGACCTGCCCGCGCCGCACTCGCCATGGCTCCGGCTCGAGTGGAAGGACAAGGGCGAGCGGACCGCGGTGTGGCTCAACCCGAGCACGGGGGAGCAGGCGCCGGAGCGCAGCGACCTCGGCTACTTCCTGTTCCTGGCGCACTTCCTCTATCCGCTGCCGGGCGGCATGTTGATGGCCGGCCTGGTGGCCATCGTGCTGCTGCTGGTGGTGGGCACGGGGCTGGTCATCCAGGTGGGCCGCTTCCGCAAGGAGCTGGTGCGCTTCCGTCCCCGCGAGGCGCTGCGCACCATGTGGGGCGACCTGCACAAGGTGCTCGGCAGCATCGGCCTGCCCTTCCAGGCGGTCATGGCGTGGACGGCGGCCATCATCTGCATCAACGCCGCGGTCCTCCAGCCGGTGGTGGTGCGCACGGCCTTTGACGGCAACCTGGAGGCGGGGCTGGCCACGCTGGGCTATCCGCGCGGCGGCAAGGCCTCCAGGCAGCGCGCCGAGGCCCCCCAGGTGGCCACGGTGCTGGCGCAGGCCCGCGCGGTGCTGCCGGGCGTGGGGCACTACCGCTTCTCCATGCGCAACCTGGGGGACGCGTCGGCGTATGTCGACGTCCGGGGCTATGCGCGCCAGGGGCTCGCCGAGTTCACCACCGTGCGCGTGTCCCGTCAGGGCGAGCTGCTGCACGTGCGCGACGCCGGGGGGCCCGGAATCACGGCCCAGCTGCTCGAGGGGGCGTACGTACTCCACTCCGGGCTCTACGCGGGCATGGGCCTGCGGCTGGCCTATGCGCTGCTGGGCATCTTCAGCGCGCTGTGCGTCGTGACGGGCAACCTCGTGTGGCTGGAGCGGCGCGCGCGGAGCATGCGCCGCGTGGACATCATCCTCGCGCGAATCACCGCGGGAGGCTGCGGCGGCGCCGCGTTCTCGCTCGCCGCCATCTTCCTGGCCAACCAGTTGCTGCCGGACGCGCTGCCGCGCCGGGTGCAGTGGGAGCACGGCATCTTCTTCGGAAGCTGGTGTGCCTGCGTGCTGGGTTCGCTCGCGTATCCGCGCGCGCGGGGCTGGGCGCAGCAGTTGCTGGCGGTCTCCGGCGGCATCCTGGTCCTGTTGCCCTGGCTGGATGCCTGGCGCAACGCGCGGCGGGTGTTCGACGCTGCGGGCTCGCCTTATGTGTTCTGCGCGGACCTGGCGCTGGCCGTGCTGGGCGCGTTGTTCCTGGTGTCGGCCTGGGCTGTCGGGCGCATCTCGCCTCGCGACCCCCGGGATGCCCGGCTGCCACTGTCGATCCCGGCGCACGAGGGACGGTGAATGTCTCCGTCCCCGGCGCGCGCCTCTCTTCTCTCGCGATTCATGCAGGGCCCCCATGTCTCTCCCCGTTGAGTCTCCCGCTCGTGCGCGCTCCCTCCTTCGCGGTCACGCGGGGCGGCGCGCCCTGGGCATGTTGGCCCTGGCCGTGGCGGCTCCGGCGGTAGCGCAGGACGCCGCGCCAGCACCCGCGGTGGAGGCGCGCCCGGCGACGGGAGACATCGCGGGGCAGCTTTCCGCGTGCGACGGCGGAGACCTGGCGCAGGCCGAGGTGCTGCTCCTGGCGCCGGACGGCGGCACCCAGTCGCCGCGCGTGGATGCACGGCGGCGCTTCCAGGTGACGGGACTGGCGCCGGGTGTCTACGAGCTGCACGCCTATGTCCCCGGCTGTGAGCCGCAGGCCTACCGCGTCCAGGTGGCCGCGGGGCAGCGCACCGAGGTGGACGCGGTGCTCGGCGAGAGCGTCAGCCTGGAGACCACCATCGAGGTGACGGGCCGGCAGCTCAGCAAGGGTGAGGAGCGCACCCTGTCCGCCGAGGCCGTCCACGTGGTGGAGCTGAAGGAAGCCCGCCAACAGACGGCGGACCTGGGCGAGGTGCTCAGCCGCAACAGCGGCGTCAGCGTGCAGCGCAACGGCGGCCTGGGCTCCGCCAGCCGCTTCTCGCTCAATGGCTTCTCCGGCGAGCAGGTACGCTTCTTCCTGGATGGCGTGCCGCTGGAGCTGGCGGGGTTCGGGCAGGGGCTCGCCAACGTGCCGGTCAATCTGCTGAAGCGCGTGGAGGTCTACCGGGGCGTGGTGCCGGTGCGGTTCGGCGCGGACGCGCTGGGCGGCGCGGTCAACCTGGTCTCGTCGGATGGGGACGAACCCAGCGGGACTTCCCTGTCTCTGCAAGCGGGCTCCTTCGGAACCTACCGCGGCGCCGTCTCCGGCCAGTACAGGCTGGGCGCCAACGGGCTCTTCGTGAAGGGCCACGCCTTCGGTGACCTGGCGCAGAACGACTACAACGTGGACGTGCTGGTGGCGGACGACCGGGGCCGACAGCAGGCCGCGCGCGTGCCCCGCTTCCACGACGGCTTCGTCGCGGGGGGCGCTGGCCTTGAGGTTGGCGTCGTCGACCAGCCCTACGCGGAGCGGCTCAGCCTCCGCGTGTTCGGAACGCGCTCGCGCAAGGAGTTGCAGCACAACATCGTGATGACGGTGCCCTACGGAGAGGCCCGCTCCGGCGAGTCGAACTACGGGGCCCTGGCGACGTGGGCTCAGGGGGGGCTGCTGGGCGGTAAGCTGCGCCTGGACGCGGTGGGCGGCTACAGTCGGCGAGACACGGACTTCCGGGACCTGGGGCAGTTCGTCTACGACTGGTACGGCAACCCGGGGGTGGTGCGCACTCAGCCGGGAGAGCTGGGCCTCACGCCGTCGGACCAGGTGCTCTGGCAGCACAGCGTGCTGGCCCGCGCGCACGCGGACTACGAGGTGTCCCAGACGCAGCGCATCCGCTTCTCCTTGTCACCCACCTTCGCGACGCGCCAGGGAGAGGACCGGCTCCGGCGGGGCTCGGGGCAGCGAGACCCGCTCACCGCGCAGCGGGACCTGCTGACGCTGGTGGGCGGGCTGGAGCACGAGTTGGCGCTGAGCGATGGGCGGGTCAAGAACGTGGCCTTCGTGAAGGGCTACGTCATGCGCTCGAACTCCGAGGAGGTGCTTCCGGGCAACATCTTCCGGCGGAGTGACCAGTCCAGTGAGCGGGTGGGCGTGGGCGACAGCCTGCGCGTGTTCCTCCCGCATGGACTGTTGGCGAAGGCGTCGTATGAGTTCGCCACGCGCCTGCCGAGCCCGGATGAGCTGTTCGGCGACGGCGTGCTGGTGCTCTCCAACCTGGGACTGCGGCCCGAGGTGAGCCACAACGCCAACCTGGAGCTCTCCCTGGACGACTGGCGCACCGGGGCCGGGAGCTTCCGCGGGAGCGTGGGCGGCTTCGCCCGCTTGGCCGACCAGCTCATCGTGCCCCAGGGGACCGCCGACTCCTTGAGCTACGACAACGTGTACGCGGCGCGCTCGGTGGGCGTCGAGGCCTCCGCGGGGTGGACGACTCCGGGTGACTGGCTGGCGCTGGATGCCAACGCCACGTGGCAGGACTTCCGCAACGCAGGCGGCGGTGGCGCGTACGCGGCCTTCAAGGGCGACCGCATCCCCAACCGCCCCTGGCTCTTCGCCAACGCCTCCGCGCGGTTGCAGCGCCGCGCGCTCCTGCAGCCCAGCGACACCGCCGCGCTCGTCTTCACCTCGCGCTACGTGCACAGCTTCTTCCGTGGCTGGGAGAGCCAGGGCCTGCGCGAGTACAAGGATGACGTCGACGCGCAGCTCATCCACACGGCCGCGCTCTCCTATGTCCGGGAGGGCACGCCCACGCTGGGCGGAACGCTGGAGGTGTTCAACTTCACCAACGCCAAGGCCTACGACTTCTTCGGCGTCCAGCGTCCCGGCCGCACGCTGTCCGTCAAGCTGACGGCGGACTTCTGACCCCGCGGCGCGGACGCCTCCCCCGCCCACTCATGGCGCGGGGGAGGGGCCGCACGCGTCAGTCGTGCGCGAGCGGGTTGGGCAGCGTCCCGTTCGGGTAGAGCGCGTGGCGCAGGGCGCGGTCGGTGTAGCGCGTCACCACGATGCGGTCCCGGTTGAGCGCGTAGCGCGGAATCTCCGGCACCAGCAGGTCGTACTCGCTGAAGCGCTCGCGCAGCTCCGGGTTGCGCTGGTGGAAGGCCAGGATGGTCTTCCGCACCTGCTTCCAGAAGGCCTTCTCCGGCAGGCCGAGCTGCTCCTCGAGCATCGGCGCGAGGTAGCGGAAGTGGCCCACGAAAATCTGGTCCACCACGTGCTGGCGGATGACCGAGGGGTGCTTGCGCGGCAGCACGTGGTCATGGCCATCCGGCTCCGGTCCCCGCTCCGGGACGTCGGTGAAGGACACGCACACGTCGTCGACGAAGTCCTTGAGGTACAGGCGGCGCGGAACGTCGTTCTCGTCGAAGCCCAGCAGCGTGTTCTGCCCGTGGGGGTTGAAGGTGATGCCGTACCGGTAGAGCACGTGCATGATGGGGATGAGCAGCGTGTCGAACAGGTTCTGCAGCCACGCCTCCGTGCTCAGGCCCGACGCGCGGACCAGCTCCGCCGCGAAGGCCGTGCCCTTGCTGTCCACGTGCAGCAGCGAGGCGAAGGTGCGCACCCGCTCCGACGCGTCCTGCCGCGCGGCCACCGGCTCACGCCAGATGCAGCCCAGCGTCTCCAGGTGCTGGTAGGGCACCTCC
This sequence comes from Myxococcus sp. 1LA, assembly GCA_046520405.1. GTDB lineage: Bacteria > Myxococcota > Myxococcia > Myxococcales > Myxococcaceae > Myxococcus. Next base: position 99,740 of record JBKGHI010000001.1, read on the forward strand.
GGCACCTTGGTGAGGTACGGGTGCCGCACCGTCACCGAGGCCACCTCGCCGAGGAACACCGTGCGGCACTCCTGGGTGAGGAAGGGGTCGCTGTCCAGCAGGCACTGCAGCCACTGCGTCACCACGGGGGCGCCCAGGGTGCAATGCGGCGGAATCCCGCGCCAGACGAGCGTATTGAGGATGCGCAGCGGCAGCTTCACGTCGTAGCGGCCCGGCGTGGTGATGTTGGCCATGGTCCGGATGGACTGGCTCGGCAGGTACAAGTCGGGGCTGTCGCCCAGCGGGACGATGCGCCGCTGCGCCACGTCCGCGGCGTGCAGCACCTGCACCGCGTGCTCCCACTGCCACGGGTGCACGGGCATCCACACGAAGGCGTCCGGCTTGAGGCCCGCGTTGGTGAGGACGCGGGTGAAGCGGTTGCGCGTCGCCTCGTCCAGCTCCCGGGCCAGGATTTCGCGCTCGGACAGCTCCGAGGTGCCGCGGAACTCCGACAGGCCCCGGTGCACGGCCACCCACTGCAGCCGCACCGGCTGGCGCGACTCGGGAGCGTAGCGGCGCACGTCGGAGGCGGAGAAGCCCACCCGGCCCTTGTTCGCCACCAGCCAGTTGTGCCCCGTCATGTGGCACTCCAGCTCCGTGTGGCCCACGGCGCGCAGCTCCGCGGCGGTGTGGCCACCGCGGGCGATGCGCGCGGCGTCCACCGCCAGCGTGGAGGACAGCTCGTTGAAGTACGTGGCCAGCGTGGACGGGTCCGTGCCCAGGCTGGGCGCGGCGTCCGTCAGGAACTGGAGCGCGTCCCAGGCCGGCTCGGCGATGCTGTTGCCCAACATGCCGGTGGCGCTGCGGGTGATGGAGGCGGGGTCCACCTTCATCCAGCCGAAGGCGCCCGGCCGCGCGGAGAACACGTACGAGGTGCCGCTGCCCAGGTCGACGCGGTACTTCCCCTCGCCATGCGGGATGAGCTTGAGCATCTCCTCGAAGCACCACTCACCCAGGGCCTTGGCCAGCAACTGCCGGTTGGCCTCACGCCAGGCGGCGGGGCCCACCTCGGAAAGGGCGGGCACCGGGTGGTCGCCGCCCTCCGTGGGCGCGGTGCCGGCGGCGGTGGGGAGGCGGGTGACGGTGGGGTCCAGATTCAGGGCTTCGCTGCGGGGATTCACGGGGACTCCTTCAAGGACAGGGAGGACTCACGGACGGCCGGGCGGGACGCCTGGGACGCCGGTTTGGAAAGGACGCGGAGGGCGAGCACCGCGCCCCCCAGACACACCGCCGCCGCGGCCAGGCACACCGCCAGGTAGGCGTTGGCGAAGGCCGTCCGGGCGAGCGGCAGCAACGTGGATTCGACGGCGTCGAACTGCCCGGTCTCCACGGCGGCGCGCGTGTGACGGGCCACCTCGGGGGCCAGCTGCGCGGTGGAGAACTGGCTGCCGAGCCGCGAGGAGAACACCGCACCGAAGACGGCCACGCCGGTGGCGGTACCCAGGGGATAGCAGGCGTTGGTCAACCCGGAGGTCATGCCCGCGCGGTGGGGCGGGACGACGCCCACCGCCACGCCCATGAGCGGCGGGAAGATGATGGCGCCGCCCGTGCCCATGAGCACCAGCCCGAGGAAGTTCGCCCCGGGCACCTGCGGCGCGCCCGCGCTGAGCGCCAGCATCGCCAGCCCCGCCCCCTGGAGGGCGAAGCCGCTGGCCACCAGGGGGGCGGCCTGGAAGCGCGTCTGGAGCTTCGCCATGAACATGCCCATGACGAGCAGGCTGCCCGTCAGGGGAAGCAGCCGCAGGCCCACCTCGAGGGGCGAACCTCCGGCCACGAGCTGGAGCCACAGCGTGGTGAAGACGAGCACGCCCAGGCTGGACATGCGGGCCAGGAAGCCGAGCACCGCCGTCCCGGAGAGCGCGGGGATGCGGAGCAGCTCCAGGTCCAGCATGCTCCCGGGCCGGCGCTGACTGGCGATGAGCGCGAAGAGCAGGCCCACGCCCGCGCACGCCGGCGCGAGCACGTGGAGGGAGCCCCAGCCCGTCTCCGGTCCCATCATCAGCGGGTAGTGCAGCGACAGCAGCACGCCGATGGCGAGGAGCGCGCCCAGCAGGTCCAACCGCCGGGACGTGTCCGCAGGCGTGAGCGCGGGCATCCGCGTCATGGCCCCCAGGACGACGCCCACGCCGATGGGCACGTTGACGAGGAAGATCCACCGCCAGCCGACCAGCTCGACGAGCACGCCGCCCACCACGGGGCCCAGCGCGCCCGCGGCGGAGGCGATGGCCGCGTAGGTGGCGATGGCGCGTTGGCGCGCGCGCCCTCGTACACCGCCGCGATGAGGGCGATGGCGGGCGCGAACACCATGGAGCCGCCCAGGCCCTGGGCGACCCGCGCGGCGACCAGCGTGCTGGCGTTGGGCGCCAGTCCGCACAGCGCTGACGCGAGCGTGAAGAGGGTGATGCCCGCGACGAAGACGCTGCGCCGGCCGATGCGGTCGGACAGCGCGCCGGCGGTGATGAGCAACGCGCCGAACGCGAGCGAATACGCGGACACCGTCCACTGCACCTGGGACAACCCCGCCCGCAGGTCCGCGGCGATGGCGGCCAGCGCGACGTTGACGACGGTGACGTCCAGGGTCATCACCACGCCGCCCGCGCTCACCAGCGCGAACGTCCACCGGGCGGTGCGGCGCGCATCCTCACGCGACGCCGCGTCCTCCGGTGGCGAGGTGATGTCCTGGGAGGCTGCGCTCATGACGCCTCCGAGACGCGGGGCGCCCGGGGACGCGCCAGCCGTCCGGCACCACGGGCACGTCGGCCGTGCGGGGCTCCTGCGCCTGGGCGCGGGGCCGCGCGGGGACCTCCGGCACGCCGAAGCGCGAGAAGGCCGTGCGCTGGGGCAGCGTGAAGATGTCGCGTCCCATGACGGTGTTGAGGATGGTGGCGTTGCGGAACGCGGAGATGCCCAGGTCCGGGGCGGCGACGCCGTGGCTGTGGATGTCCGCGTGGGTGACGAAGACGCGGCCGCTCACCTCGGGGGCCATCTCCACCGAGTAGTCCCGCCGGATGCGGTAGCGGCCCTGGTCATCCCAGCGCATCCGCCCGTCCATGGCCTTCAGGAAGACGGGGGCGCGCTGCTTGTACCCGGTGGCCGCGATGACCAGCGCCGTCGTGTGCTCGAACGTCTCGCCCGTGTCCAGGTGTCGGCAGCGCAGGCGCACGTCGCCCGTGCTGGTGATGGAGGACTCCTCCACGGCCACACCGCTGCGCAGCTCCACGTCGGCCAGACCCTGCTCCAGCTCGCGCCGGTACAGCAGGTCATGGAGGGCCTCCAGCGTCTCCGTGGAGATGCCCTTGTAGTGCCGCCACTGCTCGGCGACGAGCCGGTCCTTGGTCTGCTGGGGCAGCTCGTGGAAGTACCGGACATAGGCCGGCGTGGTCATCTCCAGCGTCAGCTTGGTGTAGTCCAGCGGCGCGAAGGACACGGTGCGCGTGAGCCAGCTCATGGCGGCGCCGCCGTCCAGGTTGCGCTGGAGCAGGTGCAGGGCCACCTCGGCGCCGGACTGCCCGGAGCCCACCACCGTCACGTGCCGCGCGCCTCCACGTCCGTCTGCCGGTGCAGGTAGTGGCCGGTGTGGACAATCTTGTCGGCGGGCAGTGAGGCCAGCGACTTCGGCAGCGAGGGCTCCGTGCCGATGCCGATGACGACGTCCTTCGCCGTCATGGTGAAGCGGTGGCCGTCGCCCCGCGTCACCTGCATGACGAAGCGCTGCTGGGCCGCGTCCCAGTCCATGGATTCCACGCGGTGCGAGAAGCGCACCGAGGGGAGCTTCGTCACGGCCCAGCGCAGGTAGTCCTCGTACTCGCGCCGCGTCGGGTGGAAGCGCTCGCGGATGTAGAAGGGATACAGCCGGTCCTTCTCGCGCAGGTACGCGAGGAAGGACAGTGGGTGTGTGGGGTCGATGAGGGTGACCAGGTCCGCGAGGAAGCTGAGCTGGAGCAGGGCCTCGTCGAACATCAGGCCCGGGTGCCAGCGCAGCTCGGACTGGGCCTCCAGGGCGACGAAGTCCAGCCCCTTCACGGACGAGGCGAGCGCGGCGAGCCCGAGGTTGAAGGGGCCGCAGCCGATGGCCACCAGGTCGTGCGCGGTGGACGCGGGGAGTGCATCAGGGGTGACGGTGTTCATGGAAGGTCTGCCTCGGAGCGGGGGTAGACGAGCAGCGTCGCTGCCTTGTCTGGGAAGGTGATGGGGCCGACGACGCGGAAGCCGGCGGCGGTGAAGGCGCGCAGCGACGGGGCGTTGCGCGAATCGGGCTCGGCCATCACCCGGGTGCAGCGCGGGTCCGCGGCGAGCAGCCCTGGCACCTCGCGCAGCAACGTCCGGCCAAGGCGCGGCCGGTGCTGCCCAGCTCGCCAATGGCCACGTGGACGCCCAGGTCATCCGGGCGCTCCGCGTAGTGGCCGGCCAGCCGGTCCCGAATCACCCGGTACACCTCCAGGTAGGCCACCGGGACGCCCTCGAACTCGAGCATGCACGGCAGGGAGTGGTTCCCCGTGAGCTGCCGCTCCAGCTCGTCCCGCCAGCGGTCCTCGGGCCAGGCCTGCTTCCAGAACGCGGCGACGTGGGGCTCCGCCATCCAACGCACCAGCCGCTCCAGGTCCTCGGAGACGCTCGCGGGCCGGATGGACCACGGCGCGTTGACGTGGGGCACCGGCGGCGCGGGCACCCCGGCGTTCATGGCGTCCTTGCCCAGCGCGGCGGTCATCGCTTCGCCTCGCGCAGGGGGTTGGGCGCGTCGAGGTAGACGGACTGCGCGTCCAGCGGCGCGAGCACCTCGTCGATGCCGTGCAGCCGGGTGAGCAGGTTGCTCTTGCAGGGCAGGTTGTCCGCCTCCAGCCACCGGCGGGCCAGCCTGTCTCCCTGAGGACCCGCGGCGGCCAGGGACGGCAGCGCGGCGTGCAGCCGGTCCGCCATCACCCCGAGGAGCTGACGCTCATCGCCCAGCCCCTCCGAGCCCAGGCAGCCGATGACGGCCAGGGCCTGGTTGCGCAGCAGGTAGTAGGAGAGCCGCTCGTCCACGATGGCGTCGTCGACCACGGCCAGGGTGGACGCGTCCGCGCCGAGCAGCCCCAGCAGCTTGGGCAGGTGCGACGACGCCAGGTAGTAGCCCTGGTTGTCGCGGAACGCCGAGCCGATGACGCGGCCCTCCCGGTCGAGCTGGACCAGGGTGTTCTGCTGGTGCGACTCCAGGCCGATGCCGGTGGCCGCGTACAGGTGCAGCATGGGCACCAGCACGAGGTCCGTGTAGTCCGCCACCCACCGCGACGCGCGCCCGCGCCGAGCCCCGCCACCAGCGTGCCCAACTGGCTCCGCCCCATGCCCGGGCGCGGCGCCACCAGTCCCACGAGGCAGCGCAGGTCCGCGATGTGCGACGGCACCTCGCGCACCGCGACGTCCAGGCCCGTCACCTCCGGGCCGCCCGCGCGCGAGGGCTCGTCCACCGCCAGCCACGCCGGGTCCCTCACGATGGAGAAGCGCGGGTGCTCGGCGAAGGTGGACCGCGCGTAGCCCGCGTCCAGCAGCCGGTGGATTTCCAGGCCGCGGCGCAGCTCCGTGCGCGTGGACTCCCGGCGGGAGTTGGTGAGCCGCAGGCCCAGCGACAGCTTCAGCATGACCGAGGCGTCCGGCCGGTAGAGGGTGCGCACGCTGGAGGTGGCCCACCAGCGAGGCCCCTGCTCACCCAGCGGCGTCAGCAGGCCCGCCTCGATGAGCGCGGCGATGCGCGGCCGCCGCAGGACGTCCCGGGCCTGCCAGGGATGCGCCGGCACCAGCACGCGGCCGTCGGTGCGCGGCAGCTCGGCGAGGTCCGCCATCAGCGCCACGGTGTCCCGGCCCGCGAGCGACGGCGAGCCGGCCACCGCGTCGTGCGACACGATGGAAGGTCCGCGGCGAACCAGTGCAGCCGGAACGAGCCGCGCTGCTCGGGGGAGAAGTCCGCGGAGTCCGTGGCGGAGAGGCCATCCCGGCTCTTGGGCGCCGGGTGGTGCAGGTGGCCGAGCAGCAGCGCCTGCTCCGCGGCGAGGAACCCGTCCACCGGCGGCGGGGGCAGCGGGTGGGCGCGGCGGTGCGCCACGAAGTCCGCGTGCGCCGCACCGACTCCGCCGTGCGCTCGACGAGGTCGGCGACCTGGCCGGAGGGAATGCCACCCTTGCGGGCCCCTCCACGCCGCTCGGCGTCGTGGGCGACCAGGGCCACCGCGAGCACGGGGTCCGCGAGCGACGTCACGCCGTTGGGGCCTTCGAGGTGCACGGGGCCGAAGCGGTGCCAGCCGGAGGGCGAGCAGTGCGTCACCTCGGTGCGCAGGGTGAGCCCCGAGCTGGGTAGGGTGATGCGCAGCGGGCCCGGGTGGACCGGCGTGTGCGTCTCCGTGAGCCAGCAGCGCAGCAGGGCCTCCAGGTGGGCATGCTCCGCGGCGCGGCGCGCGTCCGCGTCGTTCAGCGGGTCCGTCCCGGCCGGCGCACTCAGGGGAAGGGCGGCGCTCATGCGGCCCCCTTCTGGAGGCGGGGCGAGCAGGCGCGTCCCGTCACGAGCACGGCGTTCACGAGGGCGTCGATGTCCTCGGGCGTGGTCGTGGGATTGAGCAGGGTGAACTTGAGGCAGACCCGCTCCGGCGAGCCGGGCCCCTCCACGCGGACCGCGGTGCGGCCAATCAGCGCCGCCCCGGTCTCCATCAGCCGGCGCCGCAGCGCCCCGTTGATTTCATCCGTGCGTTCGGGCTCCTCGGGGCACCGGAAGCGGAACACGACGGTGGTCAGCTCGGCGGGGGAGACCAGCTCCAGCTCGGGCTCGGCGCTGATGCGCTGCTCCGCGTAGCGGGCGAGGTCGTGGCAGGTATCCACCATGTCACCCAGCCCCCGGCGCCCGTGCGCCAGCAGGGTGGCGGCGACCTTCACCGCGTCCGGCCGGCGCGTCGTCTGGAGGCTGCGGCCGAGCAGGCCCTCATAGCCCGCGTCCGCGTCATCCACCGGGTTGAGGTAGGCGACCTCCCGCTCCAGGGCGGAGAAGGCGCTGCCGTTGGAGACCAGCAGCACGCTGGTGGCGGCGGGCTGCCAGCCCAGCTTGTGCAGGTCCAGGGTGATGGAGTCCGCCAGCGCCAGACCGGTCAGCTTGCCCGCGAGCCGTTCAGAGAACAGCGCCCCGAAGCCATAGGCCGCGTCGACGTGCATCCAGATGCCGTGCTCGGCGGCGATCGCCGCGATCTGCGGCAGCGGGTCGATGCTGCCGAAGTCCGTCGTTCCCGCCGTGGCCACGATGGCCAGCGGGGTGTGCTCCGGCGACAGCTCCTGGAGGATGGCGGCCAGCGCGTCCGGCCGCATCGACGCCGCGAGTCGGTGGGGACGAGCCGGACGGCGTCTTCTCCCAGCCCCAGCGCCGCGCACGCGCGCTGGACGGAGAAGTGCGCCAGCTCCGAGCAGAGGACCACGGGGCCGGGGAGCGCGCTCACGCCCTGCCGGCGGGCGTCGATGCCCGCCGCAGCGCCGCGGCGTCCCGCGCCAGCAGCAGACCCAGCAGGTTGGACATCGAACCTCCTGGGGTGAGGACGCCGTCGGCCTTGGGCCCGAGCCCGGCCAGTCCCACGAGCCCCTCGATGAGCCAGCGCTCCACGGCGATGGCGGAGGGCCCCGAGTCATAGGTGTCCAGGGACGCGTTGCTGGCGCTGGCCAGCGCGTCCGCGGCCACGGCGACCGTCAGCGGGGGCGGCTGGAGGTGCGCCACCGCATGCACATGCGACAGGTGGAGCCCATACTCCACCAGCACCTTGCCGAGCCGGGCCAGCGCGGCCTCGGTGCCCATGCCTCTTTCGGGGATGCCTTCCATGCCCAGCGCCGCCCTGGCCGCCGCCAGGACGTCCTTGGGGGTGCCCGCGCGCAACGGCCCCGTGGGCCACCGCGCCACGGCCAATGCATTACCCAACGCGCCTGTAAGTGCGGCGGATACCGCGGCCAATCCCTCACGTGAGCCCGCCAGCAACGACGACGGGCGCCGGGGCCAGCGGGGAGGCATGTCTGGCTCCTGTATTCCTTGCTCTGTCTCTGCTTGCATGGATGTAACCTCCAAAGTTGACTTGGAACGTGCGAATCAAGGTCGATGAATGGGCACACGTCTGCCTTCGCGATGGCAGACGTGCCGCAAGCGCGTTTCAAAAGCCGGGGCAAACTACGACCTGGGCCTGACATGACGTGATCCATGAGACGACGAGGCATGGCTTCGCCGTCACGAGGACCGACATGCGGTAACCCCGGTGGTAGGTGCGCGCGCTGTCTCTCCGCCAGTGCCGCGCGGAGGGTGTCAGTGAAGAGGCGTCAGGTCAGGCAATGTGACGCATGGGGTTGGGTGCGCGACATGTCAGGGCCCGACATGCGCTGATGGGGGGGGAATTCACGGGGAGTGTCCCTGGTGTCGAGGGGCTGCGTGGTGTCACGTGAATGGGAGACATCGCTCTGAGGGAGGAGCGGTGGATGTGTCATTTCCACGCACTGGGCGAGCCGCGTGGTGCGGCGACCACGTACGTCAGGCATGATACCTGGGTTTGCTGTAATTATTTCAGCGCCCGGTCCGCAATGAAAATGATTTGCAAGTTCAGGTGCATTGTTTAATCGAAACGCGCGTCACTTGCCAAATCATTTTGTGCAGGATTTGCGCGTTCGTGACAGCTGTTGATGTGTGGTTGCACTGGAAGAGTTTCGTGCCCCTGTGTCGTGCTCTGATTGTTGTCGGTGGGGTGTATTGGAATACCCACCACGTGAAAACGCCTGGGCGTGGCACACGTGGAGTATCAGCGTGGGGGAGACGCAGTGGCGCTGCTCGCGCGGGGAGCCGCTACACCGGTGTATCGGGTTTCCAACTCGCCGGCGCGGGGGACGAGGTCCGGTGTGGCCCTGCCTTGTCGGAGCGATGAGGCTTTTTGGGGCGCTGAGTCGAATAGCTGGGAAGGGCCGTGGTTACACGCCCTCAACCTCGTGGGCAGGAGATATCGATGACCGAGCGTCGCCAGTTTCTCTCCGCGGTCGCCGCTGGCGCCGCGGCGATGGTGGCATCCCCCTTGTTGTCCGGGTGCGCGGCGCACGTTGGGCGGGCTCCGGCGTCGCCCGCGGCGCTCCCCCTCAACTCCTCGGAGAGTACGGGGCGCCACTACCGGCCGCGATATCGCTTCGGCCTGGGAGGCGTGCCGCTCGCGGGGGCCTTCAAGCCCACCTCCAGCGCCGACGCGGAAGGGGCGCTCGAGGCCGCCTGGGCGGGCGGTGTGCGCTACTTCGACACCTCGCCCTGGTACGGCATTGGCCGCAGCGAGCGGCGCATGGGGCACTTCCTGAGCGAGCAGAAGCGCGACGACTACGTGCTATCGACCAAGGTGGGGCGGCTGCTCCTGCCGGGCAATCCGCCGGACAGCAAGGTCTGGCCGTCACCGCCTCCATTCCACCGCGTCTACGACTTCAGCGCGGACGGCGTGCGCCGCTCCATTGAAGACAGCTTGCAGCGCCTCGGCGTGGACCGCATCGACATGGTGTTCATCCATGACCTGTCGCCGGACAACCGCGACATGGGCGAGCGCTGGACCGAGTACTTCGAGCTGGCGCGCAAGGGCGCGATGCCCGAGCTCATCCGCATGCGCGAGGAGGGCCTCATCAAGGGCTGGGGCCTGGGGGTGAACGCCATCGAGCCGGCGCTGCGGACGCTGGAGGTCAGTGACCCGGACCTGTTCCTGTCCGCCACGCAGTACACGCTGCTGCGCCATCATGACTCCCTCACGCGCCTGCAGCCGGCCTGCGCCGCGCGTGGGGTGTCGTTGATCATCGGCTCGCCGCTCAATGTCGGCTTCCTGTGCGGCGTGGAGCGCATGGACTACCTCGCCCCCATCACCGACGACCTGCGCGAGCGCCGTGCGCGCTTGCAGCGCATCGCCCGCGCTCACGGCGTCGACCTGCGGACGGCTGCCTTGCAGTTCTCTGGGGCCCCGGACGTTGTCGCCGCGGTGCTGGTGGGCGCTCGCAACGCGGTCCAGATGCGCGAGGACATCGCGTCGTGGGGCGAGAAGATTCCAAGCGACTTCTGGGCCGAGCTGAAGCGGGAGCAGCTCATCCCCGAGCAGGCGCCGGTTCCGGCCTGAGGCTCGGCGGGCTTGCGCCCGCACGCTGTCCCAGGCCAGGCGTCGGGGGCGCCGTGTGGGCGCGTTCAGCCCAGCCGAAGGTCGGGAATCCTGGCGAAGAGTCCGGCCCACTCGGGGTCATTGTCGAGCCGCTGCTGCGCGAGCGCGCCAACCTTGTCGCGGAGCCACGGGTCCAGGTCGTCAGAGGAGGCGCTGCGCGCGAGTTTGGCCAGCAGTGGCAGGAGGAAGAGGTCCATCTCGCGATGGACGGGCTCGTGCAGGTAGCGCTTGAGCGCCTCCAGGTCCGGAATCGCAACCAGGTAGGAGTGCGTGTACCCCTCGGAGGGGTCTCCCAGGTCCTGTCCAATGACGGAGAATGCCACGGCGGAACTGGACGCGACTTTTCGGAACGCGGCGAGCGCGCGCTCCCGGGTCGCGTCGTCGACTTCATCGCGGAACCGGAAGCGCAGGAAGTTGATGAGCATCGTTGACCTCTGCGGTGGTGGACGGCCTGGCGGATATAGCCACGGGGGTTTCCACTCATCAGTTGGTTTCTTGGGGTAACCTCCACAATCGAGTTTCCTCCCGGTAACCTCTTCGAGGGCACCATGCTGCGCCGCCGCAAGAACAGGTCGCCGCCGCTTCCTCCGATGTGCCCCATGACCGAGTGCATGCGGCTGCTGGGAGGCGTCTGGGCAGCGAACATCGTGTGGAAGCTCTCTGGCGAGCCCAGGCGCTTCAGCGAGCTGCGGGCGGACATCCCGAAAATCTCCGCCAAGGTCCTCACGGCGAAGCTGCGCGCGCTCGAAGAGAACGAGGTGATTACGAGGACGGTCATCGCGAGTTCACCTCCGTCGGTCGAGTACGCCTTGACCGACCTCGGGCGAGAGCTGCTCCCCGTCATCGACACCATCGTGGAGGTGGGCAAGCGGCTCGTGCGCAAGCAGCAGGCCCGGGCCGAGGGCTCACGAGGTCGAACGGCAAGAGCACCCGAGTGCTGATGAAGGGGGGCAGCGCCTGGTCCGTGTGTGTGCCGTATCCGAATGGTCTTCAATCATTGACGGCGCGTACGGGAGGCCAGGTGAGCCGTACCTTCGTCCCGTGTGGCTCCACGGCGCGGATGTCCACGGTGCAGTTGAACCGGCGCGCCAGCCGCTCCACGAGCGACAAGCCAATACCGAAGCCGGTGTGCTCGGGCTCGACCCGGCCGAAGCCCACGCCCGTGTCGGAGATGCTCCAGTCCCCTGTCGCGATGTGGATGACGATGCGCCCCTGACGCGTATAGGCGAGCGAGTTCTTGATGAGATTGCCCAGCATCACTCGCGCGACGGACCCGGGAATCGGCGCGAGGACCTCTTCCTTCGCTTCGATGACGAGCTCCACGTCACCCTGGGGGCGGGGAGGGCCGTACAGCGCGACCAACTCCCGCGTGATGCTCATCAGTCCGCACGATTCGTCGGTAGGGCCCGAGCGGGCCAGCCAGAGGATGCCTTCCGTCAGCAGACCCATGTGGCGCACGGCCTGCCGCAGACGGCCGAACGTCTCCACGTCCGTGGGCGGGTCCAACTCCAGTATCTCCACCGCGCCCTGCGCCACGGCGAGGGGCGTGCGCAACTCATGGCTCGCGTCCCGGTTGAATGCGCGCTCCCGCTCCAGCAATTCCTGGAGGCGGGCATCTCTGACACGCAGGGCTTCGGCCAGGGCCCGTACCTCGGCAACCCGGATGTCCTCGGCCCTCGGCGGCGAATCTGACTGGACGCGTGCCACGAGCTGCTCCAAGGGCCGGCTGAGCCTCCTCGCGACGAGAAGCGAGAGCCCGGCGGCGCCAAGCAGGGCGAGCAGGGCGCTTGTCAGCAGCAGTCCGGACGTCCGGCGCAGATGGCGGGTGGTGCTCGTCAGCGCCGTCGTGTCGAAGACCACGTAGCGCGTGGTGCCCGCCGCCACGTCGGGGCGCACCGCGACATGGAAGTGGCCATGCCCCTGGGCGAAGACTTCGTATTCGCCAGGAGCTGTGTCCCTGGGCAGCGCGTCCCCAATCCAGGGCGGCAGGCTTGCGTGGCCCGCATAGACCGTCATTTCAAGCGGAACGGCCCCCGTGTCATCGACGCGTCCGTCCGCCGCGGTGGAGACAAGCCGGGCGAAGATGGCGTCCTCGAGGTCGTAGCTGAAGAGCGTGAAGAACGCGCCCATCAGGACGAGCGCGAACGTCGCGGCTGCCCCCATGGCACCCAGGAGGAGACCTCGGACCGAACTAGTCCTCGCGCGCATCCAGGCTGTAACCCTTGTGGCGGAGGGTGGTGATGGCGTCGCTCATCCCCAGTTCGGCGAGTGCGCCGCGCAGGGCATAGACGTGGGTGCGCAAGGCACTGGATTCCGGCGCATCGTCCCCCCAGAGGTGGTGGGCCAGCGTGGCCGTCGAGACGGGTTCGGGCGCGGCCTCCATCAGCAGCCTCAGGAGGAGTATCTCCGTCTTGTTGAGACGGACGGTGCGCGCGCCTCGCCGTGCCTGGCCCGTGTCTGGCTCCAGCGTCAGGGACCCCACCGTCAGGCACCGTCCGCTCGGAGGCACGGGGCGTCGTGCGAGCGCTTCGAGCCGCAGCCGCAGCTCCCTCAAGGAGAACGGCTTGACGAGGTAGTCGTCCGCCCCCGAGCGGAAGCCTTCTTCCTTGTCCTCGATGGTGTCCCGCGCGGTCAGCATGAGGATGGGCACCAGCCGGGGCGCGAGCTGCCGGTAGCGCTGACACAGCTCGATGCCCCCCATGCCCGGCAACATCAAGTCCAGCACGATGACGTCGTATTCCTGGCCCAGCGCGAGCGTGAGCCCCTGGGGCCCGGTGGCGGCGAAGTCGAGTTGGAAGTCCCCTCCCAGGAACTTCTCGAGGTTGGCCTGGAGGTCCAGGTTGTCTTCGACGACGAGCACTCGCATGGGCGGGGAGGTTATCAGCCGTGACGTCAAGCGAAGGTCAGCGGGCTGTTGACTCGTGGCTGACGCGGACGACGGCAGGGTGACGGGGCTTCTTACCGCTGGGAGAGCCGTGATGACCCGCCTGCTGTCGCTGTGCCTGCTGCTGCTGTCCGCTTCCGCGGCCCGTGCCGCCGCGCCTGGGACGTCGTTGGACGTTCGCGGCGCGGATGGACAACGCATCCCCACCCGGGTGTTGGAGCCGGAGGGGAGCGCCTCGAATCCACCCATTGCCGTCCTCCTGCATGGCCTCACGCGCAAAAAGGAGGACTGGCTGTCGGAGGAGGGACCGACCCACGGCGGTGTGCTGAAGGATGACCTGCTGCGTGCCGGGTACCGCGTCTACCTCCTCGATGCGCGCCGGCACGGGGAGCGGGCGACTCCCGATGCGAGGCCGGGGGCGCTCGCGAAGCTGGCCCACAAAGGGGAGCCCACACGGTACGTGGCGATGATCGCCGACACGGTCCGTGATGCCCACGCACTGCTCACCACCGTGCTCGCGAAGGGGCAACCCCCGCGGGTGCTCGTCGCTGGCTACAGCATGGGCGCCCAGGTGGCGCTCCTGCTGGCGGCGCGAGAGCCCCGCATCACCCACCTGGTCACGATGGTTCCGCCCCACATCGACCCGTCAATGGACGAGGTTGCTCCCTCGCGTCACATGGCGAGCGTTCACCAGGACTGGCTGCTGCTGACGGCGAACCAGGATGACTTCGCGCCGGTCGCGGACAGCCGCGCCCTGTTCGATGCCGCGCCGTCCCGCCGCAAGGCCCACAAGACCTTTGACAGTGGGCATGCCCTTCCTCGGGAGTACCTGGACGAGGTGCGTCGCTGGCTCCAGGCGGAACGGCAAGCGCCTGGCCGCAACAGCCCATGAGGCGTCCCTACCGGGGCTCTCCCAGGGTCCGCAGGAAGAACAGGCCCACGTCGTCCCGGTAGTAGCGGCTGGCGGCGCCCCGGGGGGAGTGGGGCTGGCCGGGCATGATGAGCAACTCGAAGCGCTTGCCCGCGCGGATGAGCGCGTCCGCCATCCTCATCGTCACGGAGAGGGTGGCGTTCACATCACTCGTGCCGTGCATCAGCTTCAGGTGGCCCTTCAGCTTGCCGGCGAGCGCGAGGTTGTCGCCCGCCGCATAGCCCAGGGGATTGGCGCTCGGGAGGTTGAGATAGGGCTCATTGATGATGGCCTCCTCCTCCAGCGCCCCGGGCGCGCAGGCGTAGCCCGCCTTGAAGAAGTCTGGCGCCGTCAGCATCCCTCGCAGCGTGAAGTAGCCGCCCCATGACCCGCCGTGGATGCCGACGCGCTCCAGGTCCATCCACGGGCGTGTGGACGCGGCCTGCTTCAGCCCGGTGACGTAGTCAGGAATCTCCGTCTGGCCCACGCGGCCGTAGTTCGCGTCCTGGAAGGCCTTGCTCCGCCCGGGGGTTCCTCGGGGGTCCATCAGCACCACGATGAAGCCCAGTTGCGCCAGCCCGCTGGCGGTCAGTGAATCGGAGGTCCCCACGTAGTGCCAGGGGACGATGGTGGTGAAAGGCCCCGCGTAGATGTAGGCGAGCACGGGGTAGCGCTTCGTGGGGGCGAAGTCGCGTGGCTTGTAGAGCACACCGTGCAGGGGCGTGACGCCGTCGGCCGCCTTCACGAGCAGTGCTTCCGGCTGAGTGCCGCCGAGCGCTTCCACCTCACTCGTGTCGGACTCGGTGAGCCGCACGCGCTTGCCACCCTTCATGGACACCAGCTCCCTCAACCGGGGCTGTGTCCGCGAGGACCATGCATCCACGTAGTACTGGCCCGAAGGGGACAGCGTGATGCGGTGTATCCCCGAGCCCGAGGAGAGCCGCTTCAACGCGCCACCCTTCATGCTGCCCTGGTAGAAGAGGTGCTCGTACGGCGCGCCGCTGTCCGCGGAGGCCAGCACGTAGAGGGCATCTCCCGTGGGCGCGACGCCCACCACTTCGTGCACGGGAAAGGCGCCTCGTGTGAGCTGCCGCACGTGCTTCCCCGCGCCGTCATACGCATACACGTGGCGCCAGCCGTCGCGTTCGGACATCCAGAGGTAGCCGCGTCCCCCTGACAGCGCGGTCACCTGCTTCGCCCAACCGCCCACCGCGAAATCCAGGCCGGTGACGAAGGTCTCCGGACGCTCCTCGCGCAGCACGTGGCGACGCTTGCCCGACGTGGGCTCCACCACGGTCAAGTCCAGCCGCTTGGCGTCACGCGAGAGGTGGAGGCACAGGGCCTCGGTACCCTCGGGATTCCAGCCGGCGAACCAGTCATACGTTTCGCCTTCGACAGGGGGAATGCGCGTCACGCGGCCCGTCGCTACTTCCACGAGGTGCAGCTCCGCGCGTGGCAGCGGCGTTCCGGACTTCGCGTAAGGCACCATCGTCACCTTCTCCAGCGCGGTGGAGTAGTCCACGACGGGCACCTGGTGGACGGCGCGCAGGTCCTCCCGCCACACCGCCAGGAAGCGGCCATCCGGGGACCAGGGGCGTTCTGGAATCCGCCAGTCGAGGTTCGCCTCCCCGGCGCGCTCGACCACGGTGGTGCCTTCCGCGTTCAGCACCGCGAAGCCACCCTGGCGTTGCACGGCGAGCGCGCCCCCCGCTGGCGAGAGGAAGTGGCTGCGCGACAGCGTCAGCGCGGCCCGGTCCTCGGGTGGCAGGAGGGTGACCCGGCCGCCTGACAGGCCCAGGCTGAAGGTCTTCCCCTCCAGTTGGAATACGATGCCTTGCTCATCCGGCGCGAGCGCGACGTCGAAGAAGCGGGGCGCGGTGATGGGCTTGCCCAATAACGCGGAGAGCTGCTGCCGCAGGTGTTCACCGGAGAGGAGCGGTTTCAGCTCTCCGGTCTTCGCGTGCGCCAGCACCCACGTCCCGCCGTCCTTGCCTTCGCGTGCCCAGAAGACCAGCCGGTCGCCCTCACGCAGCCACCTGGGCGGGACGAAGCTGTCCCGAAGGAGCTCCACCCGGCGGAGGTACCGGTCCGCCAGGTCCAGCTTCGCCTGGACCTTCGCGTCCGGCGTGGCGCCATCGGCAACCTGGGGCAGGGGGGCATCGGCAGTCGCCAGGGCGGGAGTCGCCGCCAACGCCACGAGCGTCAGGCCAAGGGGACCGAGAAGGAATCGCATGCGCCGATGGTAGGAAGCCGCATCCTTCACGACCAATATATCTTTCGACGTGAATTGAGATGAATATCGTCTCGATATGGAATTCCGTCAGCTCCAGCTCTTCGTCGCCGTGGCGGAGGAGCTGCACTTCGGACGTGCCGCCGCGCGCATCGGCATGGCCCAGCCGCCCTTCAGCCAACAGATTCGCCGGCTGGAGTCCGAGCTGGGCGTCGAACTGCTCACCCGCACCAGCCGACGCGTGGCCCTGACCGCCGCCGGAGCCCGCTTGCTCGAAGAGGCGCGCGCCTTGTTGGCGCGGCGCGCGGATGTCATCCACTCCGTTCAACAGGCTGCGAGCGGGGAGACGGGCACGTTGCGTGTGGGCTTCGCCGCGTCCTCTTCCTTCGGCGTCCTGCCGGACATCGTGCTGCGCTTCCGCACGCGGTTCCCCAAGGTGAAGCTGGAGCTGGATGACAGCGAGACGCTGAATGTTGGCGCCGCGCTCGCCTCCGGTGAGCTGGACATCGCCATCATCCGGGCGCCCTTCCGGCATGAAGGGCTCACCGTCGAGCGGCTGCTCCGGGAGCGCTTCGTGCTCGCCCTGCCAGCACGCCACCCACGCGCCCGTCAGCAGGTCGTCGCGCTGTCGTCGCTGGCAGCAGAGCCATTCGTGCTCTTTCCTCGCCACTCCGCGCCGGGCCTGCACGACCTGGTGATGAGCATGTGCCTGGCCGCGGGGTTCTCTCCGAACATCCTCCAGGAGGCCAGCTCGTGGCCCTCCGTCGTGGGCATGGTGGAAGCGGGCCTGGGGCTGACCATCGCTCCCGCGTCCTCCCAGGCGCTGTGTCCCAAAGGCGTCGTGTTTCGCCCGTTGAGCGGTGCCCCGGGCACGCGGAGCTGGTGGTGGCCTTTCCCGGGCCGCGCCCCGCCCCCGCGGCGCAGCACTTCCGCGTGCTCGCGCATGAAGCCGTCTCCCGCTCGGGCAGGAGCGCTCCGGACTGAGCACGGCGGCCGCCGCTCACTTGCGCTTCGTGGACTTCTTTCCACCCGCCGTGTTGAGCGCGACGGCCGCGCGGATGAGCGCCTTGAACGCCTTCGCGTCAATCTCCTCACCCTGGTGGATGTCGATGGCGCGCCTCACGTTCCCGTCGAGGCTCGAGTTGAAGAGCCCGGTGGGGTCCTCCAGGGAGGCGCCCTTGAAGAAGGTCAGCTTCACGGCCGTCTTGTACGTCTCGCCCGTGCAGATGCCCCCGTCCTGCGACCACACGGGTGTTCCTCTCCACTTCACTTCTTCTACGACGTCCGGGGCGGCCTCCTTGATGAGGGCCCGCATCCTCGCGAGCGTGTCGCCTCGCCAATCACCCAGTTCGGCAATCTTCTCGCTGATGACCTTCGATGCCGACTCGCCATCCGTCACGGGTTGATTCTTCATCGTCCTGCCTTTCTCCGGGCGCACCCGGGATTTTGGCGCCTTGCCGAAATTTCCTACACTGCGCCTCGCCGGGGCCTCCAAGGACCTGCTTGGAGCGCCCGCGCGCAATCCCCATACCCCTGGAGTGCCATGCGTCGCATCATCGTCCTGCTTGCCGCGCTGAACCTGGTTGCCTGTGCCCACGGTGGTGGCACCCCGGAGTCGAGCGCGCCGAAGGCCATTACCGCCGAGAAGCCGAAGCCCGTCGCCACGCCCGAGGCAAAGCAGGCCGCCTTCGAAGCGAACGGGTTGTCCATGAAGGGCGACAATGCGGGCGCCCTTCCGCTGTACCGGACCGCCTGGGAAGGTGGCGTGCGGGGCAGGACCCTGGCCTACAACGCGGCCTGCGCGGCGTCCTTGCTGGAGGAGCGCGAAGAGGCGCTGGTCTGGTTGGCGCGCGCCGTGGAGGAGGGCTTCGATAACGCGAAGCACCTCCAGCAGGACTCCGACCTGGACAACGTCCGGAGCCTTCCCGGTTACGCGGCGTTGGAGCAGCAGGTCATCGCCGCCGAGGCGAAGCAGTTCGAGGCCGCGGACCCCGCGCTGCGCGACGAGCTGCTCAAGCGCATGGAGGAGGACCAGGCGGTGCGCAATGAGCTCGCCGCCTCGAACTTCCAGGATGAGGCCGCCAGGGCGAAGTTGAGGGAGATCGATGCGCGCAACACCACGTGGCTCAAGGGCGTCATCGCGAAGCAGGGCTGGCCGGGAAGCGCCCTGGTGGGGCGGCGCGCTTCCTTCGCCGCGTGGCTGCTGGTGCAGCACGCGGACCAGGATGTGGCCTTCCAGAGCGAGGTCCTCCCGCTGTTGGAGCAGGCGGTGGCGCGAGGCGAAGGCTCGGCGAAGGACCTCGCGTACCTCACCGACCGGGTGCTGGTGAACACGGGCAAGCCGCAGCGCTACGCCACCCAGTTGGAGGAGGTGGATGGCAAGACGGTGCCCAAGACGCTGGAGGACCCCGCGAAGGTGAACGAGCGGCGCGCCTCGGTGGGGCTTGATTCGCTGGAGGAATACATCGCGGCCTTCGAGCGGATGAAGGCCGCGGCCACCCAGCAGAAGCCCTGAGCCAGGGACTCCCGGCGGCCACGCTGTCGATGCGCTTGCCGCCGGGATAGGTTCCAGAGGATGCGCGACCTGAAATCGCCCCGCTGGATGTGGGTGAAGGCCATTCTCTTCGTCTTCATCGGCCTTGGCGCATGGGCGCTCATCCTCATGCGGTTGCCCGACTGGCGCATCCTGCTCCTGCTCGGGCTCGCCACCTGGGCCTTCTGCCGCGCCTACTACTTCGCCTTCTACGTCATCGAGAAGTACATCGACCCCTCGTTCCGCTTCGCGGGCCTCACCTCGGTCCTCCACTACCTCGTCAAGAAGCGATAGCGGCGAGCGTCAGGGTTGTAAGGTCAGCGCTGGAGCGCTCCCTGGACGAAGGCGAGCTTCGGGCTGCGGAACCCCATCATGATCCACGCACCGAGCAGCTTGGCGAAGAACGGAAGCGTTTGCGTCTTGCTGTTCGGGACATCATCGGGAAGCACCACGCCGGGCGGGAGGTCGCTCGCCATGGTCCGCATCTCGAGCCGGGGCAGCGTTCCCTTGGGCCAGAGACAGCCGTAGAGGCTGAGCCAGTGGCCGCTCTCGAACTCGAGGAAGACGGGCGTGTTGCAGCAGGTGGCGACGACCCGGCGCGTCTTCGCCTCGGGCGTGAGGCGAAGCTCCTTGAGGTAATGGGTGCCCTCCAGGAAGTGGACGCGGTCCTTGCGGTAGAGCTCGAAGCGCGTGGAGCCATGGGGCTCCAGGAATCGCGGCGCCGAGGGCAGGGATTGCAGCGTGCCGCCAGCCGTGCGGCAACTGGTGCAACAGCACTCGGCGCTGACGATGGGGGCTCCCGCCACCTGGAGCTGGACCTGCCCGCAGGCGCAGCGGAGCTGAAGGGGCTGATTCATGGCAGTGCTTTCTCCTGAAGGGGGCCGCCGAAGAGGAGGCGGATGTACCGGTCGAGGTGGTCCAGGCTTTCGTGCGCCAGGGCGGGGTCGTTTCCCGCCTTGGCGAGAACGAAGGCGCCCTGAATCACCGCCTGGGTGTGACGCGCCAGGCTCTGGGCCGTCCACCCACCTGCGATGCGTCGCTCCGTCATGGCGGCGTCGATGTCCGCTTCGAGCGTTGCGGCATGTCCCAGGATGCTCGCGCCGCACGCGTCGCGAATGTCCGGCGAGCTCGCGTGGACCTCCTGCGCCATCGTGCCCACCAGACAGGTGAACTCCGCCAGCTCCCCCGCCATCAGGGACTTGCGGAAGGCCACGTAGGCCAGGACGCGCTCGAGCGGGTCGCTGGGCGCATGGTAGGGCGCGCCCGCGAAGAAGGCGCTCGTCGTCTCCGCCCAGTGCTCCGCGGCGGCCACGCCCAGCGCTTCCTTGCTCTTGAAGTGATGGAAGAACGAGCCCTTCGTCACCTCGGCGCTTTGACAGAGCTCGTCGACCGAGGTCGCGGTGAAGCCCTTGGCGCGGATGGTCGCGCGGGCGGCCTCGAGCAGCCGGGTCCTGGCATCGCCTCGTTCAGGCGCGTGTTTCGGCGGGCGTGGCATGTGAGGGGGGGGGCATACCGTACGGTCGGTATATGCGCAAGCCCATGGAGTCGGATGGGCCGGATGAGCCCACGCGAAAAGCCTTGGTCCCAGCCCACAGGGATTGCCTGGACTGAAAGGCGCGGACAGCTCAGGTCTTGCTTTGGAGCCCGTTGCCCTCCCACGGCAGCGCGAGCTCGGTCAGCCAGGAGGTGCCATCCAGGGTGCCCACGCGCAGGTACGTCTCTCGCAAGGGGACGGATGGGGTGCGTTCCTTCGCATGGAGGTGGGCGAAGAGGCGGGCCCAGGACGGGCCCACGGAATGGGGCGCCCCGGAGTGGACGAGCGTGACGGCCTGGACCTCGGGCAGCTCCTCGATGGTGACGCCTTCCGGGGCGGCCCCCGGTGCCAATGGGACACACCAGGACAGGTCCGCGTCGTCCTCGCGGTACTCCGCCTCGTGCAGGAGGCAGAAGGCCGCACCCGCCACGTGGGGCCCACACGCGGCGAACAGCCGGGGGAAGATGACCGACGCGTCCGAGTACCGCCCCCGTGCCCGATGCACGGCGACGCGGACCGGGGGAAGCCAGCGTTCGAGCAGGGGCGGTGGGGCGCGCAGGTACGCCTCCGCCTGCGCCTGGTGCCGCATCAGCGTGTCCAGCGCGAGCACGGAGCGCTGCGCGCTGGCGGCCTCCTCGGCGAGCCGGGCCCGCGCGCGTCCCAGTTGCTCCGCGAGCGAGGCGCCCGAGTCCAGCTCCGCGAGCACACCCTGAATCTCATCCAGAGACAGCTTCAGGTCGCGCAACGCGCGCAGCGTGTGGGCCAGGGCGATGTCGCGCTCGGTGTAGTAGCGGTAGCCGGAGGAGGGGGCCACGCGCGAGGGCGTGAGCAGTCCCTTCTCCTGGTAGAAGCGCAGGGCCTTCACGGTCAGCCCGGTGATGCGCGACGTCTCGCCAATGGAATACAGCAGTCCGCTCACCGCTCCACCTCCGAGAGGAAGGCGCTCACCGTGGCGGCGAAGGACTCGGGCTGCTCCTCGAAGGGGAAGTGCCCGCTGTCCGCCAGCTCCACCAGCCGCGCTTGGGGAATCGCTTCTACCACGCGCGCGGTGGCCGGGCGTGGCTGGAGATCCTGGGCGCCATGGATGACAAGCGTGCGTGCGCGCACCCGGCGCAGCCAGTCGCTCCAGTCGTGATGCCGGCCCAGGCTCAGGTAGAGCCCCAGCGAGAGAAAGCCTCCGGCGGCACCGGAGCCGGGAAGCTTCGCGTCGGGGCGCTCGCTTCGCATGGCCTGGACGTACAGCGGCCCGAAGGCGGCGAAGTGCTCGGCGAGCCGGGCTTCGTCGTCCTTCAGTCGGGCGGGGACGTCGAAGGTGTGTTTCATCCAAGCCGACAGCTCGCGCTGGCCTGTCGCATCCAGCCGGGCCCGCACCTGGGTGAACAGGTCGCCGTCGCCCGCGGGCATCGTGACCAGCGGCGCGGGTGCCACCAGCACGAGGGCCTCCACCCGCTCTGGCCATTCCGCGGCGTAGAGCGCGGCCACCAGGGCTCCGAAGGAGTGGCCCACCAACGTGAGGCGCTCCTGGCCGAGCAGGCGCCGGATGCGCTCCAGGTCCGCGAGCTGCGCGGCGAGCCCCAGCCGGGCCTCCACCGTCTGCATGGCCTGCCACGTGCCGCCGGGAGGCGCGTGCGTGAAGGGCCGTGAAGAGGCGCCGCAGCCTCGCTGGTCATAGAAGTGCCAGCGCAGCACGTCGCCTGTCATGGCCGCCGCGCGCCATGGCCTCGCTGGGGGGAGGCCGGGACCTCCATGCACGACGACGACGTCCCGTCCGTTGCCCACGGCCACATGGTGGAGTCGCACCTCGGGCGATACCTGCCAAGACGGGGCATCCGCCTGTTGCCCTGGAGGGACCTCCAGCGTTTCGCCCTGCGCGGCAAGCACCTGCTCCACGGTGCCTGGGCGGAAGAGCGCTCGCCCCATCCACCACCAGGCGCCCGCCGCGGCTCCCACCAGCAGGACGAGTGTTCCCAATGCAACCGCCATGACCTTCCTCCGAGATGCACTTTCGGGTGACATGCTCGGAGGGTGGCGGTCTCCCCTTGGGGGAGAGTCAAGCGGAGGCGGCGCCACCGCCACTCGATGCGCTGGCGTCCAGTTGAGGATTCGGGGGAACGGCTCGAGGGTCAGACCCTCCACCGCCATTCGAGCCCGCCGGGCAGCGCATCAACGATGCTGGCCCTTCGGCGCCACGCTCACGCGGTCGTGGCGCATTCCTGACGCCGCGGCCCGACTCCGGGGCGGTGCCGCCGCAAAGATTGCGCGTCATGGCGACTGCCATCGCGTTCATCGCCGCGGCTCTGGTCCGACGTGGACGCTCAAGGGCGGTCATTTCACCGACGCAGCGCATACCCCGGTCCATCCCCAGTGACGTCGGCGCTCCCGTTGCATGGCTCGCGCCCATTGCTGTTCGAACAGCTCCGCCAATGGGGCCGGTCGCGCGGGTCTCCTCATTCGCCTGTCATTCCCGCCCGAATCCCCTCCCCAATTGACCCCCACGGCCGCCACTGATAGGAAGTCTTCGTGTTGATAATGACTATCAATATCGACTTCACCTCCGCGCCCGCGGACGCTGCCTGCACACCGTGAACATGCCCACACTTCGTCGCCGGCGGGGTGCACCCGCGCCGTTCTCTCCCGTCCCCACGTTCGCGCTTCTGGCCCTGCTGTCGGCGGGCGTCGCGCGAGCACAGGATGCGAGCGAGCCCCCGGCGCCGGCGACATCCGGTGGAATTGTCCCTCCAGTGCTGCTGGCCCAGCCCGAAGCCGTCTATCCGCCCGAGGCGCTCGCCGCGGGGATTGAAGGCGCGGTGAAGCTCCTGCTGACGCTGGATGCGGAGGGGCGCGTTTCCCGCGCGAAGGTGGTCGAGGGGCTTGGCCATGGGCTCGACGAGGCGGCCGTGCGCGCGCTGGAGAACGCGCGCTTCTCCCCGGCGATGCAGGACGGCAACCCCGTTCCCTGTCAGTTCGAGTTCATCCACCACTTCGTCCGCGCCCCTCCTCCGGAGGTCGAGGCGCCCGCCGCCGAGGACGCCGCCCAGGGCACGGCAGACGCACCCGTGGCAGAAGAGGCCGCACCGCCCACCGAGGCGTCCGAGCCTCCCGCCGGTTTCACCTCCGTCGTCCGCGGCAAGTCGACCGAAGCCCGCGCCCTGGTGCGCGGTTCGGAGTCGGTGGATGTCGTCGAGCTGGAGAAGGCCCATGAGCGCGCCGAGGACCTCGCGGAGGTGCTGACGCGTGCCTCGGCGGTGCAAGTCCAGAGGACGGGGGGGCTGGGGAGCCGGACCCAGCTCTCGCTCGGAGG
The DNA here is from genome assembly GCA_046520405.1 of Myxococcus sp. 1LA. Classification (GTDB taxonomy): domain Bacteria; phylum Myxococcota; class Myxococcia; order Myxococcales; family Myxococcaceae; genus Myxococcus. The sequence goes on from JBKGHI010000001.1 coordinate 123,321, forward strand.
TCTCTCCGGCGACCAGGTGCGAGTCCTCATCGACGGCGTCCCCATCGAGTACTCGCCCTATGTCTACGGGCTCGGGAGTGTTCCCGTCTCACTCATCCGGCAGCTCGAGGTCTTCAACGGCGTCGTCCCGGTGCGGCTCGCGACGGACGCGCTGGGTGGTGCCATCCACCTGCGCTCCGACCTCACGTCGCCAGAGACTGGTGCCTCCCTGTCGCTCCAGGGCGGCTCCTTTGGCAGCTACCGTGGGACGGGCCGGCTGACGTGGCGGGCCAATGAGCATGTCTTCATGCGGGCCGCGGGATTCCACGACCGCGCGCAGAACGACTACCGCATCACCGTCCCCGTGGATGACCCGGCGACGGGGCGCGTCTCGCCGCGCGCGCTGCGCCGCAACCATGACGCGTATCGGGGCACCGGAGGCGACATCGAAGTGGGGTTCGAATCGCTGCCGGGCATCGACCGGCTCGTGCTCAACGCCTACCTCGGCCGCTACGACAAGGAAGTCCCTCATGACCAGTTCATGGTCCAGCCCTATGGCGCCGTTACCTCCGCGCAGGAGAGCTGGGGGCTCGGGCTTCGCTACGAGGTGTCGCCCCACGAGCGGCTGAAGGTGCTCGCCATCGCCGGGTACAACGAGCGGGTCGGTGAGCTGCTCGACGTCACGGAATGCCTGTACGACTGGTATGGGACGTGCCGCGCGACGCGGGCGAGGGCAGGGGAGATTGGCACGACGCCCCTGGAGAACACCCAGACGCGCACGACGTTGTTCGGCCGCGTGCGGCTCCTCGGTTCGCTGTTCGACGTGGAGGACCTCGAAGTCTCGCTCGGCGTTGATGACAGCGACCGGAGTGGCGAGAACGCCTACCTCACCCGGCTGCAGCAGGAGGACCCCCTCCGGGTGCCACTCGCGCTGACGTCCTCCTTCGGCGGTGTCTCCCATCGTCAGGTGCTCTGGGGCGGCAAGCTGGAGAACACCGCGTTCTTGAAGGGCTACCTGCAGCGCTTCTCCTCGGGGACGCGGCAGGAGTCCGCGGAGGTCCGGTGGGCCGGCGGCTTCGGTGACACCTTGCGCTTCAGCCTGACGCGGGGGCTGCTCCTCAAGGCGTCCTACGAGCGGACCACGCGGATGCCCAGGGTGGACGAGCTCTTCGGCGATGGAGGGCTGCTCGTGGAGAGCTCGGACCTCGTGCCGGAGTCGAGTCACAACGCCAATCTGGGCGTGGAAATCCTGCCCATCGTCACGCCCGTGGGCCGCTTCGGGGCCACCGCGGTGGCGGGCGTCCGGGACGTGGAGAACCTCATCCAGCTCTTCCCCGGCGATGCCACGCAGGCCTACGAAAACGTGGACCACGCCCGCTCCTACACGGCGCATGCGGGATTGGACTGGGACTCACCCGGCGATTGGGTGGGGCTCACCGGCACCGTCACCTGGCTCAACTTCCGCAACCTCGCCCAGGAGGGCCAGTTCGCCCGCTTCCATGGGGACCGCATTCCCAACATGCCCTGGCTCCAGGCCTCGGCGACCGCGCGCTTCCAGGTGAGCCGGCTCTTGAGCTCCGCGGATGCGCTCGGCCTGGAGTGGACGACCCGCTTCGTCGAGTCGTTCTACCGCTCCTGGGAGAGCGCCGGGCGAGGGGGCGACAAGGAGCGCGTGCCGACCCAGGTGTTGCACTTCGCCGCGCTCACCTACCGCACCCGGTTCGACAGGCGCGCCTTCTCCTTCTCCTTCAACCTCCAGAATCTCACCGACGCTCCCGCCTACGACGTCGTCGGTGTCCAGAAGCCGGGCCGCGCGTTCACCGCGCGCGCCACGGTCGATCTCTGAGCGCTCGATGCGGCGCTTTGAGTCCCCTCGCAGGACCCCATCGCGAAAAGGAAAATCGATGAAGCTGAAAACCGCACTCCTCGCCTTTGCCGTGTTCGCCACTGCCTGCTCGGATTCGGATGACCCGAAGCCTCCGGATGGCGGCCCCCAGGACCCCGACGCGGGAACCACCCAGCCCCTCTACGCCGCCATCACCCAGGTCGCCATCGCGGGTGGAAACACCCAGAGCTACCTGGTGACGCTGGACGACATCGAGGAGGAGCAGACCGTCGGGATTGGCGACGCGATCGAGCTTCCCTCGGACTCGTACATCGCGACCGGCGTTCCGGGCACTGGCAGGTTCTTCGTCAGCAGCTCGCGGCTGCCAACGGTGACGCCCTACACCCTCAACGCGGACGGCTCCATCGTGGCCGGTAACCCGCTCTCCTTCACCAGTCAGGGCGTCGCGGCGACGGGCGGCTATCAGTCCCAGCACTACTTCGTCAGCGAGACGAAGGCCTATTACTTCGACCATGTGAACTACAAGCTGGTCATCTGGAATCCCCAGGACCTCTCCATCATCACGTCCAAGGACCTGACGGCCCAGCTCAAGGACGGCGACTTCACGTTCCGCTACTCGCAGAGCCTGGCTGTCACGGCGGGCAATGACGTCATCATCGCGGGCGGCTGGCACGCCGCGGACGTGCGCACGATTCCGGCGAAGACGGCGCTGGTCATCGTGGACACGCAGAGCGACGAGGTGACCGTCAAGACGGACAACCGCTGCGGCTGGGCGCGCGACGGCGTCCGGCACACGGATGGGAAGATCTACTACGCCACCGAGTCCCTGGGCAGCGGCGCGCACTTCGTGTCGCCTGGCACGGCCGGCGCGCCTTGCATGATTCGCTTCGACCCCGCGACCGGTGAGTTCGATTCGTGGTTCATCACGCTCGACTCCTTCGTCAACCCCGGGACGGAAGGGGACATCGCCGCCATGCTCCTGCCCGGTGCGCCCGGCAAGGGCTACCTGCGGGTGATGAACAAGGCCGCTGCGCAGTCCGCCTTTGACGCCGCGGTGGCCGCCGAGCGGCCCTTCAACGGGCAGAGCGCCGCCGTGGGCGCGTGGTGGAGCCTGTGGGAGGTCACCCTCGGCGACGCGCCGACCGCGACGGCCGTCGTCCGGGACGACCTGGTGCCCACCAACGGCCGCTCCATCCCGCAGAACCCCGGTGAGCTCCTGGTGCTGCCGGAGTTCATCAACGACAACGCCCAGACGCGCTTCCGCCTCATGAGCCCCGAGACGGGCCTCGGGGACGCGAAGACGGTCGTCGAGGGCCAGGTGCGCGGCCTCCTCCGGATTCGCTAGCCATTCGCTGTCTGGCCAGCGCTCCCGCCGTGTGTGGGGGCGCTGGCCTCGTCGTCATCACCGCGTCTTCGCCTTGAGTCTCTTCATGATGCGCATCCTCGTGCTCGCCGCCGCGGGCCTGCTGACCGCCAGTTGCTCCACAGTGCCGGTGCCACGCGCCGCGCCGGTGGCTCGGACGGAGGGGGCTCCGGTGACGCTCCAGAACACCTTCCAGTTCGACCTCGCTTCGACCCACACGGGACGGACCCACCGGATGTTCGTATCGGTCCCCGAGGGCCCCGCGCCCGCGGCCGGTCATCCCGTCATCTATCTGCTGGATGGCGAGGCGCACTTTCCCACCCTGGACCGGCTCATTCGCGCGCTGCCCAAGCTCGCGAAAGGCTTCGGCGTCGCGGCGGAAACGCCTGTCATCGTCGGGCTGACCTACGCGGGAGACGCGGCCTCAAGCGCCCAGGCTCGTGGTGAGGACTACACGCCGCCCGCGCCGGACGTGTCGAACACGGGGGACCGGTTCTCGAAGAAGCAGGGTGGGGCGGACCGCTTCCTGGACTTCGTGAAGAAGGAGCTGGAGCCCGCGCTTGCCGCGAAGTTGCCCATGGATGGCTCGCGCACCGCGCTGATGGGGCACTCCTATGGCGGGCTGCTGGTGCTGCACGCGCTCTTCACGCGGCCCACGGCCTTCCACAGCTTCGTGGCGGGGAGCCCGTCCATCTGGTGGAACGACCGCTACGTGCTCACCGAGAAGCAGGCCTTCCTGGAGCAGGCCTCGCGGACGCCGGTGAAGGCGCGCGTGCTGCTCACGGTGGGCGGGCTCGAGCAGACGCCGCGCAAGAGCGAGGGGGCGCGGGGCATGTTCGCGGCCCAGCGGCGGATGGTCGACAATGCGCGTGAGCTCGCCGCGGAGTTGTCTGCGACGGGGGGCGATTTCAAGGTCCAGTACCTGGAGTTTCCCGGCGAGGACCACTACGGCTCATGGCTTCCCCTGCTGAACCGGGGACTGCAGTTCTTTTCCGCTCCCGCGCTGCTCCCAGGCGCCGACTGAGCCCGCGGGCGCGGGCGATAGAAGGGGCACCAGGCCGCGGTCAGGTACGGAGGACGGCGACCGCTTCGACTTCGAAGAGCATGCCGTCCAGCGCCAGCCGCGGAACGGGAATCAGCGTGCAGGTTGGCTTCATGCCGCCGTTCCAGGCTGCGTCCAGCTCGGGTCCGATGATGCCGAGCTTGGCCTCCGTGTGGTCCACCACGAGCATCGTGAGCTTGGCGACGTCTTTGACGCTGGCTCCCACGGACTCCAGGGCCGTGCGAACGTTCCGGAACGCCTGGCGTACCTGGAGGCGGAAGTCTGGCTCGAGCGCCCCGGTCTCTCGCTCCCCGCCTTGCCCCGCCAGGTAGATGAGCCGGGTGCCAGGCGCAACCTGGGCCACGTGCGAGAAACCGTAGGGGGCGGGGTCGAACAGCCCCTTGGGATTCGACAGGACGAGCGGCGAGGTCTGCGAGGGCTCAGCGGTCTTTTCCATGACGCACCTGTAGGGGTTCTGGAGCCTGCGTCTCCAGGTTCAGACCCGACTATGAGAGCGAGCACCCGTCGCTTCAATGAATTCCAGACACGGCTGCCTGCGTGACTGCCAGACCGGGACCTCCTCGCCAGCGTCTGGGGACTCCGCGGCATGCGGGGTTGCGATGCCATCCAGAGGCCACACCGGCGTGCAGCGACATGCCTGTTGTCGCCGGCGCACCATTCCCCATGGGATTTCATGCCTCCGAGCGGAGCACGGTCATCGGGTCCACACGCGAGGCGCGTCGGGCCGGCAGCCAGCTCGCGAGCAGCGCCACGCCGAGCAGCAGCACCGCCACCGCGATGAAGACGAGCGGGTCCGTGGTGCTCACCCCGTACACGAGCCCCGCCAGCATCTGGCTCAAGCCCACCGCCCCCAGCACGCCGAGGACGATGCCCAGCCCCGCGAGCCGCGCCGCCTGCCGGAGCACCATCCGCAGCACGTCTTCCGCCGTCGCTCCCAGCGCGAAGCGGATGCCGAATTCCCGCGTGCGCTGCGCCACCGCGTAGGACACGACGGCCGCCAGGCCCGCCACCGAGAGCAGCAGCGCCACCGCGCCGAAGGCGCCCAGCAGCAGGAGGCTGAAGCGTCTGGGGGCGAGCGAGCCCGTGAGCAGTCCCTCCACCGTGGACAGGCGCGCGGGCAGCTCGGGCGCCAGCTCCCGCAGTACCGGCCGCGCCGCGGTGACCAGGGCGGCGGAGCCCATCGGACCGTGTACGGCGAGGTGGAAGCGGGACGAGGCGCGCGGACGCTGCCGGGTGCTGCCATAGAACATGGGCCTGGGCGCGTCAGCCAGCCCTTGCTCCCGCACGTCGCCCACCACGCCGACGATGGTGAAGGGACGCAGGTCTCCGTCCATGTTGCCGAACTGGATGAGCTTGCCCAGCGGGTCCTCGTGGGGCCAACGGGCCTTGGCGAGCGACTCACTGATGACGGCCACGTGTGGCGCGTCGGCGGTGTCGCCCGCGTCGAACAGGCGGCCGCGCACGAGCGGGATGCCGAGCGCAGTGAAGTAACCCTCGCTCGCCGCGCGGTACTCGGCGGTGCCGGCGCGCTCGCGCTCGTGCGCCAGCCGCCCGAAGTCGTCGAAGTCCTTCACCTCGTCGGGGCGGTTCAATATCAGGAAGGTGCCGTACCCCGACGGGCTGCCCTCCAGCGGGAAGTTGCTGACGGCGCCCACCGCGCGCACGCCGGGCAGCGCCGCCAGCCGCGAGACGAGGTGCTCCTGCAACTGCAGGTTGCGCTGCCCCTGCGCCGCGTCTTCTGCCGGAGGGAGGACGAGGCTGAGCACCGCGACATCCTCGGTGCGATACCCCGGGTCCAGGGAGAGCAGCCCCATCAGGCTCCGCCCCAGGAGCGCCGCGCCCACCAGGAGGACCAAGGCGAGCGCGAGCTGGCCCACGACGAGGGCCCGGCGCGTGCGCTCGGCGCCGCCTCCGCCGCTGTGTGTGCGCCCGGCGCCGGCCAGCGCAGCGCCCGGAGGCTGCCTCGCCGCGCGCAGGGCCGTCAGCAATCCCAGCCCCAACGCGAGCAGCAGGGAGAGCCCGAGGGTGAAGAGGAGCACCGTGGCATTCACCCCCACCTCGTCGACGCGGGGCAGGTGGCCCGGCTCGGCCGCGAGCAGCGCGCTCACGCCCCAGGCGGCGAGCACGGCCCCCAGTGCTCCTCCCGTCAGCGACAGCAGCAACGACTCCATGAGGAAGCGCCGAATCAACGCGCCGGGCCCCGCGCCCAGGGCCACGTGGATGGCCAGCTCCCTTGCCCGGGTGGCCGCGCGGGCGAGCAGCAGGTTCGTGACGTTGGCGCCCGCCACCAGCAGCAGGAAGGCCGCGGCGCCCGACAGCAGGTAGAGCGTGGGCCGCACGTGGCCCACCAGGCTCTCCTGCAAGGGCTCCACGGCGACGTCATGCATGTTCGTGTCCCGGCCGTACTGGGCCTTGATTTCACGGGCGACGTGGGTGAGCTCCGCTCGCGCGGCCTGGAGGTCGACGCCATCCGCCAGCCTTCCCACCACCTGCCAGTTGTGGGCGGTGCGGCTGGGCAGGGGGACCTCCAGCTCGCGCGGAATCCACAGCTGCGTGCCCACCGGGTAGTCGAAGGACTCGGGCATCACGCCCACCACGGTGTAGGAGCGCCCCTCGAAGGTGAGGGTGTCCGATAGGGGCAGGGGCCGTGCGCCCAGGTAGCGCTTCCAGAAGGACTGGCTCACCACCACCACGGGGGCGCCTCCCGGCTGCTGCTCCTCCTCCTCGAAGAGGCGGCCCTGAGCGGGTCGCACCGCGAAGGCGGGGAAGAAGTTTCGCGAGGCGAGCGCCAGCGTGGCGAAGGTCGGTTCGTCGGCGCCCGTGACGGCGACGCTCGCCGCTCCCGACACCTGGGCCAGCGCCGTGACGGTGCGCGAGCGCGTTCGCACATCCTCGAAGTCGGGGTCCGAGAAGCGGATCAGGTGGCCCTCCGCGGCGCGCTCGGAGAGCTCCACCAGGCGCTCGGGGCGCGGGTAGGGCAGGGGGCGCAGCAGCACCCCTTCCACCACGCTGAAGAGCGCGGTGCTCGCGCCGATGCCCACCGCCAGCATCAGGACGCACCCCAGCGTGAAGCCGGGGCTGCGGCCCAGTGAGCGCAGGCTCTGGCGCAGTCCACCCAGAACGGTATCCATCGTGACATCTCCCCGGCGCCGATCAGCGGCCTCCGGGGCGCCTACGCTCAGGCTGGCGAGCGATTGCATGACCCGGCTGTTTTCGGCACGTTGGGGGCCGGCACCCGTGGAGAACGGAGGGGAATCATGGGACCGCTCGAAGAGCAAAGCACCGACGCGCTCATCCAGATTTCACTGGAAGGTGACGAGGAGGATGACCGCGCCTGGGACGCCATCTGGGCGCTGCGCCGCCGTGGGACGCGCGAGGTGCTGGACGCCGCCATCCAGCTTGTTCGCGCTCCCTCCGCGAAGGCGCGGGGGCGCGGCGCGGACATCCTTGGTCAGCTCGGAGGAAAGAATCGCACCTTTCCGGCGGAGTGTTGCGAAGCGCTGCGGGACCTGCTTCGGCGCGAGCAGGAGCCCGCCGTCCTTCTTTCGGCCGGCGTTGCGCTGGGACACCTGCACGAGCCTTGTGCCCTTGATGAACTCGTCAAGCTGGCGAGCCATCCTTCCGACGAGGCACGGTATGGCGCGGCGCATGGACTGGCTGTCCTGGGGGCGCCGGAAGCTGTTGAGGCGCTCATCCGGCTTTCAACGGACGAGGACCGCGACGTCCGGGACTATGCGACCTTTGGCCTGGGCTCGATGATGGAGGACGTCGACACACCCGCGCTGCGGGATGCGCTCGCGGCGCGGCTCGGCGAAGAGGACATTGAGATTTTCGGGGAGGCCCTGGTGGGCCTCGCGGACCGGAAGGACCCACGCGCGATCGAGCCTGTACGCGCGGCGCTCTGTGGTGAGGAGGTGACGGTGTATGTGCTCGAATCCGCCGCGTCCCTGGGCGACCCGAGCTTCCACCCACTGCTCCTCGCCATTCGAGATAGACAGAGGGCCGCTGATGACTACTTCCAGCACGTCCTGGATGACGTCATCTCCCAGTTCGAGCAGCGAGAGCAGGACTGAGCCGCTGGCGCCGTCTCCCTGGCCTTCATCCTCTTTCGTCGCCTTCGGCGTAGACAGGGGTGTGGCCAAGGTTGCGGTCCACCACGGTGAAGCCGGAGGACTGGTAGAGGGCGACGGACGCCGGGTTGTCCTCGAAGGCGTAGACGATGGCCTGCCTGGCTCCCATCAGGTGCATGCGCCGGAGCCCCTCGTGCAGGAGCGCGCGCACGAGCCCTCGCCGCCGGTGCTCTGGGACGCAGGTGGCTGGCTCGAATTCGCCCACCGCGTTGGCCTCGTCGAGCCACCCGAGTGTACAAGCCGCGAGGGTGCCGTCGGGTGCCTCCGCGACGAGGTCCAACGCGGGCTGGTAGCGCGGCGCCTCCATGAGCCGGGCGTACACCTCCGTCGTCATCCGCTCGGTGCCAAAGCCGCGCCGGTGGACGAGGGCGCGCGCGGCCACCTCCTCGGGGCCTCTCACCGCCCGCACCCGGTAGCCCGTGGGTGGCGGAGGCGGTGGGGGCGGCAGCGCGAGGAGCGGCTGAGCGAGGTGCAGGTAGCATCCGCCCGCGGTGCGCCGCCAGCCCCGCTGGTTCAGCGCAGCGAGCAGCGGTCCGTTGCTCTCCAGCGCCCAAAGGGTGGTCGGCTGCGCCGTGTTCCCTTGGCGTGCGCGCACCCAGGGCTGAATGTCCTGGGCGAAGGCATCCGCATGCGCGAGCGGGTGGACGAACAGGTCCACGTCGCCATTGCTGTATGCCCACGCAAAGCCAGCGAGCTGCCCGGGAGCGTGCTCCCACAGAATGATGTCCTCCCGCGGGCGCACCTGGGCATTGCGCAGCAGGCGCCAGGTCAGGTCCCCTCCCGTGCATTCCACATGGGGGCCGCGCTCCGCCCAGGCCCGCGTCACGAGGTGGGCCATGGCCTCGAGGTCGGCCATTTCGCGATAGGGACGGAGGCAGGACATCCCTCCACTTTACACGAGGCTGGGGTGGCCCGCCGCGAGGGATTCCGGCGGACCCGGCGCACCCACGCATCAACAACGTCCTGGAGGCCCTGGTCGCGGAAACGAATTCGGGTCTGGCGTCCTTCGAGCGCATCAAGACGTTTCGCGTGTCGCCCGGTCCGTTCACGGTGGATGGTGGCGAACTCACGGCGTCGCTGAAGGTCAAGCGTCACGCGGTCGTCCGGAAGCACGCGGCGTTGATTGCGTCGATATATGGGGCCGTGGAGGCGCCGCGCTAAACGACCGTTCGACAGGCGGGGGTACCCCGGCGTCCCTCTGCCGACCTGCCGGCTACTCAGGCCCCCGTCCTGCCTGCCACTCCAGGTCCGGCTGGCACACCGCTCGTATGGATGCCTGTCTCGCTGTTAACGTCTTTGAGCGCTCCCCTGCCTTGAGGGAATGGCTGGGGGGCGCCCTGGGTAGTATGAGCGGCATGTGGGTGTGATTCGGCCTCAGTAAGCCGTGCGCACGCTTCCCCACCCGAAGGCCTGAAACGATGGACTGCACCTCGGAATCTCGACCTGTGACGTTGGGCGGCCGCCGGCTCGCCCCCCACTTTCATGCCTGCGCGTTCTTCCATGGCGCCCAGGAGGAGTACCGGGTCCTCGCGCCTTTCATCCAGGAAGGGCTGCAGGGCGGTGAGAAGGCTGTCCATGTGACGGACCCCCGGCTGGTCGAGGACCATCTCAAGAACCTGGCGGCCACGGGCATCGACGCGGACGGGTGTTGCGCTCGTGGACAACTGGAGGTGCTCACCTGGGAGCAGGGGTACCTCAAGGACGGGTGTTTCAACCCCGATTCGATGTTCGCGATTTTCGAGCAGGCCATCGCCCAGAGCGAGGCCGCTGGGTACCCGCGCCTGCGCATCATCGGGCACATGGAGTGGGCGCTGGAGAAGCGCCCCGGCGTCGAGCAGCTCCTCGCGTACGAGGCCCGGGTCAATGCTTTCTTGAATGAGAAGAAGCAGCCCGCGGTCTGCGTTTACGACGTCGAGCGCTTCGATGCCGCCACGATGATGGATGTGCTGCGCACCCATCCCCTGGTGCTCATCGGGGGGATGCTTCACGAGAACCCCTTCTTCGTGTCCCCGAACGAGTTCCTGCGAGACCTTCAGGCGCGAGCCTCCTGATGGCGAGGATGCCTCCCTCCGGGTGGCACCTGTCTTTGCCCAGGTACGCGGCGTCCAGAACCGTTCTCTCCGACAGTGTCCGCTCCTTCTGAAGAGTTGCAGGTGCTGCGTCGCCAGGTGCGCGACCTCGCCGCGCTGCTCGCCCTGCCGTCGCTCTGGCGGGGGCTGGCGCCGGCCTTCATCGCGTCGAGCCTCGTCGATGTGCTCCGCAACGTCCTCCGGCCAGACGTTGTCTATGTGAGCATGGACGTCGGCGCTGGCGAGCCCCGGTCCGAGACCTGCTGGCCACTGGCGCCCTCCGACGGGGTCCGCAAGGCGTGCCAGCGGTGGTGCATGGAGGCCCCGCTCAATACCCCGTGGACGGAGCCCCACCCACTTCAGCCCGGCGAGCTGCGGTTGCTCCGCATGAATCCCGAAGGACTGGCGACAGGCGGCGGCGTGGTGCTCGTGGGGAGCGGCCGAGCGGACTTCCCCAATCAGCAGGACCGCTATCTGCTCCAGGTGGCCGTGGGGCAGGCCGTCATCTCCATCAATGACGCCGAGCTCCTCGCGCGAGAGCGACGCGCCCGGAGCGAGGCGCAAGAGGCGGTGCGCCTGCGCGACGAGTTTCTCTCCGTGGCAGCCCACGAGCTGAGGACGCCCCTGACCTCGCTCCGCCTTCAGCATGAGCTCGTCGTTCGCGCGCTCCCTTCGGAAGCCCTGGCCCGCGTCCAGGGCCGGCTGCTCGGCGCCCAGCGTCAGGTGACGCGGCTGTCGGAGCTGGTGGAGAGCCTCCTGGACGTCAGCCGCATCGTGGCGGGCAAGCTGCAAATGAACCTGGCCAACGTCGACCTCGTTCGTGTCGTGCAGGATGTGGTCGAGCGGATGCGGGAGATTTTCAGCCAGGCCGGTTGCGACGTCGAGGTGCTCGCGAATGGCCCCATTCACGGCAGTTGGGATGCCTTTCGGCTCGACCAGGTGGTGGTCAACCTGCTGACGAACGCCGCGAAGTACGGCGCTGGCAAGCCCATCCGTGTGGCCCTGGATGCCGACGCGGAGCATGCACGCATCACCGTGCGCGATGAAGGCATCGGTATCGCGCCGGAGGCACTGCCTCGGCTCTTCGGAAAATTCGAGCGCGCCGTTTCGGGGCGCCACTACGGCGGGCTCGGGCTGGGGCTGTTCATCTGCCGGCAGATTGTCGAGGCGCTCGGCGGGCACGTGTCCGTGGAGAGTGTTCCCATGGCCGGCTCCCTCTTCACGGTGGTCCTGCCGCGAGTTGCTGCCGTACCGAGCGACTCGCCCAAGAATCCGTGACGGGATGAAGCGTTCGAACACGAAGTCAAAGCGAGCATTGTCAACGGCGGCTTGAAAGCCCGTTTCCCACGGGGCCCTTCACCGGGCGGTGACCGGGGCGCATGTTGTTCGCGGGAGCCGCGACGAAAGGAACTGCCATGCGAGCCACCGTCCTCCACAAGCCCGGCGATATCCGCTTCGAGGAGCGCGCAGACCCGAGGATTCTCACGCCAACCGACGCCGTCATCCGCCTGGCGGCCACATGCGTCTGCGGCTCGGACCTCTGGCCCTACCGAGGCGTGCAGGCGGTCGCCGAGCCGACACCGATGGGGCACGAGTACTGTGGCGTCGTCGAGGAGGTCGGCGGCGCCGTCACCTCCGTGAAGCCGGGGCAGTTCGTCATTGGCTCCTTCTTCGCTTCTGACAACACGTGTCCTCACTGCAAGGCCGGCTACCAGACGTCCTGTCAGCATCGTGAGTCCGTGGGCGGCGCTCAGGCCCCGCGGCTTCGCGTGCCCCTGGCGGACGGGACGCTCGTCGCGACGCCTGAACTGCCGCCAGACGACCTGATTCCAAGCTTGCTCGCGGTGTCCGACGTGTTCGGGACCGGTTGGTTCGCAGCCGACGCCGCCAACGTGAAGCCCGGCAGGACAGTCGCGGTCGTGGGAGACGGCGCGGTGGGCCTCCTGGCGGTCCTCTCCGCGAAGCAGATGGGCGCCGAGCGCATCATCGCGATGAGCCGGCACGCCTCCCGGCAGAAGCTCGCGCGTGAGTACGGCGCGACGGACATCGTGACCGAGCGCGGGGCCGAGGGCGTCGAGCGCATCAAGGACCTCACCCGGGGTGTAGGCGCCGACGCGGTGCTCGAGTGCGTGGGCACGCAGGAGTCGATGCTGCAGGCGATTGGCGCCACGCGGCCCGGCGGCTTCATGAGCGATGTGGGCGTGCCGCACGGCGTGACGCTCGATGGGCAGGGCCTGTTCTTCTCACACGTCCATTTGCACGGCGGTCCCGCGCCGGTGCGCCGCTTCCTCCCCAAGCTCATCGAGCTCGTTTGGAGCCGGAAGGTCAATCCCGGCAAGGTCTTCGACCTCACGCTGCCCCTCGAGCAGGTGGCGGACGGGTACCGCGCGATGGACGAAAGACGCGCCATCAAGGCGCTCCTGCGGCCGTGAGCTCACTGTAAAGCCGCGCGAGTAGCGCGGCGCCCGTCGCCAAGGTGGTGCCTTGTATGATGGCATGCGCGCGGAGGTCACGCTTGGCGTGGCCACCACGAATCTCCTAAACGAGAGGCGCATGGGTCTCGATCTGAGCTTCCAAGTCACGGAGTCCGGCGGAAGGAACAAGCCCGATGCGCCCCCTGTCCCTGAACGGACCTATGTGACGCAGGTCCGGCTGCGGAGCGACTGGGTGGGGTATCGCGAGCCCGAGGAGCACGAGGTGCTCCTGGACTTCACGCGCCGGCGTCGTATCCAGCTCGATGCGGAGGAGATGGCGTACACCGATGAATCGCTGTACGCGGACGTCTGCTTCCGGCATCTCGAGTTGCCCAACCGCGAGTACATTCGCTCCGTCATCGCGGCCGGCGAGGGCGACAGCTCGGACTTCGAGCCCGTCATCATGGAGCACCAGCTCGCCGTGCTCGACAAGACGCGGGGACGGACGCTCGCGGATGGGACGGCTCCGAGGCGCACCGGGCTCGGCGGGCTGCTGTGGTCCGTCTTCTCCGGACCCAACAAACCGAGTGACATCACCACGAAGTCCGAAGCAGGGCACACCGTGTATGCCACCGCGGAGGGCCGCCGGCTGTTCGCGTACTCGGATGACGGCACCCGCGTCGAGCCCGACCTGGGAAGACGGTTCGTCCAGTTCCTCCGTTATCGCTACCACGGCCATCCCCTCATCCTCGAACGGCTCGTCTCGGAAGGCCGTGTGCCGCGCGAAATCCAATACAGCGCGAAAGAGATGCGCGGCTTCCCCCGGAGCACGGTGACCTTGCGGCTCCAGTCCGCCAACGTCGTGCCCGACAACCGGATTCCACTCGACGGTTACCGCTGCGTGGTGCGGGGACGCCCCGGGCTGCCGGACGACGCCACGCTGGAGCGCGTGACGCTCGGCACCGCTCCGGACAGCACCCAGGTGCGGGAGCAACGGCATCGGGATGCGAAGGAGTCCGCGGACGCCGGCCGCATGCTCGAAAGCGTGCTCGCGTTCTTCGAGCTGACCTTGCAGACCGGGGAGTCGGTGCCGGGGCTGGGGGAGGCCATTCAGCGCATTCCGGACGAGGACGTGCGCCGCTTCCGGGAGGTCATGTTGCATCCTCCCAGCGACAAGGCAGCGGCCAGCGCCATGGCCTCGTCACTGGTCGAGCTCCGTGCGGCGGCGGGGCGACACGCGCACGTCCTCAAGAGCTTCGAAGCAGGGGCTCGCCGAACCCTGGGGGAGCCCCAGGAGGCGCGCGCGCTGCTGCTCCAGGTCATCGAGGCCAATCCATTCTTCACAGGTGCCTACAAGGACCTGGGAGACCTCTGCGTCGCGGCCTGGGACATGGGCGCGGCGTGGCAGTGCTGGGATGCGGCGAGGTTCATCGCGCCAGCCCACCACCTGCTGAAGGACGTGGGTGCGTTGGAGGCGATGCTGGCCGCCGAGCATCCCGAGTACTTCTGACCGCGTCGCAGCGCTTCATTCGAGCACTGGCACTGCGCCCTCCGCTGGGGACTGCCCGGCGGTGTCACTCCGGGCGTTAATAGGGCGGGTAGGGCGACGCGGCCCTCGCCTTCCAGGCCACGCGGACCTCATAGAGGCCAAGGGCCAACAGGCCGAGGGCAATGGGCAGCATGACGCTCGCGCCCCCGAAGGCGACGGTCCCATTGGCGACCAGGCCTCGGATGGACGAGACGACGAAGATGAGGAGGAACCCGCCTCCGACGCAGGCCTGCACCAGTCCCGCGAGGATGCCCAGGGTGATGGAGACGTGTCGCTGGGGCTCGGTGAGGTTGAGCCCGAGCGTCACCATTCCAACGACAATCACCAAGAACATGACTCCGAATGCGATGACGCCAGAGAACAACGCTCCCAGGGCGTTCTCGGCGCCTTGCGCCCATGCGGGTGTTGCAAGGAGGGCGCTGGTGGCCCCCAGCAGCCCGTGGATGTGTGCCTTCATCGCGTGCTGTATCGCACTGGATTATTGAGATGCCAAGCGCCCGGTGAGGCTTCTTGGGCCTTCTCCCTGGCCTGGGTGGAGGCGCGCCGCCTCTCACTCCCATTGGCTGGCGGTGTCTGGCTTCTTCTTCGGCTGCGGGCGGCGCCAGTAGCGCTCCCGGTGGCTGTAGCGGTCCACGTTCAGCACCGTGTCCCCGAAGTCATCGAACATCTCTCGCACGCGGTCCACCGTCATGCCGCGCTCTCTCCCGTCGGTGGTGACTTGCTCCACCCGCCCGTCCCGGAACGTGGCACGAAAGAGGAGGGGTGAGGAGCCACAGCGGGAGCCTGGCTCTTCGGGGACCTCGAGCTTCTTGCCATTCGTGAGCAGGATCTCGTACTCCAGCCTGCGGCTCCTCTCCCGGAAGCCCCACACTCCCATCCTGCGACACAGCAGGACCACCTGGTCGATCTGTCCCAGGAAGGCCTGGGCATTGTCGGCCGCCTCCGGGGCCAATTGAGGCACCCCGGCCTCGAGCTCCTCCACAGACGCTTTGGGCGGCCGGCGCATGCTGTCCATCTCACGGTCCAGGCTCGCGTTCAGCAGCCGCACCATCCCCGGGCTCGAGATGTCCCCTGGCTGCTCTGGTGGCCATGGATTGAAGCGGATGGGAAGGACAGTGAGGAGGGCCAGTACGACGAACACGCCCCACGTCGCCAACTGCAATCGGACGAAGCGATTGACCTTCACGTTGCTCATTGCGCCCCCCAGAACCTCAAAATGGCCGCACAAGCTATCCCGGCGCCGAGGGCACGTCATCCAGGAATCTCCTGCGCCTCCCCATCAGCGCCGGCGCAGGAACGCGATCAAATCACTCTTCTGATCGGGGGTAAGGGCCGCCGGTGGGCCTTCATTCTCAGGCGGATGAATGGTGGGCAGGTTGAGGCTGGCGCAACCAGGGGCCGGGGGCGTCGCCGGTGGCTTTGCAGGAACACCCATTGTCCCGTCGCCGTGCTCGCGGTCAGCAGGCCCATCACCCGCCCGCGCCGCGTGATGAACCAGCGCTGTACCACCGTGGCGCCCAGCACCATCGCCGTCGTTCCCGTGCCCAGCCCCACCAAGACGCCCCAGAAGAGGAGCAACTGCCACGGTGCGTGGATGAAGTTCGTCAGCGCCACGCCCACCGCGATGATGCCGAGGGACACGATGGGCATCACACCCTTCACTGTGTCCGGGTACAGCTCACTCCACTGCCATGCGTTCATGCCACCCATGGACAGCCCCACGATGGCGTGCAGGCGTTGGATGCCCAGCGTCTGGGTGACGAGCTGGTGCTGGAGCTCCACCATGTCCTGGTCGCCGTAGGCCGGGAACTTCGTGCGCAGGCCGTCGCTCGGCTTGCTGGAGCGGCCGTGGCCCACGCTGTCTGGGAAGATGAGGAAGTACTTCGTTGCATCCAACGGACGGCCCGGCGCGAACAGCGCGTCCTGGAAGGGTTGGCTCCGCAGCACCGCGTTCGTCACCGCGCCGGAGGCGTCCCGGCGCGGCGCGCCCAGCGTCGCATAGTGGATGCGCACCTCCGGCAGCACGGTGCCGTCCTGGAAGCGGTGGCCGGTGAAGACCGCGTCCGCCTCCTGGGCTTCCAAGCAGGCGGATTCCGGAGCAGGTGTCTCCATGGGGGTGGAGCTGACCTGGGAGTGCGACGTGGCGCACCCCAGGACCAGGACACTCAGGCTCAACAGCAGGGACAGCCGTCCGGAAAGCCAGCGGAGAGCAATCATCATGCAGGGGACTTTGACGCACCCCTGGTGAGGCGACCCAACCTGGGGAGGCACAGCGCCATGCGCCCATGGGGCCGCCTGGACGCCGCCTCGCGATGACACTTCGATGCGGACCGAAGTGAGCGCGTGCTACCTCCGGACCATGGACACCCACACTTCGAACGCTGGGACGTTGACCCCGGCGGACGTGCGTTACATCACCGAGCACTTTGTCCCGCTCAGCACCGTGGCCGCGGGCCGGCCGGAAGCCCCGACCGCGCTCCAGGCCCTCATCGACTCGGGGCACCTGCCCCAACCCACGTACACGCTCGCCGATGGCACGGGCATGTACCCGCGCGACCTGCTGTGCCTCCTGGATGCGGCCGGGAGTTCGGACGCGGTGCGTGCACACTTCGACGGGCGCCTGCAGCGCATGGCGGTCCGCTTCGGGACGACCCTCACCCAGGAACAGCTCGACGCCGAGTGGCGTGGCTACCTGCAGGGCCATTACGGCGCATGCCTGCGCGTCGTCACTCCGGAGCACATCTTCTGCAAGGAGTGGCTGGTTCGCCGACTGACAGAGGCCCTCGCCGCTCCCGCTCCGGACGAAGAGGCCTGGCGCGCCCGGGTGCGCACCGACGTGGAGGCACTGGACGCCCTGGAGCGTGAGTTCGCGCCGTGGGACCGGATTCGTTTCGGCGGTCCGGTGTCGCGCGATCGGCTCATCTCCACCCCCCGGCTGCGCTACCCACACCTCTTCGCTCAGGCAGGGGCGCCTTCGGGAGCCAGCCCGGCGTGTTGACGGACCCGGATATCGCATCGGTCGCGATGGCGGTGGGCGAGCCGTCGCGGGCCGCCATGCTGGTGGCGTTGCTGGAAGGCCCTCCGCTCGCGGCGCGGGAGTTGGCACGACGCGCGGGCGTGTCCGCGCAGACAGCGAGCAGCCATCTGGCGCGGCTGGTGGAAGCGCGCCTCCTGACGTCCCGGACGCAGGGCCGGGAACGGCTGTTCCAGCTCGCGGGACCGGAGGTCGTCACCTTGCTGGAGGCCCTCGCGGTGCTGGCGCCACGGAAACCCGCCCACCTCGTGACGGACGGACGCGGGACCGCGGCGCTTCGCGAGGCACGGACCTGCTACGACCACCTCGCGGGCCGGCTCGGGATTCGCGTGACGGACTTCCTCCTTGAGCGCGCATTCCTCCAGCGCCAAGGGGACACGTTCCAGGTGACGCGGACCGGGGACACGTGGTTGCGCGACTTCGGCATTTCAGTGGAAGTCCTGCGCGCCGGCCGCCGGCCCCTCACGCGCGCCTGCCTGGAGTGGAGCGAGCGTCGCCTCCACCTCGCGGGCGCACTGGGCGCGGCACTGGCCGAGCAATTCTTCGAACGCGGGTGGCTCACGCGGTTGCGCGGTACTCGCGCGGTCCGGCTCACGGAGCGAGGGCGGGCCGCGCTGAGTGGCGACTGGGGGATGACCATGGATGAGAGCAGCCCGGTGTCGTGAACTCCCAGCGACCTCGACCCGGGCTCGCTCAGGCCCGCTGGTAGCGGAGGTACAGCGCTCCAGACTGGAATGCGCGGGTCTCTTTCAGGCGCAGCGGGACGAGGTGCTCGAGCTGCGGGATGTATGGCTTGCCTCCGCCCACGAGCACCGGGGAGAGGACCCGCCGGTACTCGTCAATCAGCCCCAGCCGGGCGAACGCCGATGCGAGGCCCGGGCCGCTGACGGCCAGGTCTCCGGGGTGCTCCTGCTTCAGCCTCGCCACCTCGGCGGCGACATCGCCCCGGACCAGCAGACAGTTCTCGCCGACCTTCTCGAGCGTGGTGGAGAACACGACCTTGGGCTTGCTTCTCCAGCTGCGCGCGAACTCCGCCGTGACACCCGAAGCCGACGGCTCCGTGTCGAGGGTCTGCCACGCAGACATCACCTCGTACGATGCGCCGGCCGTACAGGAACGCGCTGACGTCCTGGGCCTGTTGGTTGAAGAACCGATGCAGCTCCTCGTCCGGCTGGCTCCAGGTGAACGTTCCGTCAGGTCCCTCGATGAACCCGCCCAGTGAGAGGCTCATCAGATAGATGATGTGACCATGACACCCGCTCCTCGCTGATTCATCTGGCGCCCGGTCACCAGCATGGCCGCACCTGGCAATTGCGTGCGGACATTTCCGATGACATCCACGCGCCAGTGTTTCGTGGTGGCCTTGGCGCAGCGTTCGCCTTCGGGCCCGCGGACGAGGGGCGGACCGGGCTACCCGGCGTGGGAGGCTCGAGGGCGGAGCGAGAAATCGTTTCGCGTGAGACCTCGCCAGAGCGCCTCGAGTGGGCCGCGCCCGTAGTGCTTCGACCAGAGGCTGGCAAGCAGCACCTGCAGCGCCCAGAAGACGAACGCGGCAAGCAGGAGCGTCGAGCGGCTCCACGTTCCGAAGGCGCCAAGACCGTGGCCTCCGAAGACCAGCGTTCCGACGGCCGACTGCATCAGGTAGGCGGTGAACGCGACCCTGCCGAGGGATGTGATGGCACGTGTCGGCGCGGCACCCGCGAAGCGGTGGGCCAGTCCCACCACCGTGCCCCCGATGGCGATGGCCAGCGGGACGGCCCCCACTTCATGCAGCGCCTGCGCGAACAACCAGGCACGTGGTGCGAACCCCCCGGCAATCTGCACTGCCAGGCCCGCGGAGGTGGCCGCGAGGCCGAGCACCCAGGGAAGCAGCACCGCCCGTGGCGACGTGGCGACTTTCTCGAACAGTCCAGACCGAACGCCCGCCATGCCGAGCAGCATGCACCCCGCCGCCCTCCAACCCGTCTCGAAGACAAGCATGGAGGTCTGGCCCGCGAAAGCCAGCTTCGCCCGGACGGGGAGCTGCGTCAGCCAGTCACTCCTGAAGGCCGTGAGTTCCGCTGGGACTGAGCGTGCATTGTCGAGGTGCTCCCGGAGCGCGTCGAGCAGCGAGGCCGGAAGGTGATGGAACGCCAGCCCAGTCACCATGGCGATTGCTGGCCCGACTGAAACGAGCGCGAGGCCGAGGCGCAACTGCCGCCCAGGAGGCCAGGCGCGCGCGCCGACGACCAGCATGCCGATGACGCCGTAGGTGAACAGGATGTCGCCGTACCAGATGCCGTAGGCATGAATCAGCCCGAAGATGACCAGCCATGCCAGCCGACGGCGCGGGCGCGTGTCGTCACCCCCAAGCACAAGGGATGCGCCGAAGAGCATGGCGAACAGGTTGCGGAACTTGCAATCGAAGAGAAGGCGACCGAACAGCCAGGCGAGACCGTCGGCGCCGTCGAGTGAGCCGAACACGGTGGGGTTCAGGTAGGCCGCGAAGGGCATCGCGAATGTCTGGATGTTCATCACGAGGATGCCGAGCAGGCAGAATCCTCGAAGGGCATCGAGTGGGGTGATGCGGGAGCGCTGGTTCATCCGTTGGAGATTATGGAAGAATGCTCGCATTCAGTACTCGCGGCGGGCTCGCGTTCGAGAGCCCATGCGCAGGAGGGTGGCGATGCGTGCGAAACTCAGAGGTCCGAGGCGAGACGGCGTCCGAAAGCAACCCTCGCAGGCCCGCAGCAAGGCGTTGGTCGATGCCCTGATTCAAACAACAGCTCGCGTTTTGATTCGCGATGGCTGGCAGGCGCTGACCACCAACCAGATCGCGCGCGATGCCGGGGTGAGCGTGGGCAGTCTGTATCAGTACTTCCCGAACAAGGAGGCGCTGCTGCTCGCGCTGGTCGAGCGAATCACCGACGAGATGACGGCGCGCCTGATTGAGGTGGGCTCGGCGCTACGCGATGCACCGGTCGACGCAGGAATCGAGAAGCTCGTGCGCGCGGCACTCGACGTCTCACGGCGCGACGCGCCGCTCTACCGGGCGGTGCTCATCGAACTGCCTCGCCAGGGCACACTGGAACTCTTCGAACGCGTCAACCGCCGGCTTGCTGACGCGCTGGCCGAATGGCTGGTGTTGCGACGCGACGAACTCGATGTCGCCGACCCGTCGCTCACGGCGCACATCCTGGTGACCTCGCTCGACGCGCTCACCGACCACACGCTGCTCTTCCATCCGGAGCTGCTCGACAGCCCGCGCTTCGAGCGCGAACTCCGCGCGCTGGTGACCGGTTACCTGGGGGTACGGCGTCCATCGCCCGGGCAGCAGCGAAAAGGCGCTCGGCGTCGCCGCGCGCTCACGACCTGACGCTGTCTGATTTCACCGCGTTCAACCACCCCATTCCAACGCCAATCGGGTGATGTCAGGATGCCTCCTGCACCTGGGGCCCATGGAGGACGCGATGCGGCGATTTGGAATGATGCTGGGGCTCCTGGGGTGCGTGGGATGCGCGACCGCCACGCCACGCGAGGTATCTCCAGCCGGTACAACCCGGAGACGGGGCGGCACGAGACGCCCACGCACGAGTTCGTCTATGCGCTACTACATCCAGGGAGAGCGGCTCGGGCCCCGGCAGGCACTCGTTCGAGTCTTTCGCATCCGGTACACCCAGGAGGGGGGCTTCAACGCGGAGATATCCGGCCGGTCCGGCGCGCGGGCCTCCGTGCCGGCTGCCTTCAGCAACATTCCGGGGCTGGAGGGATACCGTCCTGCGCACGGCTACCGAGACATGAGCATCGAGGAGAAGCTCCTGGAGCTGCTGGAGATGGCTCCCGCGCTGGAGCTGGTGGGCGGCAACGCCCCCATTCCCCTTGAGTCGCTGGTGATGGGGAACTCAGGCGAGAAGGGGAGGGGCGCGGTCACCTCCACCGCTCCCGCGTGTGGCGCTCCCGTGGAGGGCGCCTCATCCCTGTTCTCCGCGGGCGGCGTCCTGCTCGTGGCGGACCCCCTGGGCACGCAGGAGGTGCCGTCCACGGCGCTGCGGATGGTGTGCGAGGCCGCGGCCCAGGAGCTGCCGGTGACGCTGGCGCTGTCCATTCCCGCCTCCGAGCAGCCGCTCCTCGAGCACTACCTTTCCAGCGACGGCGCTTCCGCGGCCGTTGAGACGCTCCTTTCGGAGAGCGCTTTCTGGCGACGGACCTACCAGGACGGACGCAGCAGCCACGCCATGCTGTGGCTCGTCGAGCACGCTCGCCGCTTGCGCGCCTCCGGAAAGGATGTGGCCGTGGCCGCCATCGACTCCGACAGGGCCCAGGGTAATGAGCGCGAGGCGCAGATGGTCCAGCACCTGCTGAACGCCCAGGCGAAGCGTCCCCAGGCCTGGACACTGGTGCTCACGGGCAGCGTTCACGCGCGCACCACGAAGGTGAGCTGAGATTGCGACTTCGAGCCCATGGGGGCTCGCGTGCTCCGTGCCTTGCCCTCGGTGCGTGCCCTGGACGTGGGCTTCCAGCGCGGCACCCAGTTCGCCTGCCGCTACAACGTCTGGAACGAGGAGGTGGCGTGCAACGTCTTCGGCATCAGCCCGACGCTCGAGGCATGGCAGTCCTCCAAGCAGGCCGCTGGCCTGAAGCGCTTCACGTCCCAGGAGCCCCACGGATTCCACGGCCGGCTCTACCTGGGCTCGTTGACGGCATCGCCTCCCGCGCTCATGGCTCCGCGCGAGGTCACCACCGTCAACAACGCACCCGCCACGCAGTGACGGAGCGCCACGGCACCGAATGGCGCGTGCGGCGCACGGCACTTCTGGCCGCCTTCAGTCGGCCGCCGCCGCCGCCAGCAGCGCGCGATATTCGGCGTAGCCCGCCTCCAGCGCCGCAATCATTTCCTCGACAGGCGCCGAGACATTGCTGCCGGCCATGTCGCCGATTCGCGCGTTGCCGTCTTTGATGACGATCGCGAAGCTGCCGTGCGACAGCCGCAACGGGTAGACCAAAGGTTCGCGGGCCCGCAGACGCGCGGGACCGTCGCCCAGAACGCCTTCGGAGGCGAACTTGATGCTGTCGTCAATCAGGACGGAGGCGCCATCGTCAGCGATTTCGACACCGCCGATGGGGTCGTCGTCCAGATGGGCTCGAGCCCGCAGCGACGCATCGTCGAGCAGTTCCTTTGCGAGATGGCGTTGCCCATTGACCCAGGCGAAAGCAGATGCACGGATTCCCGTCATGCTGCACGACCCCTCTCCTGGCGCTCCATCGCGTGGCCAATGGTTAGCAGGTCTTTCACGGTCCGTGGAGTCGCCCGCCAGGTGGCGCCGCGGGGAGGGGAGCGCCTCGTTCAAATAAGAGGTCAGGCCCGTCCGCGATGCAGGCGCACCCAGGTCTCGAAGCGCATGGGCGACAGGCCGTAGGCGCGCGCGAGTTCGGGCCGGGCCAGCAGCGGGGCGACGTTCATGTACGTCAGGCCTCGCGCCACGCCGGGATGCAGACCGGCCGCGGCGGCCTCCTCAACCGTGCCGGATTGGACCGTGTACTCCTTGCCGTCAATGCGCGAGAGGACCTCTACAATCTGGGGAAGCGTGAGCACGTCACCCGCCAGCGGCAGCGTCACGCCATTGAACGTGGCAGGGTTTCTGATTGCCGCCGCGGCCGCATTGCCGACGTCTTCCGGTGCAATCAGCGCAAGGGGTCGTTCGGTCCTGATGACCGTGAGCAATCGGCGCCCGTCGACGAATCCGGCGGGATCCAACATGGCGTGATCCATGAACGTGGCGGGCAGGACGAGGGTCCAGTGCTTGAAGCCCGCGGTGCGTACGAGGTCGCAGGTGGCGAGCTTGTTCTCCCAGTACGTCTCGTGCGACTTCCAGCGCCCCTCCGCCCAGCCCTCGACATTGCGGTGGTCGCCGACACCGGCGGTCGCGGTGTGCACGTACGTCTCGACGCCCTCGGCGAGCGCGGCTTCGACGAGGTTCCTCCCTTGCTGGACCTCCTTGCTGTGGTCAATGCCGGTCGCGGAGACGATGGGGGCCTGCATCGAGAAGACGGCCCGTGCCCCGGCGCAGGCGGCGCGCAACGACGCAGGATTGTCGAGGTCCCCGACGACCACCTCCGCGCCAGCCGCCGCGAGGGCCTCGGCGTTTGGCGCCTCTGGATTGCGCACCAGCACGCGCACCGGGACGCCGCCTTCGGCCAGCAGCGCCCGGGCGGTGGCGCCGCCCTGACGCCCCGTGGCAGCCGTGACGAGAACGAAACCGGTGCTGCTCATGGACCGCTCCTTTTAAGTGGGGGACCCCACCGTTTATTTTCGTGGTTGAATACGGAGGGGGCCCCCGTTTGTCAAGGAAGGGGGCCCGAGGAGAGGAGCGCCGTGGAGAAGGTGAAGCCGTTGCGAGCGGATGGGCGACGCAACCGGGAACGGATTGTCGCGGCCGCGGAGGAGCTGGTGGCGAGGGATGGCGCGCAGGCGTCGCTGGAGGAGATTGCCCGGAAGGCGGGGGTGGGCTCGGCGACCTTGCACCGGCACTTCCCGTCGCGGCAGGCGTTGCTGGAGGCGGTCTTCCGCGACGGCGTCGCGCAGCTCTGCGCGCGTGCTGCCGCGCAGCCGGGCGAGAATCCCGCCGCTGAGCTGGCGGCCTGGCTTGAAGAAGTGGCGGTCTACACGGCGGCCCATCGTGGGCTCGCCGCCGCGCTGCTGACGGGCCCGGATGGCCTCTCGGCCGAAGAAATCTGCTGCACCGACATGCTGCTCGACGTGTTGCGCGTGCTGGTGGCACGGGCGTCAGCGGTGGGGGCGATTCACGCCAGCGCGACCACGGAGGACTTGATGGTGCTGGCGAACTCGATTGCCATCGCCAACGAAGGCGATCCGCTCACCACGCGCCGGGTGCTGCGCCTCTCGCTTTCCGGCATCCGGCCGTGAAAGCGGGCGCAAGATGTGGGCATCACCGGCGGCCTCTTGGAGGCCTTCTTTGAAGCCTCGCCAGTTCGAGCAGGCTCCGGAGGGACCCCGCTCGAACTGGCGATTCCAACCTCAGCGAGGACTCAGCCCTTGCGCTTGCCCTCGGCCTCGAGCTGCTTGCCGTAGGCCTCGGTCTTCTGCGCGAAGTTGCCGCTCGCGAGCACCATGCCCTCGGCGAAGAGCGAGCCCATGCCCACGATGTTCATGTTCTGCTGCAGGTACTGGTTGAGCCACTTCTTCGTCATCTTCAGGCCGAGCGCATCGTACGAGAGGAGCTTCTTGATGAGCGCGTCGACCTCGGCGTCGAGCTGGTCCACGGGGGCGACCTTGTTGATGAGGCCAATCTCGTAGGCTTCCTTCGCCGTCGCCGCGCGGTCGGTCATCAGGAACTCGCGCGCCCGGCTCAGGCCAATCCGCGTTGGCCACAGCAGCGCGCCGCCGTCGCCCGGAGGCACGCCGAAGCCGGAGAGGTGCGGGTCGCTGAACGTGGCGTCCTCGCTCGCGTAGACGAAGTCACAGGCCAGCGCGATGGACGCGCCCATGCTGTGCGCACCCGGCGCGTACACCTTGGCGATGGTGACCTTCTCGCAGTTGATCTGGTCTCGGACGATGTCCTCGGCCTCCTTGAAGATTTGCAGCATGTCATTGTAGATGCCGAGCTTCTTCACCCACTCGAACTCGTACTTCTCGGGCGCGAGGAAGGACTTGTTCTTTCCCGTCACGACCACGACCCGGCAGTCGGACTCGTGCGCCCGGCGGAACACGCGGGCGAGACCCGCGTGCGTCTTTCCGTTGAGACCTCCAATCTCAATGGTGAAGACATCGTCCTTCTCGGTGATATCGATAAGGCCATACTCCGACATGGGGTGCTCCTTCCTGGGGTGTACGTGCTTCAGCCGTCGATGGCGCGTGGCGAGCCTGCGCGGGCGCGCAGCTCGAACTTCTGGATCTTCCCGGTCGAGGTCCGGGGCAGCGGGCCGAAGACGACCGCGCGCGGTACCTTGAAGCCGGAGAGCCGTTCCTTGCAGAAGGCGATGATGTCCTCGGCGGCGGCCTGGGCCCCGGGGCGAAGCTCGATGAACGCGCACGGCGTCTCGCCCCACTTCGGGTCGGGCTGCGCGACCACCGCGGCTCCGACCACCGCGGGGTGCCGGTAGAGGACGTCCTCGACCTCGATGCTCGAGATGTTCTCGCCGCCGGAGATGATGATGTCCTTGCTCCGGTCCTTGAGCTTCACGTACCCATCCGGCGACAGCACGCCGAGGTCGCCGGTGTGGAACCATCCGCCGGCGAACGCCGCGCCGGTGGCCGTGGGGTTCTTGAGGTAGCCCTTCATGGTGATGTTTCCGCGGAACATCACCTCGCCCATGGTCTCCCCGTCCGCGGGCACCGGCTGCATCGTCGCCGGGTCCAGCACGGTGATGGCCTCCTGGAGGTGGTAACGCGCGCCCTGCCGGGCATTGAGGCGCGCCCGTTCGGAGATGGGCAGCGCGTTCCAGCGCTCGTGCTTCTCGCAGACCGCCGCAGGGCCGTAGACCTCGGTGAGGCCGTAGACGTGGGTGAGGTCGATGCCGAGATTCTCCATCGCCTCGATCATCGCGGCGGGCGGCGCGGCGCCGGCGACCATGCCCGACACCCGGTGGGAGATGCCCTGTCCGTGCGTGGCGGCGGCGGCGATGAGCATCGAGTGCACGATGGGCGCGCCGCAGTAGTGGGTGACGCGGTGCTCACGGATGAGGTCGAAGCACGTCGGCGCATCCACCTTGCGCAGGCACACGTTCGTCCCCGCGCGGGCGGCGACGGTCCACGCGAAGCACCACCCGTTGCAGTGGAAGAGGGGCAGCGTCCACAAGTAGACCGGGTGCTTGGGCAGGTCCCACTCGAGGATGTTGGAGGTGGCGTTCAGGAACGCGCCCCGGTGGTGGTAGACGACGCCCTTCGGGTCACCGGTGGTGCCCGAGGTGTAGTTGAGGCAGATGGCGTCCCATTCGTCGTTGGGGCCGGCGTAGACGAACGAAGGGTCGCCCTCGGCGAGCAGCGCCTCGTAGCCGAGCCCCGGCGCGGGCGGCAGGCCGAGCTCGGGCGCGTCGACGTCGATGACGAGGATGTCGCGTCCGAGGCGGTCGACAGCCGCGCTGGCCACCGCGGCGAGTTCGCGGTCGACGAGCAGCGCCTTGGCCTCGCCATGCGCCAGCATGAAGGCGATGCTCTGGGCGTCGAACCGGGTGTTGAGGGCGTTCAGCACCGCGCCGCTCATCGGCACCCCGAAGTGCGCCTCGATGAGCGCCGGGACGTTGGGCATGAGCGCCGCCACCGTGTCGCCCCGGCCGATGCCTCGCTTCCGCAGCGCGCTCGCCAGCCGCCGGCAGCGCGCGTCCGTCTCTCGCCACGTCTGCCTCAGCGCGCCGTGGATGATTGCCACGCGCTCGGGGTGCACCGCTGCCGCGCGCGCCAGGAACGTCATCGGCGTCAGCTGGACGAAGTTCGCGTCGTTCTTCTCGAGGCCGAGGTCGTAGATGGATGCCATGTGCTTGCCGAGGGAAGTCGGAGGCCACTGCCGAACTGCTCAGCACGGTAACGGCGCGACTCGAGGTGGTCTTGAATGCCTCGGAGGCCCGGATGGAACGATTCGGACGACGCGTCGCGGCAGCACCACGCACTCACGGTGAGCCATGTCTCGTGACAGCCCGTCGTCCGCTGCCCGGCAGTCCCTTCAAGCAGGCACCTTCCGGTGAGCGGTTGCGGTTTCCAGAGGTGGGCTTCGGCGCTAGCCTTCGTGGCATGGGCATGGCCTCCGCAGCGCACACGAAGGTCCGCCTCGACGACCTGGTGCGGACCACGGCCAACTACTCGGCGTGGCTCGAGGGCACCTCCGCGACCGCGACACAGGTCGGCGTGCACGGCTTCCGGTTCGACGCCCACCAGCAGATGACGGGCGTGGTGCTCGACACCTTCCACGTCCTCCTCTGCCTGGGCGGGCGCGCGTCGATTCGTCGAATCATGAACGACTCGGTCGAGGTGATGGACCTGGGCCCCGGCGACGTGCTGGTCAACCCGATGGCGATGTCGCTGCGCTGGAGTTGGTCGGGGGCGGTCGAGGTGCTCAACATCGCGGTGCACCCTGGCTACCTCGAGGAGGTGGTCCGTGAGTCGATGGGGGGCCTGGTGCGACTGCGCCCGCGAGCCATCCCGTATGCGCCCGATCCATCACTCGTTCATCTGGGGTGCGAGCTGCACCGCGAGGTCGCCACGCCCGACCTGCTTGGGGCGCAACGAGGGGCCCGGGCGGTCGGCGAGCGCATCGCGCTCCACCTGCTGCGCAACTACGTTGATATCGAGCGCACCGGCCACGACCGCACCTTCAGCGCCGAGGAGCGGCGGGCGCTGCTGGACTACATCGAGGCGCGGCTCGACAAACCGGTGCGCGTCGAGCACCTCGCGGCGCTGGTGCGCCTGGGCGAGCACCACTTCTCACGCACCTTCCGGGCGACCTTCGGCCTGGCCCCACACGCCTGGCTTCGAGAGCGGCGCCTGGAGCGCGCCCGCGAGCTCCTGGTCACCACTGACGGTTCAATTCTGAGCATCGCGATGGCCACCGGCTTCGCGGACCAGAGCCACCTCACACGCTGCTTTGGCGCACGCTACGGCACCACCCCGGCGGCGTTGCGTGGTGGCCGACAACGGCCGACCTGACGTCGCGCGCCTGAAGTAGGCGATGGCTGCTTCCGCGGAAGCAGTCGGGCGGCGAGGGCGAACGCGGTGCTCGGCCTGTCGTTCGCCCCCCGGACTGGCCCCCCCGCATGGAGCACCTGTGCCCAGCAGGCTGACGGTGCCGCGATGCGGCATGGCCAGGTCCGCTCGGTGGCTCAATCGCTGTCAGTGGGCTGCCTTGAAATTCTGGCTGCCCCTTATTGACGAAGTGCCAATAGTGTCCCATCGTTTCGATGACGATGCGCCGCAAAGCCACACCCATGACCGCGCGACATGTCGCGAGCCTCGTGCTCCCCCAGGCCGAGGCGCGCGACATTCGCACCGTGAGCATGGCTTTGCGGACACGCTCTGCGAGGCGCCCGACGATGAACCTCCGCGCGCCCTTCCGCCTCGCCGCCAGAGATGCCCGCTGCGGTCGCCGCCGACGTGGTGGTGGCGCCGTCGCGGGTTCCACCTGCTTCCCACTGCGCGGTGCCGGTGGCGAAGCGGGAGCACGCCGCGAAGCAGGAGGAACTCATGTCCGTCGGAAGAATGCCGTTCGTAGGAAGCAGGGCCACCATGCCATTCGTTCGCATGCTGTCTGTCATGGCGACGCTGGCGGTGCCTGGCGTCAGTGCCGCGAATGATTTGCTGGGGAGCAGCCGTGGTGGCTCGGTGCAGTGGGACTTCTGTTATGGCAAACCGGACAGCGCGCTCTTGCCAGTGGACCCACGAACCCTGGTGCAACCCGGCATCAGCAATGGAAAGGCGGTGCACTTCAACGCCTACTGGAAGAACTGCCACGTCGACCCGGTGGCGGTGAAGGAGGTCGGTGCCGCGAAGACGTGTGGCGAGTTGCGCGCGCGATACTCACACGGCGAGGGGCTGCTGACCAATGGCCATCCTGGCGTGGGCGCGCTGTTCACCGGCACCGACTACACGGTGCCCGAGGCGGCGTTTGGCATCGCCACCTTCTCCGCGGCGCAATACAACGAGCTGTGGCGCGTCTGGGGCTTTCCCTTCCGGCCCGACAACTTCGACACCCTGGTGGCCCAGCGTTACGGCTCGGGGCTGAGTACAGCGCGCAATCCCTACCCGCTGCCCGGACAATTTCCGAACTTCTCCAACGGCGGGAGCGGGCAGCTTCCGGAGATGCTCACGCAGTTGCGCAATCCGGATGGGAGCTGGAGCGGACGCATCGGCGTCACCTGCCACGCCTGCCACAGTGGCGTGGTGGGGAAGCCCTCGGATGGTCCAGGGCTCGGAGTCCAGGTGGGGGGCGGCAGCAGCCTGGCGGACCTGGACCTGTTCCTGAGTGATTTGTTGCCCCTGGGCTACCCGGCGTCGCTGGCCACCTTCCTGAACCTCAACCGGACCCGTGGCACCAACAACGCCAGTGACATCAACCTGGCCTTCCTGTTCCCGGACGAGAACCTGCTGACGCCTGCCGAGGTGATTGGCCTCATCAACTCCGGGTCGACCGCCGGCATGGACACGCCCGCGTGGTGGAACATGGGGCACCGGCCGGTGAAGTTCGTCGACGGCGTCTTCCCGATGGATGCGCCTCGCGTGGACATGGTGTTCTACACGCCGTTCATCGGCCTGTTCGGAAGTGCCGGTGGGCCCTTGAGCGAGGCGGGGCAGGACTGGATGCGTGACAATGGTCCGGCGCTCAATACCTGGGTCGAGTCCCTCAAGTCGCCGCCCTATCCGCTGCCCATCGACCGGACGCTGGCGGAGCAGGGGGCGGTGCTGTTCCACACGCTCGACATGTGGGCGCCGGAGCGCAACAACGCCGTGCCTCGGCCGCAGGGCAATGGCTCGTGCGCGAGCTGCCATGGCGCCTACTCGTCCCGCTACGTCAAGGACCCAGCCTTCCTCGCGACCCCGGCGTTGGAGGGCATGGCGAGCTACATCGTCCCGCTGCGCATCATTGGCACCGACCCGGTCCGGGTGAACACCAACAACGCGGCGGTGCAGTCCGCGGGCGCCAAGAACTTCTTCGGCTATCCGACGACGGCCGGTACCGACCAGGACTGCGGTCCGCAGAACCAGCCACACATCCGAGGCAACCGCGAGCTCGGCTATCTGGCGCCGCCGCTGTATGGGGTCTGGGCCACCGCGCCGTACCTCCACAACGGCTCGGTCCCCAACGTGTGGGAGGTGCTCAAGCCCGCCGACCGCAAGCCCATCTGGCGCCGCGTCTCCGCGCCGCCGCGCTGGGACCAGCCGCTGGTCGTCATGGGCTTCGACACGGACCTGCAGCGCGCTTTTGACGCCACGAAGCTCGGGTGGAAGTACGACACCATTCCTTGCAAGTGGCGCACGCCGTTGAATCCAGCGGTGTCGCCGTACATCAACTGCCAGCCGGGCGACGAGTTCCGCACCCCCCTGGCGCAGGAGCTGATGAACGTGCTCTTCAGCAACCTGATTGTCTCCTGGAACATCCTCTTTCCGCCCACCCGCACGCGGCAGCAAATGGAGGACCGGAAGATCTACAACACCAACGCCTTTGGCCAGGACAACGGCGGACACGAGTTCAACGCCGTGCTCACCGACCCGGAGCGTCTGGCCATCATCGAGTACCTCAAGACGCTGTGAATGGAGCGGGTAACGGAGCCTGACTCCGTTGCCAGCCTCCGTCCCCCTCGTGCTAGATGGGACCCTCCTAGCACGAGGGGGACCTTATGTTGAAAGCGCATCCGGGACGGGGCGCGATGTCGAAGTGGCTCGCTGGCGCTGTCGTGAGTGGTTTGCTGCTGGCTGCCTGCGGGGGGAATGACACCGTTCTACCCGACGGCCAGACGCCGCCGGATTCTGGGACGCACACCGAGCGGGATTCCGGCACGCCATCGCAGGAGGATGCCGGCCTCGGGGACGCAGGGGTGCCAGACGCAGGGGTGCCAGACGCAGGGGTGCCAGACGCAGGAACTCCAGATGCAGGGGTTCCCGAGGACACCACGCCTCCCGACGCGCCGATGCTCATCGGGACCGCGCCCGTCTCTCCCGCCAACGACAACACGCCGGTCCTCCATGTCATCACCGAGCCGAGGGCCACGGTGCGCTTCTTCGCAGGCACGGCATGTATTGGAAGCGCGCTCGCCTCGCTTACCGCCGACAGCCACGGCCAGGTCGCGCTGCCGCTCTTCGTGGCCGACAACAGCACCTCGGCCTACGTGGCCCAGGCAATGGACGAAGCCGGCAACGTCTCGGCCTGCTCCGCGGCGCTGACGTTCATCGAGGACAGCCGGGCGCCCTCCGAGCTGGCCGCCACGGTGATGGATGGCCTTGCCGACCCGGAGCTCGAATATCAGAACAGCAACACGCGCGTCGCGGCTCGCTGGTCCGGCTTCGTCGACTCCGTGGGCATCCATCACTATGAGGTCGCCGTGACGTCCATTGCGGCGTGCCCCGGCAATGCGAGCAGCATCCAGGATGTCGGCGCCACTTCGTCCGTGGAGCTCACGGTGCTCACCTTGGCCGAGCAGCGCTACTACAGTTGCGTGCGTGCCGTGGATGAGGCCGGGAACACCTCGGGCTGGAAGATGTCGAATGGCTTCATCGTGGACGTCACGCCGCCGCGCGTCGTGTCCGCCACGCCTGACGCGTCCTCGGCCTCGGCCTCGCCCTGGGCCGCCATCGAGGTGTCGTTCAGCGAGACGACCCTCGACACCGCCAGCGTGACGCCGGACTCGTTCCACGTCACGGCGAACGGGGTGACGTTGTCCGCAGGCACGGTGAGCTGCGTGGCGGGCAGATGTACGCTCGCGCTGAGGCAGATGCCGGCCTTCGGTGCGCAGGTGCGCGTCGCCATCGACGGGGTGAAGGACCTCGCTGGTAATGCGATGACGTCCTCCCACGCCTGGAGCTACTCGGTTCGTGCGGCCCAGTGGGGCTCCCCACTGCGTTTCTCCACCAGCTCGAGCACCGGTGTTCCTGCCCCCGTGCTCACCATGGACGCTTCTGGCGTGGCGACGGTCCTGTATGTCGACTCGGGGCTCCGGGCGCGGCGCCATAAGCCAGGCGCGGCCTGGGAGGCGGAGCAGCGCGTGGGGGTTGGGACTCTCGGCTCTTCCCCTCCGAAGCAGGCTGCGCTCACGACGCTGTCTGACGGCACCCCCATGGCCGTGGTGGAGGCGTTGCCGCTGGGGGAGTACAGGACCCACAAGGCCTACGGCATCCTTGCCTCGGGCTCGGACAGCAGTGTCCAGAGTTGGAGTGTGCCGCAGTTGCTGGGTGAGAACACGGGGCTGAGCGTGCTGGCCCCCCGCCTGGTGGCTGCCCCGAACAACGGGGCGCTCGCCGCATGGAGTGAGGAGGGGCCCACGCAGACCTTCCTATGGGTACAGCGGTACACCGGGAGCGCGGGCTGGGGCGCGCCGGTGCTCGTGCGCTCCATCAACGACCTGAACTGGATTGCTGCGGGGGATGGCCATGACGTCAGGGTGGATTCGCGTGGTGACGGGCTGTTGGTCTGGTCCGAACTCGGCAGCGCGCTCCAATACTCACGCGAGGAAGCCGGAGGCTGGAGCGAGCCGGCGCGAGGTGACAGCCTCGGAGGCCGCTATCCCCGAACCGTCCTGAACGCGGATGGGACAGGCATTGCCACCTGGATTCGCAGATATCAAGACGACGACCGGCTGTACGCGAAGTCCTTCTCTCTCGATGCTGGCTTTGACGGCCAGGAGGTTCCCCTCCACACGCAGGGAAGCATCATTGGCGAGGCGCGGATGGCCGCGGACGCGAACGGCAATGGGTTCGTTCTCTGGAGCCACAATATCCCCCCGGGTTTCCCTGGCGCCGGGTGGGGGCTCTGGTGTGCGCGTTACGTGAGGGGCTCGGGTTGGCAGCCGGCTCAGCAACTCGCGACGGACTTCGGAGGGGGGGAGGCGCTCTACGTCGCTCCTTCGGGCACGGCCATCGTCGTCTATTCCCGCACCGAGGGGGCGCCCCGTGCCGTTTGGGCACGACGGTTCGTGCCCGGCACGGGCTGGTCAGCCGCCACGCGGCTCGACTTCGCCACCGTGAGTGGAGGCCCCGGATATCTCGAGATGGTGGGCAGCTCGCTCGGGAACGCCGCCGTCATCTGGACTCGTGACGACCCGGACACGGGCCGCGATTCTCTGGTCTCCGTCTTCTTGGAGTAGGCCAGACGGGCGCCCATGCCCTCTCTCCCGATACGCAGGTCATCATTCATTGGGCGTGAAGCTGGCTCGCGCAGCCAGCTCACCCCTCCGGCTCGGCGCTCCGCTCTTGCGCGAGGAGGATCAGCTTGGACCGGCTGGGCACGGCCAGCTTGACGAAGACCCGCTTCAGGTGCGTTTTCAACGTGTTCAACGAGCTCCCCATGTCTTCCGCGATGGTTTGGTTGTCCCAACCATTCAAGACACGCTCCACCACGTCCATCTCACGAGGGGTGAGGCGCTTGCGCCAATCGGTGGGCGCCTGAGCCCCGTGAGACACCTCCTGGAACAATAGCGCCCAGGGCGTTCTCCCGGGATGGCCTGGCAACCGGAGGAAGGTCACCTTCAAGCTTCGCCCCGGCCGCCGGAACGTCAGGACGTCCTGCCCGGAGAGCATCCGCTGTCCAGAGCGACGGAGCCCCTCCAGTACCTCCAGGAGCACCTGGGGCAGACCGAAACGGCCACAGGGGGCATTGGGGAACCAGCGATGGAGCAGCGCCGTGGAGCGGGGCGTGCGCATCAGCTCGGTGGTGGGCGGGCTCAGCACGATGCTCTCAAGCCCTGTATGACGGAAGAGCTGCTCCAAGAGGTCTCCCTGGCGGGCCATGTCACCCAGCATGAGGCAGTTGCGAACCGTCCTTGCCAGGATGGGCGTCAGGCGCTGGAGAAAGGCCCGCTCCCGGTCCGAGAAGGGCTTCCGGTGCCCCCGGTACAGGGTGAAGCCGCTGTGCCAGCCAAGCCCCATGTCCAGCAGGACGGAGATCACTCGCTCCACCGTCATGTTCATCGCGCGGCAGTGCGCATACATGGCGCTGTTCCGCATCTCCTGGCGAGACAGCATCTCGGTGTCTCGCAGCACGGTGTTGGGCCGCTGAATCACCGCGAAGCTGACGAAGCACTCGTCTGAGATATCTGGGTAGCGGTCAAAGAAGACCTGGGGCATGTCGTGGACCATGGGCCAGTCGTATTGACCGGGTTCACCGGGTCTGGACACGCAAAGCCCACCAAAATCCGAGGCCAGCACGCGTGACAGAATCCTGTTGGACTCCGAGAAGACGTCCGACAGGTCGAGCGAGCTGGTCAGCGCGGTCATCACATCCAAGAGCACCTGCTCTCCCTGCATGGAGCCCGGCTGACTTCTCACGCGCATGACTTTCCTCCACGTCTGGATTCAAGCGTAAGCACAACGTCGGCGGTGTTCATACCATGCACGGCAACGACAGTCCCCTCACCGCGGACCCAGACGGCGTCACCCCTATGGGTGATGCCCTCTCCCAACAGGCTCCCGTACGTTGCGCGAGCGGCTCCCTGGACCCATGGGAATCATTTCCAGTGTGGGAGTCGTCATGCGCTCGTCCAGAGGCGCGCGTCATGCCTGCTTGACTGCCGTCAGCGGTGGGCTGTCTGGGATTCTGTGCAAATTGTTGATGGAGGCCACGCATGTTCTTGCAATCGCACCCGCTTCGATTCAGGCCGAGAAACTCATTGCTCGCGCTCCTTGCTGTCCTGAGCGGCATCGCTTGGAGTACTCCAGGCCGGGCGCATATGAAGGGCGTCATCGGTTACGCACGTCAGGGGCCCACGAACCCGCCGCCGGCGCTCGAGTCCTCCTGCAAGTTCGTGGCGCCGATTCGGTGCCACTGCGGGCCTGACGTCGTCACCAACTTCGACACCGCCTACGGCTGCTCCAACGAGAGCTACGAGCTCGCGGAGCAGGCTGCCCCAGCCGCCTGCACCACGCTCTGTGACCAGGCGCGGAGGAATTCGGGGACCCACGGTGGCGTCGCGGGACGTCCGGGGGGCTCGACGGGGGCGGCGTCAAGTTCGATGGCTCCGGTCTCCTGGAGGCCCGGGACTCGGGGGACTACGTGGGGTACGTCCCATTCAGTCTGGAGCCCATCGGGCCCACGTGGGAGAAGGAGCGACTGGCCGAGGAGCTCGTCCAGCGCACCTCCGTGCCCTGGGTCTGGCTCCAGGGCCTGGGCGAGTCCATCCGGTGGGAGGACTCGCGGGGCTCGGCGGCCTTCGTGCAGGCCTACTGGAGCAAGCGCGGCGTGCCCAACCCCATCGGCCTCTGCCGCCACTCCGTCCAGCTCTCCTGCCCGCTCGAGGACGTGAAGCTCGGTGACAGCCTTCGGGTCTGCTCGGCGGAGAGCGAGACGGATGCCCAGCAGATCGCCCAGACGAACTGCGCGCCGCTGCGCTACAACGCGCTGAGCCGCTCCTGGGGCGCCTGGGTCATCTACGGTGCCCAGGCGGTGTCCCGGTACAGCGCACCGTCCGCCACGGTTGTTGCCGTGGGGCCCCGGC
Organism: Myxococcus sp. 1LA; assembly: GCA_046520405.1. Classification (GTDB taxonomy): domain Bacteria; phylum Myxococcota; class Myxococcia; order Myxococcales; family Myxococcaceae; genus Myxococcus. The sequence continues at coordinate 158,894 of JBKGHI010000001.1, forward strand.
AGTTCGTGGGCTACATCCCCTCCAGCCTGAGGGTCGTGGGCATCCACGAGGACTGGATGAAGCTGGCGGACGAACTGTTGGAGCGCACGGCGGGCACCACCGTGTGGCTCGCCGGTCCGGCCAGGTTCTACGCCCCCGAGGCGGAGTAACCCACAGGGTGTGTGCGGTAGGGGGATGGGCGCATCATGGAGCCGCGAACATCCCCCTCGGTTGATGGCCTCCAGGGAGGACTGGCCGACGTCGGACATCGTCCCGCGCCCATCGCACATGTCTCGTGAGCCGGGCCTTCCGTGCCGCTGGGGCCGTCAGGTCCTCGCGGCAGGGCGAGTCTCCATGAGATACGAAGCGCCTCCCTTTGCGACGGGTGTCGTCATGGCCACACCAGCAACGAGTCTCGCCTCTCTCCTCGAACTGGCACGTGGTCCCCTGGGTGAGTCGGTGCTCGTTGTCACCGGTGCCGGCATCAGCCTGGCCAGTGGCATCCCCACGTTCCGAGGGACGGACCCTGGCGCCGTCTGGGCGAACGAGGTCATGGAGAAGGGGAAGTACGACTTCTTCCTGCGCAAGCCCCACGAGTCCTGGCACATCTACCTCCAGCGGGCCGAACTGGCCCGAGCGGCGAAGCCCAACCCGGCCCACTTCACGCTCGCGCAGTGGGAGCGTTGGCAGGCGCAACAAGGCCGTGCGTTCACGCTCGTCACCCAGAACGTGGACACACTGCACGAGCAGGCGGGGAGCCGCGCGCTCATCAAGGTTCACGGAAGCCTGGACCGCGCCCGGTGCACCAAGCGGGGCTGTGAGAATGGGGCGCCGCGAGGCTCGGTGCCGCTGGAGTCGGTGGATTTCGGTCGCTTCCGCGCGTTTCCGTCGCCACGGACCGTGCCTCGCTGCCCGCGCTGCAACAAGCGGATGCGGCCGCACATCCTCTGGTTCGACGAGTTCTACGCGGAGCACCAGGACTACGGCATCCAGCAGGTGGTGGAGCGAGCGAAGCGCAGCCGGCTGGTCCTCTTCATCGGGACGTCCTTCTCCGTCGGCGTGACGGACCGGGTGAGCAACATCGCGCTTCTGCGCGAGGCGAAGGTCCTGAGCATCGACCCCTCGGGCGCCTCGCGGGTGCCCGGCATCGAAGTCATCCCGGAGCGGGCCGAGGAGCTGCTTCCCCGGTGGATACAAGCCCTGACTGAATCACCCTGACCATGAGTTCCGACGGCCAGACGCTCCTGATACTCGATCTGGATGAGACGCTCATCCACGCGAGCGCGCAATCCCTGGCGCGGCCCGCGGACTTCCGCCTCTCCGGCTACCACGTCTACAAGCGCCCATACCTGGAGCGGTTCCTCACGGAGTGCGCCAGCCGCTTCCAACTCGCCATCTGGTCCGCGGGCAGCGACAGCTACGTCGCGGAGGCCGTGAAGCACATCATCCCGCCGGACATCGACCTCGCGTTCGTGTGGGGGCGCAGCCGCTGCACCTTCTCCGTGGACCAACGGAAGGTGCTGGAGGACGGGTTCCTCGACCCGGCCTCCCACTACAATTTCGCCAAGAAGCTGAAGAAGCTGCGGCGGCTGGGCTACCGGCTGGAGCGGATGCTCATCGTCGACGACACGCCGGCCAAGTGCATCCACAACCATGGCAACGCCATCTACGTGGCGGAGTTCCTGGGCGACGCGGATGACGCCGAGCTGCCACTCCTCGCCGCCTACCTGGCGACGCTCGCGGACGTCTCTAACGTGAGGACGCTGGAGAAGCGTGGCTGGCGGCGCACGCTTCGGCCGTAACTCGCGTCGCAAGTCACCCGCGATTGAATCCTGGGGAGGCACAGCGACCTGGCGGACACGCGCTAAGCCGCGGGGCGATAGCGCACCACCCGCTGGGAGCCGAGGACGGCGCGGCGGCGAGCAGCAGCGACAGCAGCAGCATGGCGTGTGTCCCTTGGTGAAGGGCGGGAGGGATGGCGGCGGAGTGGCCCTCCGCACCAGAGGGCACAGCCCCGAGTCCTCCTGCTTCCGGAACACGTCAATGCGGAAAGAGTGGGGCTCCAGCTCCCAGCGAGCCCTATCCGCCTTGTGCGCTCAGCGACCGCGGACCGTGCAGGAGGTCTTGATGTAGTCCACATCGTCATAATAGGCGCAGGTGAAGTGCACATCGACACTGGCGGTCTCGGTGCAGTCCTGTCGCCCGGTCTGAGCGGTGAGGTCTGTGTCCAGGTTCACGCAGTCGCAGCTCTTGCAGCTCTCACGCTTGTCCAGACACACATGGCTCGTCACTGCCGTGACGATGGTCGCGCAGTATTGCGTGGCCCGCTTGCAACTGATGTCGCCACACTCGAGGGTCTCCGGGAACGAGTCGGTGTCCCCGTTACCGTCGTCTCCGTTTGAGTCACCACAGCCCACCGCCAGCATGGAGAGAAGCACCAGGTACCGCGCAGTCGCCTTCATGTCGTCCTCCCGAGGAGTCATGGGGGGCATGAGCGCCCCCTCCTGAGGGGAAGAGACAGGCTGGGCGACACCGTTGCATGAAATCGACCGCGACCCTCTCGGCGAGAGTTGCTGGAGGGGCTCAGTCGATGGCCATGGGGTGGTGCCCAGCTCAGCCGTTCTTGGGCATGTTCAGCGCCATGGCGACCAGCGAGAGGGTCAAATCCTCCGGCTGGTAGGGCTTGAACGGGTTCAGCGTCGTGCCGGTGGGATCCAAGTGGTCCAGTCCGGACAGGGTTACTGACTTGGAGCCAGGGATGAACGCGTCCTGCGGGAGCACCAGGCCGTCGGACTTCACGCCGTAGCGCTGCTGCATGTACTCCTGGGCGGCGAACAGCGGCGACGTGGGGTTCGCGGTGGTGGAGGCCATGCTCACGGTGGGGATGCCGGGCGGCATCGGGTGCCTGGCCAGGAACGCCTTGCGCGAGTCGTAGGTCAGGTCCTCACCGGCCTGGATGCTGCCGCCAAGCGCCTCGACGGCGCCGCCCACGCCGTAGCGAATGAGCGGGTTGTCCAGCAGGTCCTGCGCCATGGGCGAACCGCCATACGGCGACTGGATGGTGACCAGGGCGCGCACGTGCTCCTGGAGCTCCGGGTACATGGACAGGGCCGCCGCGGAGTCCAGGCCGCCCTTGCTGTGGCCGATGAGAACCACCTGCTTGCCGCTCTTCGCGGCCTCGAGCACGGCCTGACGGACGATGGTCGCGTTGTGTTCCACGCCCATGTCCGTGTCCACGGGGACGCGGCCCACCTGGAGGCCCTGCGCCTCCAGCGCGTCCAGGTTCCGGTCGAAGTAGAGCTGCTTGGGGGCGGCTTCGGAGAACAGGCCGCCCACCGCCAGGAACACGCAGTCCTTGGCCTCGGCGGGCATCACGTTCTTGCCAGCGCGCACGGCCTGGTTGAGCTTCATGAACTCCGCCGTGGAGTCCTTGGCGGGCGGATACGCCTTCTGAATCCACCCGATTTTGTCCGCCTCGCCCTTTCCCGGCCAGGGGATGGGCAAGCGCAGTGCGTTGACCTGCGCCAGCGTGTTCGCCTGCTGCACGCTCGCCGGGACACTCGGAGTGAAGCTGTCGCCCTGCGCCACGACGTTGACGCCCTGCGCGGTCTTGGCCTCGGCAGGAGCCTTCGGCGGGGTCCGCGCCTGCGTGGACGGCGTGAGGCTGGAAGGACGCGTGACTGGGAGCATGGGGGACCTCGGGAGGGGAGCCGAGTTGAGGAACGGGGAGGCCTGCCCACATTGTCAGGAGATGGTGTCGGAAGTTGCGTATCCCCGTTCCAAGTCCGTGAGAAAAGGAGAAGCCGGGGGCGTGCTGCATCGCGGCATGTGGGGGCCAGGTGTAACGTCAGGCCGCTCATGCACGAGTACGATTTGATCGCGGACTGGTATGCATCCCACCGCACAGGCCACATGGGCGTCCCGGAAGTGACCGCACTCGCGGCCTCACTGCCGGCCGGCGCCTCGGTGTTGGACGTCGGCTGTGGCGCGGGACTACCGCTGACGCGGGTGCTGCTGGAGCACGGCTGTCACGTGCTGGGCGTGGATAGCTCCCGCGAGTTGCTGGCGCGATTCCAAGCGAACTTCCCCCACGTGCCGGTGATTTGTGCGCCCATCCAGTCGTGTGAGCTTCAGGCGCGGACGTTCGACGCCGCCATCGCATGGGGAGTCCTGTTCCACCTGCGCCACGAAGAGCAGGAACAGGCGATCGCCCATATCGCGAGGGCGTTGAAACCTGGCGCCGCGTTCCTCTTCACGTCGGGCGACACCCACGGGTCCATCGACGGCGAGCCGATGAACGGCGTGCCGTTCCGCTATCACTCGTACAGCGTCGACGGGTATCGCGACCTGCTGCGCGCGCACGGGCTCACGCTGGGCGCGACGCGCAAGGACCCAGGAGCAAACCTCTACTTCTTGTCGCGGAAGATGGGATGAAGCGGCTTCCCGCCAGCGGCGGCACAGCGCTCGACTGGCGGCAGGGGCGCGGTCTCCAGGTTCAGCGCGTATGGGCGACGATGGCCTCGGAGATGACGGGCCAGTCTGTTTCGTGCAACTCGTGTCCCGCGTCTTCGAGCGTCACCAGCCGCGCGCCCGGCACGGCCCGGCTCAGGGCGGCGCCGTGCACCTGGGGGACGACGGGGTCCAGCGCACCGTGGATGACGAGCAGGGGCGCTCGGAGCTCGTGGGTGCGGTTGTACCAGCGCTCTCCCCCCGTGAGGAACGAGTGGTTCATCATGCTCTGGATGCCGAGCGAGCGCCGGAACTCCCCCGCTGCCACGCGGCGGGCAAGGGCCGCGTCATAGGGCCTGCGCTCGCTGGAGTTGAGCCGCCCCGCCTCCACCATGAAGTCGAGCACCTCCGCTTCCTGGCTCCAGTCCAGCGTGGACATCGTCCCGAAGTGCGCGAGCAGCGCCGGAGAGAGTGGCGGAGGCTCGAAGCCCAGGTCACCGAGGAACTGCGCCGCGATGAGCGTGAGCGAGCGCACCCGCTCCGGCGCCTTCAGCGCGACAATCTGCGACAACATGCCGCCCAAAGACATCCCAACCAGATGGGCGCTCGGCAGGCCATAGCCATCCAGTACGGCGATGAGGTCGTCCGCCATGTCATCCACGGTGTAGCGAGGCGGCCCCGGTGGCTGCGTCGTCGAGCGTCCCGTGTCCCGGTTGTCGTAGCGGACGACGAACCGCCCCGCGCCAACGAGCTGCTCGACCAGCGGGTCGGGCCACCACTTCATCGACGAGACGGCCCCCATGACCAGGAGGAGGGGCGGGTCGCTCGGCGAACCGAAGGACTCGGTGCACAGCTGGATGCCGCGGGTCTCAATCATGCGCTCGGTCATGGAGGCTCCTTGATGAGATTAATAACCGACGCGTTGGTTATAAACAAGTCCCAGGGAAGGAGCCTCGTCTCCTGGCCACCAGGGACGCGGGCTCAGGACTTCGGAAGCTCGAAGGGCTCCTGGGGGAACAGCAGGCCGAGCACCCGGCGCACGCGCTCCAGCACGTAGCGGGTGAGTGAGGGCTTCCGCTCCACCAGCCACTGCATCGTCGCTCCGGCAATGACGTCCTGGAGGACGGCGGCCACCTCCTCCCGAGAGGCGAGGTCGCGAGGCAGCCTCGCGGCGATGGCTTCCCGGACCATGAGGTTCCGTTCAAGCGCCATGCGCCTCAGCGAGACATCCCGCAGGTCCTCCCAGGCGAGGAGCAGGTAGCTCTCGAGCCCTTCGCCCGTGCCCATCCCCGCGACGATATCCGTGATGAAGCGCCAGACGCCTCGCGGGCCGACCTCCACGGGGAAGGTCGCAAGGTAGTCGCGCCGTTGCTCGCCGGAGCGCTCCATCAGCCGGCGGTACAAGGTGTCCTTGTTCTTGAAGCGCTGGATGAGCGCGGCGCGGGACATCCCCAGCGCGACGGCCACGTCGTTCAGGGTGAAGCCCGCCGGTCCGCTCCGCAGCAGCACGCCCATGGCGGCGTCGAGGATGGCTTTGTCGCTATGCAGCTTGGGCCGAGGCACGGCCACCGTACCTATCACCTCTGGGGCGCACGAACGACCACCCACGACCCTGCGCGGACGCTCCGCCACTTCCCTCGACCATTCATCACGCTCCCATGGCGTGAGTTCGGAGGACTGATGTCTCATGTGCGTTCACCCGGTGGGACGTCTCCTGGAGGGGCAACGCCATCCGCTCAAGCTGGAGAGGAGGGGCCGGCGGCTCGTCGTGCGCATCGCTTACCGGCATGACGCGCGTTTTGACGCAGCTTCTTTTAGGCTCCGGCCCCGCCATGCCCCTGCACTCATTGCGTCTCTGGACCTGCGTACTGCTCGCGCTGTGCGCATGTGTCGCGGTCCGCCCTGCCGAGCCCACCGCCGCTGCTCCCTCCTTGCGTGAGCAGTGCCGCACGAACCTGCAAGCCTGCCTGGACCTCGAGGAGCGTCCCGCGCCCGAGGAGGAGGCGGGATGCGAGCGCGGGGATGCCACCGACTGCTTCTTGTTCGGGCTGAGCGTCCTCTCCACGGACAAGGACCGGGGATACGGGCTGCTCGGCAGGGCCTGCCAGATGAAGCACTTCACGGCCTGCGAGCATCTGTTCAGGGAGCAATCCCTGGGGTGGGGGGGGCAGCAGGAATTCGCGGCGGCGCGCCCCATGCTGGAGCAGTCCTGCGCCGGTAACGAGCCGATGGGCTGTTACCTGCTCGCTGAAATCTACTCGCAGTTCGGGGCTGCGGAGCGCGACGATCAGCGGGCGCGCACTTTCTACGAGCAAGCGTGTGAACGCGGTGTGGCGCAGGGCTGCACGGGGCTGGGGAACTCACTGATTGCCGACGAGGGCCTCTCGGGGGATGTCTCACGGGCGGACATCGACAGGGCGAAGGTGCTGTTCCAACGAGCGTGCGACGAAGGTGACGGGAAAGGTTGCCTGAGCCTGGGGGGGCTGTTCGTGGGGCCGATAGGAATGGTCCGGGAAGGAGCCGCCTGCAAGGCCTTCAAGAAAGGGTGTGATGCGGATAGCGCCCGTGCCTGCGAGAGCTACGGAGACGTGTGCGACGAGGACTTCGGTCGTGACCACAGGCTCCTGCGTCATGCGGAGCGGGACTGCACGGAGGGAAGCAGCGAGGACTGCGAGCATGCGGGCCTGGCCCATGAGCGTGGGGAGGGCACGAGAAAGTCTCTTCAGCGCGCGGCGAAGCGCTACGCGCGCGGCTGCGAGCTCGGCTCCTTCCTGTCGTGCGAGCGGCTCGCGAACCTCGAGGGCAGTGGCTTCGACGGTGCGGCGCCCCAGCCGGAGAAGGCGCGTCAGCATCTGCTCGGGGCCTGCGAGCGCGGGCTGCCGCGCGCGTGCGCCTCCGTGGGAGAGGTGCTGCGCGAGGGGAGGCCCTGGCTCCCCAAGGACCTGAAGGCCGCCTCCGGTTACTCCCTGCGCGCCTGCGAGGAAGGACGTGACGCGGAGGGGTGTGAGGCCCTCGCCCTGGCCTACCAGGAGGGGCGCGGCGTGGAGCAGAGCGGTGAGCGGGCCTTCGAGCACCACCTCACTGCGTGCGGGATGGGCCGCGTGGAGTCCTGTGTCAACGCGGGCGCGAGCGCGGAGACTCTGCAGAGACGCGAGGAGGCCGTGCGAGCCTACCAGCGGGGCTGTTTCCGGGGCGCGGCGGCCGGGTGCCAGGCCCTGACCCGATTGGGCGAGGCCACCACCCTCGTCGAGCGCTCGCAGCGGGTGGAGCTGCGAGCGTCGAAAGACAGCACGGGGACGCCCGACCTGCTCATCATCCCGGACTCCGCGCTGCTGCTGGCCTCCGCCCGCGGGCACCTTCAGCTCATCGATATCACCCAGGGCGAGGTCGTGGGGGCGCCGGTCGACCTCTCCAGCGAGGAGGTCCAATGGAAGACCCCATCCGGGGTGACCCAGCTCGTCCGCAGGCCCTACAACCTCACGCTGAGCTGGGATGCTCGCGCCCAGGAGCCCTTCGGCTTCTTCGAGGACTCCGAGCAAGGCATGCGGCTCTGGCGCCCGGGCCGGCCGAACCCGCCCTCAACGGAGACCGCGGAGAATCAGAAGCGGTGCTTGCCGTTCGCGTACCATCCCTCCGGGCGCCGTCTGCTCATGAAGCTCGCCTTCAAGGGGGACTGCGGATACGACTCCTCCGAGTTGCAGCAGTTCGACGTGGCGACAGGCAAGCCCGTAGGCCGGCGCGTGCAGCTCGAGGCCCCGGTGGCGTTGCTTGCGGCTTCGCCCGACGGCTCCCGGTATGCCGCGGTGCTCAAGGGCGGAGCGGTGCGGCTCATCGATGCGGAGACTGGCGAGGTCTCCGAGCTCCCCAGTGGGCACGCGAAGGAGGTGGACTCGCTCTCCTTCCACCCCACGCAGCCCTTGCTGGCGACGGCGTCCCATGAAGAGGCCGCCGTTCGACTGTGGGACCTCACCGGACGCACGTCAGAGCCAGAGGTGATTCGCGAGAGCGTGAGGCAGGTCCGCTTCAGTCCGGATGGAAAGCTGCTGGCCGCGGCGGGGGGGGGACGAGGGGCTCCTGCTGCTCGATGCGAGCACGGGGCGGCGGGCTTCGCCCCCCATTGCTCTCTCCGGCGGCATGCTCCGCCCGCTCATCGTGTTCAGCCCGGAGGGCAGGCGGCTCGCGGTGGCGGACTCGGAGAACGGGGTGCTCCTGGTGACGCTCCGAGGGGCCGCTTCGAGCGAGGGTGTTGCGCCCGTGCCATCGTGGTTCACGCGGATCCGCCGCCTCGAGCCGCCTGTGATTCCGAAGCCGCCGCCCATCCGGAAGACTGGCCGGATCGAAGGGTCGGTGAAGTTCGAGGGCACGCCTGTCCCCGACGCGGTGGTGGTGCTGACGCCCACTCAGGAGTGGGATGACGCGATGGCGCTGGGCACGAAGCGCTACCCGGTGCGGCCGGACGGCACCTTCGTGCTCACGAACGTGCCGCGCATCCAGTGGCGTCTCTCGGTCGAGGCGCCGGGGAAGAGCCAGTGGGTACGCTTCTTCAACGGGCGCGAGCGGGCGGATTACACGGGGGTCAACGCCACGCTCGAGCGCGCGGCCACGCTGCGAGGCCGGGTGCTCTCACCCGAGCGGCGGCCCATGGCTGGAGTGCAGGTGACCAGGCGGGGGCCGTCGTCGCAGGAAGTCGCCACGGTGGTGACGGATGCGCGCGGGCGGTTCGTGCTGGACCACCTCCGGCCTGGCTCCTACTCCTTGAAGGTGAGTGCCTCCAATGGAGACCTCCTCACCCAACGGGTGGAGCTCGACACGCCAGAGGCTCGGGACGTGGAGTGGGTCCTCCGCAAGCGCAGTGACCCCGCGGTGCTGCGGATCCGCGTGCTCACGGCGGGAGGCAAGCCCGTCCCTGGCGCGGAGCTCCTCATGGGAGGCGGAGGCGGCATGAACGGCTTCACGGACGCGCAGGGCCGCTGGCACACTGACGAGGTGCGCCCCACCGTCCCCTCTGTCCACTGGAAGGGGCGCATCTACAGGTCCACCCTGGAGTCGGTGTCCATCCCCTATCCGGAAGAGGTGGTCGTCACCATCCCGGACGCGGAGTTCTGACTCCGCGCCCGCGTCATGGCGAGGCGTCTCCTCGGGCGGGGGGCGGCTCGTCTCACGAGCGACCTCATGGCGTCTGACCCCCTGTGCCTGCCCTTTGTCGGACCGGCGACGAGGTCAGGCCCGCTCGGACAGACGGTTCAAGGTGTCCATGTCCTCGGTGCTCAGGGAGAGCGAGGCACTTGCGAGGTTCTCCCTGAGGTGTGTGACCGATGACGTGCCTGGGATGAGAAGCACGTTGGGGGACCGGTGCAGGAGCCAGGCAAGCGCAACCTGCATCGGTGTCGCACCCAGCCTCGCGGCCACGCCGTTCAGCGCGCTCGACTGCAGCGGCGTGAACCCGCCCAGCGGAAAGAACGGCACGTAGGCCGTACCCATGGCTGCGAGCTGGTCAATCAGGGCGTCGTCATGCCGGTGCGTCAGATTGTAGTGGTTCTGCACGCAGACGATTTCGGCGATCTTGCGACCCTCGGCGACCTGCGTCGGCGTGACGTTGCTCAATCCGATGTGGCGGATGAGGCCTCGCTGCTGAAGCTCCGCGAGCGCGGTGAGCGGCGCCTCGATGGAGCCTTCCGCCGGGCCCGCGGCGCTGAACATCGCGCGGAAGTTCACGACATCGAGCACCTCGAGCCCGAGATTGCGCAGGTTGTCATGGACCGAGCGCTCCAGGTCCGCGGTGGAGAACGCAGGCTCCCAAGAGCCGTTGGGGCCGCGCACCGCGCCGACCTTCGTGGCGATGAGCAGCCCGTCGCGATACGGGTGCAGCGCCTCACGGATGAGCTGATTGGTCACGTGGGGGCCATAGATGTCACTGGTGTCGAGATGGTCGACGCCCTGGGCGATGGCCTCTTGCAGCACCGTGATTGCCGCCTTGCGGTCCTTGGGCGGGCCGAAGACACCAGGGCCGGCGAGCTGCATCGCGCCGTAACCCACGCGGCGGACGGTGTGTGTGCCGATGCGATAGCTGCTTGAGGGGTGACTGTGGGTCACGGCGAAGCTCCTTCGTTGAGCGAGGTTGCCCACCTCCTTTACGCAGAGACGTACTGCACGACTATCGGTGGCAATCCGAACAGGTCGTGCGAAAATCCGCACAGTGATGGATGAGCTCGCTGATCTCACGGCCTTCATGACGGTCGCTCGCGAGGGCGGATTCCGCAGCGCTGCTCGCGTGGCGGGCAGCAGCGCTTCGCGCATGGGAGACGCTGTCCGTCGGCTGGAAGCCCGGCTCGGCGTCCGGTTGCTCCATCGGACCACTCGCAGCGTGACGCTGACGGACGCAGGGGCTCGGCTGCTCGAGCGGCTCGCGCCCGCGCTCAGCGAGGTGCGCTCGGCGTTGGATGTGGTCAACGACTTCCGCGACCGGCCCGCGGGGCGCCTGCGGCTCAACGTCCCCATTGCGGCGGCGCGGCTCGTGCTGCCGCGCATCGTGCCGCCGTTCCTCGCGAAGTACCCCGACATCTGTCTGGAGGTGATCGCCGAGGAGCGCCTCGTCGACGTGGTGGCGGAGGGCTATGACGCGGGCATCCGCTACGAAGAGCGGCTCGCGCAGGACATGGTGGCTGTTCCCATCGGTCCTCGCGTCCAGCGCTTCGCGACAGCCGCCTCGCCCGCATACTTCGCGCGTCGTGGGCGTCCCCAGCATCCGCGCGAGCTGCTGGACCATGCCTGCCTGGGAGGGCGGTTCATGAGTGGCCCGCTGCATGCGTGGGAGTTCGAAAGCGACGGAGTGGCCCTCCACGTCGACCCGAAGGGCCCGCTGATTGTCGGCCTGGGCACGACCACCGACCTTGCCGTGGAGGCGGCCGTGGCGGGCACTGGAATCATCTACGACTTCGAGGATTGGCTTCGTCCCTTCATCGACCGAGGCGAACTGGAACCCGTGCTCGAATCATGGTGGCCAAGCTTCTCCGGGCCGTTTCTTTACTACCCCGGCCGTCACCACCTCCCGGCGCCGCTGCGTGCGTTCATTGACTTCGTCAAGTCGATGCAGCGCTGAGTGGCCGAGACACAAGTGCCTCCGTACGCTGGAACCGGCGAGAACAAGCAGGATTGCTGGTCGCCCCCTTCGCGCGAGCGTCGTGGCGAGGCGTCTCCGCATTTGCGGTGCTGATGCTGCCCATTGCGCGGTAATCCTCCAAGGAGAGCGCTGGCGACGCCACCATCAAGCCTCCGCCATGCGCTGCTACTTTGGAGCACGGCGCGTGCGACTCAGTCTACAACTGTAGGATCAGGCGAGAAGATTCCATCAACGACAATGGCCAGGTCGGGAAGAGGCCGCAAGCCGCTTTCCTTGGGATTCTTCGGCAACGCATCGAATTCGATGCCGTCGATCTTCGTTTCCACGTCGTACTCCCCAAGGATGTCGTCCAGCAAGAGATACACTACTGGCGCAAACCGTTGCCGTTCACCCTGTTCGAAGTTGTTGATATAGAGAAAAAGTTGTATCGGCTGGCGTGGTTGCGCCTCCACTCTGAACCACACGTCGTCAGGGCTGAGGGACAATGTGCCCAGTTGCACGGTGTATCCTGGGCCTTTCCTTTGCCGGAAGGCAACGACACGCCATCTGGGGAGCTTGGGCGCGGCCGCAACGAGTGTCTGCACTGCTGAGAAGTGCTCCTTGATACCGTCCGCGCTGATTGCAAGCTCTCGGCTCCCATTCACCACTGGACCGAGCTCGAAGGTGAGCCCATCATGAGCCTTCGAAAGCTCATTTTGGAGTTCATCGAAAATGCGCTCTTGGTCCTGTGAGGGCTGAGCGAGTCGAGCTGAATTGCTCTCGAACCATTGCCAGAACCGCGCCTCAGCACTCGGTTGGTCACGGCAGCCCATCAGTGCAAGCAGTGAGAGCGAAAGTCGCGAGATGAAACGGCGCATGTGACATTCCTGGTGCGACTGTTCGTTGATGGTCCAGTACATCCTGTTGCCCTTGATTTTGCACGGAGCCGCGCGCCGATTCCAACGACCCTCGGTGGAGTGCTCCTTCGGCAGCGGTGAGTCAGCCGCCATTGTGCCCCAGTCAAGTGCGGCTTCCAGAGGGCGCCTGTTTCTATCCGGGGGAGCTGGGTCCCGGTTGCGCAGGATAGAGGGTAGGCGGCGTTCGAAAGCGCGTGCCGCCGCGCTGAAATGGCAGCCGCAAACTCGGTTCGGCATGTCGGAGCCCAGCTCCCGACCCTCATGCAGGAAGCACCGCTGGGGGGCGCGGCGCTGGTGGTGCAATATGCCGCCTCAGCGTGCCCCGCACTTACTGCTCGGCTGCATCGGCCGTGGCTGTCTCCTCACGCACCGCGGGATGATGAGTTCGTGCGGCTGCGGAACATCGAGACGAAACGCCGGCAGCACGGGGCCGAGGTCCAGCGGTAGGGCAGTTGCTCCGGAATGGGCCGTTCGCGCAGTGCGCGCGGTCGGCGGCACAGGCGTCTTACGGGGTACGCTCCACGGGTCCGTCGATACCAGCCAGCGTGAGGAGCCCGTCGCATGAACCCAGGAGTCTCCATCGTCGCCGATGACACCCGGAACTGGGGACTGGAAACCCCAGGCCCTGGACTCCTGCTGCGCGTGCCCTCCACGGGGCGCTGGGGGCGACGACCCTCGGTGCATCTGGACGCTGCTCCGGACTACCGGATCCGGTTGCGAGGCGGGGGACAGACGCTGCTCTGGACCCGCATCGATTCCTACTGGGACCGCGCGGCCTTCGTCCGGGGAACGGCCCCCGCCCCTCAAATCCTGCCTGCGCTGTCCGCACCCGAGGTCCGGGCCGTGGAGTCCTCACCCGGCTCCGAGGCGTGGTGGGAGGCCTGGAATTGGCGGGTGGCGCGTGCACTCGTGGAGGCGCCCCTGCCGGTACTCCACGCGGGCCAATGGTGTCTGCGCCCTGTGCATGCCATCGCGGCGGAGAAGGCGGAGCGGCACCCGGTCTCCCCCATGGAGTGGGGCTTCGGTCAGCCTCCGATGCCACCGCATTCGCTGGCCGCCGTGACGCGGTTCCTGTTTGCGTGGAAGGAAGACTGGTGGGAGCCCCTGCCGGAACAGCGGCCGGGAGCCGTGCTGGGACTGCGTGCGCTCTCCGCTGCCGAGGATGGGCGCGTGAAGAGCTGGCGAAAGCGCGCGAGGGACGGGACGTTACCGCCCGTGCTGCTGCTCTTCGTGGATATCCTGGCGAAGTGGGTGGTGCTGGATGGCCATGACCGGCTGCTCGCCGCGTTGCTCGAAGGCGTGGAGCCCTCGTTGCTGGGCTTGTGGCCGTTCATTGACCGGCCTCGCCCCTGGAACGCCGTCCGCGAGGAGGGCGCCCTGTTCAGCGCGGAGTTCCAACTGCGCGCTGGCGCGACGCCGGAGACCGTCGACCGCGTCAACCGCATGCTGCTGCTCAACTTTGACCCCGCCCCGAGGGGAACCGTCTCACGCGCCTGGCCGCTCCCGGGCGGACGGGAGTCCTGGCGTGAGGAGGTCTCCGCCAGGCTCCGCAGAGGACAGCTCCCGCTCCTGGAGGAGGCCGACTGGGGCTGGCTTGCATGACTTTGTCTCTTGAACGGCGCAGGCGTGTCGCGCTGGGCCTGCACCAGGGCCGCAGCCGCCGCACTGGACGGCACGGGGACGGGAACGACGGACCGGTCCAAATTCCCGCGCTTCGTCATGCCTGAGCAAGATAGAACCCTTCCGCCCTTCGCCTCGCGACCTCCCTCGCGCCGCAGACTGGACGGAGCCATTCCAGAGTGATCCTCCGCAGCGTCACAGATGAAGACCTTCCCATCTTCTTCGAACACCAGCGCGACCCAGAGTCGCTGCGCATGGCCGCGTTTCCATCGCGGGAACGCGACGCGTTCATGACGCACTGGCGCACCAATGTTCTCCGCCCTGAAAACATCACCCGCACCATCGTGATGGGCCACGTGGTCGTTGGGAACATCGGCAGTTGGGAACAGGATGCCATGCGCCTCGTTGGCTATTGGATTGGTCGCGAGCATTGGGGCAAGGGCATCGCCACTCGGGCCCTCGCTGAGTTTCTCACGCTTGAGCCCGTCCGGCCGCTCCATGCGTGGGTCGCTCTCCACAACCTCGCGTCGATCCGCGTCCTCGAGAAGTGTGGCTTCCACACCATGCGCAGCGAGAACCCACATCACTCGGATGGAGTCGCCGAAGTCCTCATGAGGCTTGGTTCGACGTAGCGAGTGTGGCCCGACGCCCCATCGCGGGGGAGCGGGCTTGGCGCCTGTTCGAGGACAGACCGTGGAATCCAGACACCTCTCCGCACCCGCCTGGTCGGCGTTCAAATCCTGGCTGCTCAAGTTGCACGGCGTTCCCATCTCCCGCCTCCGGCTCCTGACCGGCGGCTGTCCGGCGGAGGAGTTGCCCGCGCTCGCGAAGGAACTCAAGCGCGTGCGGGCCGACTTCAAGAAGCGCCCCAACGAGGTCTCTGCCCCCGCGGACGAGGGACTCCGGGCGGACTACGCGGCGCTCGGTGTGCCCTGGTCCGCGTGGAGCGAGGTGGCGCGCGAGGTCCAGCGCGACCTGAAGCGCAAACGGTACGCGCGCTGGACGGGGGCGGATGCGCTCGAGTTCCCCGAGGGGCCTTCCGCCGAGGACCTGGTGACCGTCTTGTTGTTCGGAGGCGTGGAGCAGGCTCGGCCCCACCTGCTGCGCCGCGCGTCGCTCGCCGCGGGCTCTCTCGTGGCGCTGTGGTGCCACTGGCTCGCGGGGGAGCCACTCGAACCCGAGACGCTGCGCTCGTTCGCGGGTGCGCCGGAGATACTCACCGAGCCCCTTTACACACCAGGCATCGAGGAGGTGCTGCCGCTGTTCTTCGCCGAGCCTGACTCCGCCCGCGCCGAGCGGGCGCTGGAGGTCGCCTCGGCCCAGATGGGCGCGTCCTGGTCGCAACCGTTGATGGACTTCCTGCGCTCCCTGCCTGGCCTGTGGCGTCAGGACACTTCGGTGGAGGAGGTGAGGGCGCGCTTCGATACGTATGTCGCGACCGTCTCGCCCTCCGAGGTCGCCCATCTGATTGCGCCCGCCTATCTGTATGGCCGATACATCGAGGCACTCCCCCCGCACGCGCTGCTGGAACGGGTGGGCTCGCGTCTCGAGCGCATCGCCGTGCCTGCCCGGGTTGCCGATGTCCAGCCCGTCATGGAGGCCCTGGCCGCGCTCGAGGAGTTGACGGCCATGGGACTGGGCCTCCGCGTGGAGCAGCGGCCCGGGGAGGTTCTCCTCTCCGCACAGGAGCCGGAGACTGGGGGAGGAGACGAGTTCCTGTAGCGGGTGCTCGGCCGAGAGGCGGGCCACCCCTGGGATTCCGCAGGAGTCAATGCTGCGCTGTCATCGACACCGGGTGGTCGGGCACCAATACTGCTGGAATGCTCACGCTCTACGGCTTCGGCCGCGTCAACTCGAAGGTCGTGGGGGTCACGCGCGAGCTGCGCATCCTGTGGATGCTTGAGGAACTCGGCATGCCCTATCGGGTGCACGGCGTGGACCATCCGGCGGGGGAACTCCAGAGCGAGGCGTTCCGGCGGCTGAACCCCTTCTCCCAGGTGCCGGTGCTCGACGACGACGGCTTCGTGCTCACCGAGTCGGGGGCGATCCTCCTGTACCTGGCGGAGAAGGCGGGCAGGTTGCTTCCCGTGGATGTTCAAGGCCGCGCCCAGGTGACACGCTGGTGCTTCGCCGCGCTCAACAGCGTGGAGCCCCCGCTGTTCCAGATTCTGATGGTCGACCTGCTCGGCGCCGCGGATCCCACCGGCGCGCAGCGGCGTCCCGGCCTGGTGAAGTATGCCGAGCGCGTGCTGAGCGCGCTGGAGGACTGGCTGGGAGACCGTCCTTATCTCACAGGCGAGGCGTTCACCGTGGCGGACATCCTGATGGCGACGGTCCTGCGTGAGGGGCGCAACGCGGGCGTGTTTGATGGCTTCCCGCGGGTCTCCGCCTATCGCGAGCGCTGTGAGGAACGGCCCGCCTGGAGGCGGACGCTGGAGGCCTATGAGCAGCGTCTAGGGGCCCCGGTGGGCAGCGCGCGCTAGCGCGAGACGGAGCTTTCCCAGGGGCGGTCGAAGAGGAGGGGACTCGGTGCGCATCCTGAAATGGCTCGTTGGTGGCGTGCTGGTCGTGGCCTTGTTGCTGGGTGGGGCGTTCGTCTGGGGAATGCAGCGGGTGCCGCGGGCGCGCGCGGCACGCGTCGAAGCCCTGGGGCCGCTGCTCGCGCGGGCGACGGCCATGGAGTCCCTGAGTCCCGAGGATGCGTGTCTCGTCGTCGAGTGCCATTACATGAAGCGGTCGTCGGTGCTCACCGCGGAGTGCAGGCGCGACACGCTCGAGGCCACGCGTCCCGGGGTCGTGAAGTTCCGGGGGCTGGTCGTGGCCGACGAATGGGACGATGCGCTCCTGGGTGGGGGCTACGTCCCGACGCTGTGTCTCTCGAAGGGCACGAGTGCCAGATGCCGACGCCGATGCCTCAGGCGAGGTAAATTCCCTTCCTCCGTGCGCGCCGGTACCTGCTGGCGGATTGAAACGCATCGCGCCCGGGAAGGGCCCCTGGCACCGGCCCCATGCTCAGTCTCCGCAGGATAGCTTCAGCTTCTCCACGGACGCCGTCTTGCCCTCCTTCGTCAAAGTGAGCTTCAGCGTCTTGCTCGTGAGCATCACGACCTCGGCGGTGAGTGCCTCGGTGGCGTCGGCGTACTGGATTGTGTCGCCCTTCTTCTCGAGGGTAGAGAGGTTGGTGTCCTCATTGCGCGGCTTGAGCTCGAAGACCTTCCCGTCCACGCGCACCACGGCCTGTTGGAAGTCGTCGAGCCAGTAGACCGCATTCCCCTTTTCCAGCGTGCAGCCAGCACCCGCGTGGTCCGTCAGGTCCTGCTCCGTGAGGGGCTTTACCGCGAACCCCGGCGCACCAGCCTTGCCCGCGGCCAGCGCAGATCCTCCGAACGTCGCCAACGACAGCGCCGCCAGGCGCACCACGAGTTTCCGCATGATGTCTCCCTGAGTCGAGGCCCCTCGCGCCGCCGGAGCGCGGCCCTCAACGGGGCAAAACATTATGCGCCGGGCGAAGCGCTGGCTCAATTCAGTTACCGGCGTGACACGTCGAGGAAGCCGCTGTCGCGCCACGCGGCATCGGGCGAGGCGAGGCGACTGTGAATGGGATGGAGAATCGCGAGGACACATATCTGGGGATGCTGCACCACGCGTTGGGCATCCTTGCTCGGTTCCACTCGTTCCTACCGGAATAAGCTCTTAGCCGAGCAACGGAGCCGCGCGGAGCTCGCCGAGAAACCCCTGCGGCGTCACGCCTGTAAACGCGCGGAACTCGGCGATGAGATGCGCCTGGTCGTAGTAGCCGGCTTCGGCGGCGATGCTCGCCCAGTTGGCGTGTTCGTCCTCCAGCGCGGCGCGTAGCGCGCGATGGAAGCGGACAAGCTTGGCGAATGCCTTGGGGCTCACTCCGACGGTTTCACGGAACACGCGACGGAGATGCCTCTCGCTCACACCGATGTCGACAGCGACGGCGTTCACATTCGCGCTCGTTAGCCTCTCGGCGGCGTCGAGGGCGAGTTGCGCGCGGGCGCGGCGTCCGCCCGTGAGCGCGAGGCGTTCGGCGATCGCGCTCTCCAGGATTGCAGCCGCATCGGCCGCGCTGCGGGTGTCGCCGAGCCGATCGAAGAGCCGCCGGGTTGCGGCATCGCCCCACAGGTCTCCGAGCGCGACGATGCCTCCGGCAATCGCGGAGGCCGGCACGCCGAGCACCGCCTCATGCGAGCCCAGGTGAAGACGCGCCGTCACGGTCCGCTGCCCGCTGCGAATGAGCTTTCGATGCACCCTCTGCCTTCCGCCCAATGCGTATGCGTCGAGACCACTCCGCGTCGACGGCCCGAACCGGATGACGAGATGGACCTCCGGACGCGGAATCAAAACGCCCGGTAGGTCGCGGTCGCGCTCGTCCACGAGCAGCGCCGCGACGGCGGACGCGACCGATGCGCTCGGCGCAATGCGACTGTGATGGACAGGGCCCGCGTGCATGAGCTGACTTTGGCGCGCGCGCGACGGCTGCGCAAGCGTTGGTGCGCGTGTCCGTTTTCTCCAATCTTCGCCGTGTCGCGGATGGCTACGTTCCGCACATGAAAATTCTTGTCACCGGAGCGACCGGAAAGGTTGGAAGCCGACTCACCAAGAGACTCGCTGAGCGCGGCTATCAAGTGCGCGCCCTCGTACGCGATCCGACGCGCGCCGCCACCCTGAACGAAGCGCGTGTCGAGCTCGCCCAGGGTGATCTGCTCGATGTGGACTCGCTCGCGGCTGCGGTGCGCGGCGTCGACGCCGTGGTCCACTGCGCCGCTTTCTTCCGCGGCGCGACTCCCGAGCAAGCGCACGCGGTCAATGACCTCGGCACGCAGCACCTCGCAAGCGCCTCCCGTGCCGCTTCCGTGAAGCGCTTCATCTTCACGAGCACCGGCCTGGTCTACGGCTCGAATGGTGGCCGCCTCGCCCGCGAGGATGACCCCTGCGAGCCAACTGCTGCATACCCGGTGAGCAAGCTTGCCGCCGAGCGCTTCCTCCTTGGACTCGAAGGGCTCGACGTGCGCGTGCTTCGCCTGCCGTTCGTGTACGGCGACGGCGATCCTCACATCGAGGAGGTGATACCGGTGATGCGCAGCTTCCCGGCGGCCCAACGCCTGTCGATTGGCCACCACGCCGACGTCGCACAGGCCGTCGTCCGTTTGCTCGATGCGCCTTCGCCTGCGCATCGTATCTACAACGTCGTCGACGACGAGGCCCCCGACATCGCCACGCTATTCGCGTCGGTGGGCGCGCTGCCGCCTGACGGCTCGAACGCTGCGTTCGCGCGCGGTTTTGACGCGCTCCTCGATGGTCGCCGCATCCGCGAAGAACTCGGCTTCAGGCCCAGGTTTCCTCGCCTCGCTGACGCGCTCGCTGCTGGCGCATAGACGAGACATTTGGGGAGGCGCGCTGGGCACCGTGCGAATGCCCGGCCGCTCTCGGATGCTCTGGCTACCCCGTCGAGGGCCCATCGCGTTCAGCGCACCGAATAAAAGGCGAGCGCCTCGGCCTCGATGCGCTTGATCCAAGCGTCTTTGCAGTTGCTGTAGGCCCCCCGTGTCAGGGAAGAAGTCGCTTCGGCGGGCGCGCCTCGCTCATTCGCCGTGACGCGCTGCCGGACTCAGCCTTCAGGCATTCAGGACGGAGCGACCGAATTGGGGGAGGTACAGGCGGCACCGAGAGCGGTGATTCCGCAGCGGTCACCCAGTGCAAGCGCGCGTGCAACAGCAACTGCAAGGGGGCCAAGAACAAGTCGAAGTGTGTGGGTGAGTGCCGCCGTGCCTGCGACTGAACTTCGAGTCCTGCGGCGCTGCTGAAGCCGTGCTCGGGGAATATGCGGTGGGGCCGGCATGGGCACGGCAAACTCCGACCTCCGCATCCAACGCGTCGTCAAGCACCTCCAGGCTGGCGGACAGCTCCTGGAGTCCTGCGCCTGCCGGGTCATCGCGGCCGGCCGCCGACTCAGGGCGTCGCGGCCCGCGTAGGCAACTTCGACGCCCCTTGCTCTCAAGGGCGAAACACTGAGGTGGGTGAACGTCGCATTGTTCCAGGTGAAGAACGCGGTGCTGGGGCCGCGGTGAGACGCCTCACGGGAGCGCCATTTCGCGTCAGCCTCCACCCCCTTAGAGGGGGAGGCACGGGAGGAGGGACGGCATGGCCCACATCGCGGCACGAATCCTGGGTGGGGTGTTCGTGGTGCTGGGGGTCTTCATGACCGTGGCGGTCGGGGGGAGCTACCAGCGCGACCTGCGCATCGTCCGCGAGGGGCGGGTCGCGGAAGGCACGGTGGTGAAGAAGATGTTCCTCGCGGGCACGGATGACAGCGACTACGTGCTCATCTACGCCTTCACCCCCGTGGACGGCACCACGCGGCTGGAGCACCGGCGGAACATCTCGTCGAAGCTGTGGAAGCGGTTGCGCGTGGGGGACCGCATCCAGGTGGTCCATGGCCACAGCGACCCGCGCCGCAGCTTCCCGGAGGGCGAGGGGGTGACGACACCGGGACTGGCCCTGTTCATCAGCGCCATCGCGGTCTTCCACATCCTCCTTGGGGGACTGGTGCTCTTCGCGAAGGCGGCGCCGGAAGCCTCTCAGGTGGCCTCTGGGGCGTTCCCCTCGTCATCCTGACGCCACTCCTCCTTCGGCTGCGGCGTCACTCATTGGAGCGGGTCAACGCGCGTCGTGCCTCCGCCGAGGCCGCGTCAATGCGCGTAAGGGGGCGCCAACGAGCTGTCTCCGCAGCCTGGACGCGCCGGCATGCGGGGGCGCGAAACACTGGCCGCTTCGTCGCGCAGCGCCGCTCGACTGGCCTTCTCCAGAGGGATGAAGCGGGTGATGCTCACGCTGAGGGATTGAAAGGCGCGTCATATGTCGTGCGGAAGCCCCGCACCCGCGCGTCCCTTGACACCGGTGTAACGACACGCGTCGCAGCCGATTCCCGCCCGGGGCCGCACGTCCACCCGCGGCGCCAGAGGAGCCGCCGTGGGCGTTGGCGGGCGCGGAGCATTCCGGCAGACGCGCTGTGTCAGCTTTGGCTGGCCGAGGAGGGAGGCGCCTCGCTTGAGAGGATGCATGTACCCATCATTGACACGTCAGCGACATCCCATGACGCGTCATGCATGCCCACATGATGCGTCTCAGGTCCGACGGCCATTCCTACCCTTACGCTTTGGGCCATGCGCTGAGGCGTCCTGATGTGCGGTGGATGCCGCAGGGCCGCGCTTCCCCCCAAGGGACCACCCCACGCGACTGCCGGAGCATGGAGACCGCCCGCACACGTGAGGAGTGGGCATGCCTCCGCATGGAGACGACTGGCATTGGTGTTGCAGTGGCGCGGGCACTGCGCCCCATGTGGTTCAAGACCCGGCACATACACAACCACCTGGAGATCTTCCAGGGCGACCTGGCGCATATCGGCGCTACCATCCAGCAGCGCAATACGACGCGCCTCTTCCCGTACCCCTACTTCATCCCCTCGGCCGTTCCCCAGCGCATCAACATCTGAGCGCACGGCGCTCCTGCCAGGACCTGAAAACAATGCAAACCAATGCTTCGCAAATGAATGAAGTGTTGAACCAGACCCTGGAGTATCAATCCTGTATCCAGAGCTCAGAGAAGATGTCCTGGCGTCTTGATGAGCTGTTGCCCAAGGACACGGTCCTGGATTTCAGTCGCCGGTTCCTTTCGGATGCGCTGACAGGCGCGGAAGCCATTCCCTTCCTGAGCGCCGAGGAGCGGCTGATGCTGAATCACATCCGCTCCAACAGCTATGCGCACCTGTTCCTGTTCCTGGAGGAGTACGCCGTTGCCCTGGCCGCGCAGCGCGCCAGCCTGGAGCTGCACGGCAACGCGACGCACATGCGCGCGCTCCTGCGCTTCACGGAGGAGGAGCTGAAGCACCAGCAGCTCTTCGCGCGCTTCACCGGCGCGTTCGCCCGGGGGTTCAAGGTTGTCCCCGCCCTGCTCGACAACCACGTCGAGGTGGCACGGGCCATCATGGCGAAGTCGAACCTGGGGGTGCTCATTTTCAACCTGCACCTGGAGTTGATGACGCAGCAGCACTATCTGGAGACGGTTCGCGGAAACAAGACCGAGACGTTGGACCCGCTGTTCTGCAACCTGCTCAAGCACCACTGGCTCGAAGAAGCGCAGCACACCCGGCTGGACTTCCTGGAGGCGCAGAAGATCCTCGCCCGGGAACCCGATACGCTGGACAAGGCCCTCACGGAGTACGGGGAGTTGCTCCAGGCGCTGCGGGGGACGTTGAACGCCCAGCTCGCGCTCGATCTCCAGACTCTGGAGAAGGCGGTGGGGCGCACGTTCACTCCGGAGGAACACAAGCTCCTGTCCGAGTCCCAGGAGCGTTCGTATGTCTGGGGTTTCATCGGAATGGGGATGAAGGCGCCCCTCTTCCTCTCACGCCTGCGCGCGCTCTCCCCCATCGCCGAGCAGCGCGTCCTGGAGCTGGCTCCGACGTACTACTGTGATTGAGGCGGGTTTCGGGGCCGCCGCCTCGCCGTGGCGGTCCTGACGGGCCGCCCCTCGGAAGCCCTGCGCGAACGCGTTCTCGGCTTTCTCTAGGAGCCTGTCGCGGTAATCACGGGGGGCTTGCCCGGAAGGAGGCCCCCGTGGTCAATGCCGTGCATGAGCAAGAAGTTCCGCCCCTGGAATGTGCAGCAGGACTACCTG